>NZ_JBMGUV010000013.1:0-128104 GCF_049058285.1 Lysinibacillus sp. UGB7
GAAATAGCCGTCTTCACCTAAATCAACGTTAGTAGTTATTGCACGGGAACCATCACTTTGTAAATCCCCGATTAAATTTTGTTTTACTTTTTCTTGGGCTTCTTCTAATGATATTTCTCCGGTTTGAACGGCATAATTCATTGAATCAATTAATTGGAGTGCCATTTCTACATTATTTTTTAGCATTTTCTCTCCCAAATCATCCAAGTGCTCTTTAGCAGAATAATAACTGCTTACACCTATTATTAAGCTTGGAATTAATAATAGGCTCAATGAAATAATAATTAACTTTGTACGTATCTTCATTTCCATTCCCCTTCCATTTTATGTAAACGCTTGATTTACCAAATTAATATCGACTAATCTGTAATAATGTTTAATGTAAAATAGTACTAAAGTTACTTGAATTTTGAATAAAACACATTTTAAGGTAATATATTATCCCTCTTCACAAAAAAAATAATATAATGCTATAATTTTATAATCCATCACGAAACCGCGAAGCTAGCCACATACCCAACGAGAATACCAGTACAATCTCCATAAATCTGTACAGATTCTAAAATATCATTAGATAGCGTTTTTCCATTATGTATAAACCTTATCAGAATGGCTATATTGTGTTTGATAATGTCATGAGAAAATTCGTAGTTGAGAGAATACACCTAGGTAAATAGCAGGTATTTGTTGACGATAAAATTATTGAGAAGTTATTATATTAATACAATGTTTAGTATTTTTATGCTGTTTTGTTTTGTGCAAATATTTTTTTACAGTGCTACGTCTCTGAATCAAAGTATTGAGCAATTGAATCTATTAGAGTAATCGCTTGGAGTTAATTTTTGCTTTAGTAAGTACGAATATAGAGATCCTTATCAGGGGGTGACATACCATGACAACTTCAAACAGACTAATCAAGCTATATCAGCACTTAGTAGAACACGAAGATTGGATAACGGCTCAAGAATTAGCTGTGTTGTTGAATTGCTCAATCAAGACAGTCCGAAAAGATTTAATAGAGCTTACTTCTTTCCTTCCAGGGAATTGGCTAATTGAGACTCAACGAGGAAAAGGAGTTTTTTTACATCGCCCCCCCAATCAAACAAGTTTAGCTTTCGAACATCTAATTAATGAAACGGACAAGCTGCATAATTTGATCACATTTCTTATGCGGAATGAATCAGGCTGCTCGCTCTCAGAAGTTAGTCAAGCGCTATACTATAGTGCAAGTACAATCAGTAAAGTTTTGGAATTATTGAGGAATGATTTGAAGAAATATTATTTAAAAATAGACATGAGGCCGATAAGAATCAATGGCAAGGAGTTTCATTTACGCCAGTTCTATTTTGACTTTTATTTACGAAAGCATTGTTTTCATCTGGTATCAGAACAATCTTCAGAATCAATATATTCATTTATGAGTGAAATTGAAAGGAAAGGCGGTTTTACTTTTTCTGATCATGCTTACGCACAACTGCCGATTCTTTTATCCATTTGGCAGAGCCGCATGATTAAAAAAAAATATATAACAGAGTTCGTATACCCTGCAGTTCTTGTTGAATCAGGCAATTCAATTGATTGGCTTCTAACTCTTATAGAAAGCTATCTTGAATCCATTCAGGTTATGGTTATCCCTAGTGAGCTTCATTATGGAGCAGCACTGATACTTGGTGCAGCAAGGATTGAAAAGAAGAAAGATGATGATTGCTTGAGTATGAATAAAATAATTGGACAACCTCAATTGGATTCTATAATGAACGTGATAAAATATGTAGAGGAGCAAACTCAATTACCCTTTTCGAACGACCCTATCTTGGTGCAGCAATGCCACGAATATTTCGAACATGCGAAAATAAGATTGATAACTAAAGTGTATAGCTATGCAAATCACCATAAATCAATCATTAAAAATAAACAAGCTTTCCTTTACAATTGTATTCAAGAAGCAATTGTACGTAACTGTAATTATGCAGAATCGTTTAGGGATGATGACTTTGCAGATATTACGATGTACTTTATGGCTAGCAAAAAAGGCCATGAAATGCAACAAAAAGAAAAAACAATTTTATTGTACATGAATGACCTTGGTGTCTTGAGATATATCATGTTGAAACTCTTAGACCATATCAATGGGCATATTAGATTGATGACGACTAATCAAGCACATGAAATGGTTAGTCTTGCTCTTCATGGAGATTTGGATGCAATTATTACAACAAATCATCATATCTATGGATTAGTAACGAACGATATACCTGTCCTTCAAGTGAGTCCATTGTTAAGCGACAGTGAGATCAAAATGATTAAAAATAATCTAAAAATATAGGCACCTAAAAAACCGAGATAAAACGGGATACTGCTATAGTATCCCGTTTTTTCGCGCTCTCGCTATGCGTGCTTATTCTTTTAACCAAAAATAAAAACGCCTAGCCCACTGCATTTTAGATATAAGAACACAAACAAGGAAGTACTATATTACCCTATTTATAATTCATCCATCTTCTCTCCTCCTGTGACCAAGGTAGCACACAATACAGGAATATTAACAAAAGTATGGAAAAATTAAAAAGATGTTCAAAAAGGAGAGCCTTTTTGAACACCTGCACTTTATTTCAATGGAATATTCAGTTCAATATTTTCTCCAATAGGATTGAAGTAATAGCTTAAATATATTTTTGCTTTGCCATCATAATTTTCAAAGTTCTCCGTCGCAAATAGGTACTCATCATCATCTGAAAACGAGCCACCTGTATATTTTAACGTCGTGCCATCTGCTTTTACAGCGCTATTTAGAAACGTATGTCGCCTTCTATCATCCCATTTCTTTGCAGCAACTGATACACTTTGCTGCGTTACAGAAATATCCCAATCCAAATAATCGGGCTTCGTGAGTACTTCTTTTGTGCCAAAATCAACTTCGATAAAATCCTCGCCCTTTGGAACGGCATGAACAGCTCCAATTATTATTTTGAGTGAATCTGAATCATGGAAATAATTACTTTGTAAATATAGCGTGAATTTACCGTCGTGAATATTTCTGCCCATTGCCATGGCGTATTTAATGCCTTCTCTTCGCTCCCCATTTTCCGTTTCGACCGCAATATCATCAAGCGATAAAATTTGCATCGTATTCGCTTCGTCTACTTCAATATCGAGTGCCGTTTTTAATGGAGAACGGCGAATTTGTGTAATCGTAAATTTCTGACCCTCGACATCTACAGTACGATTCGCAGTAATAGTTTTCTCCTTTGCGATTTCGTTTTGTAGTGAAAACGGTATCGTAATTTCAATGTTCCCCTTATCTTTGTCATAAAAACGAAAAACCACTTTAAAATCCTTTGAAGTATAAGCGAAAGGCTCTGAAAAACCATATTCTACTGTAGAAGAGATGTGTGTTTGATTTGATTGATTGCTTGTAAATGAACCTCCACCTTTAATTTTTTCGTCCCCTTGGAACAATTGAACTTCCTCCAACTGTAATTCCGAAATATCAAATGAGCCATCGGCGTCATAGTAAAGTACTAATCCCGAGGTATCTGCAATCACGCCTTGCAATGTAAGCGATAGGCCATTTTTAGACTGCGTCACATTGATTTCTTCATAGTATTCATTGTCCACAATATCTTTTATCCCTTTATCTCTTACAACCGCTGATACAATTACTTGAAAGCCAGGTATTTTTGCAACATGGCTAGCAATCGTAGGAGAAACACGAATTGAAAATAAAAGGCTTAAGCAAAACAAAGAGACTATTGCGACCGAAACAATGCGCTTCTTTGCTCTTTTTTCTCGTTGAACTTTACGAAACATATCCATCCGAACTTGTTGAAGTTTCTCCTTTGGAACGTCAATCGGTAGTTTACTCATAGCCAGTCCTCCTTTTCTCCAGCGAAGTTTCTAAGCTTCTTTAGTATGTGATGAAGCTTAGACTTTACAGTACCCTCCGGAATTTGATTTAGCTCGGCAATTTCTTTGTTTTTTAGTTGCTGAAAATATTTCATATAGACGAGTTGCTGCTCCGACAAGGATAAATGTTCCAATAACCGCTCCATATCAGAATAGATGGCCCCTTCAAATAGGTGATATTCCTCAATTGGAACGGTTGGTTGGCGTTTTCGCAAATGGTCTTTACAACAATTGATTAAGACGCGCACGAGCCATGTTCTGGCATATTCGTGCTGTTTAACGGTATGCATTTTTTTCAGTGCCTTGTAAACCAGGTCCTGCATCACGTCTAAAGCGTCTTGCTCATTTTTCAGATATGTAAAAGCCATGCGATATAAAATATCTTCATCCATTTCAATAAGTGAAAGTATCGCTTGATGATCCCCACGAATAGCACGCTGCACGATTTCAAATTCCATCCTTTTCCCCTCCTTCCTCCATTAGACGGAGCGATGCTTTATTTCGTTCAAAAATTTTAAAATTATTTAGGAAACCGTCTATGGATTTGCCTTTAAACTTTGCGTCAAAGATGTTCCTTTGAAGACATAAGTTTTTAATTTCTTCTTCAACTAACCTACCCCGTTCGTTCAAGAAATTCACTAAACATAATGTTAAACTTACTTCAATCAAAGCTATCCCCCATTTCTGAAATAACAATTACTTTTCTTCAATTCTACCGCTGCGTAAGTTTAAATACATTTCTTCACAAGAAAACATAAATGTCCAATCAAACTTTATAACAAATTATCAATTTTTTTTACAAAACTACACCATACATTTTTGATCACATCAAGATATATAGTGGGTTGTATTAATTTTTACCCTTATTCATTTGCTACAAGAGTAAAATCTAAAAATTTAAAATAATAATACTATTTTATAATAGATAGAAGGGTTCTTGAGAACAGTGTAGTGGCAATAGAAAGAGGGACTCTGGAGAAAATCTCATTCAGGAGATATTGTATTTTCGGATAAATAATAAGATTTCAATCGATGTTGTCCGTGGTGTGAAGAAAACGGAACTTCAAGTAATCACTGTTCACCCCCAAAGCCCTTTTCTGATGCTTGAAAAACCTTGTGTATCAAGGCCTTAGAGTAAGGCTAAATGCTCAATTGAAAAGAGGGATGATGTTAGTGAATCCATTTAGTGTACGAAATAAATTAATCATATCTGTATCCCTTATCCTCTGTATCCCTTGCGCACTGATTGGCTGGGTTTCGTATAAAACAGCATACGAGCAGATTACTGACAAAACGATGGAAGGGCTTGAGAGGAATCTACAGATATTAGATACTTATATTGATAAAATGTTGAGTTTGCCAAAACAGGAGATTTCTTTATTGGCTCAAAGTATCGATGCAGATAACATAGAAACAAATCAAGAGGACGGAGATTCGGAGATACGAGAGATCATTGACAGATTTCAATCCCTGAGTACAGATATTATTATGACCAGAGTCGCTTCGCACGATGGCGCCTTCATGTTTTCACCCCATCTAACCCTTCCTTCTGACTACAATCCACTAGAACAGAGCTGGTATAAACTTGCAGTTGAGAATCCGGGGATAGTATCCATAACTGCCCCTCGTTTATCAGAATCAAATAAACCAGTTGTCACAATGTCTAGGCAGACTAGTGATAAAAAGGGGGTTGTAGCTGTCGGTATCTCCCTGGAGGAATTGACGCGTAGCGTGAGCCAACTCACAATTGCTGAGGGAGATATTTTATATATATTGGATCCCACAGGAAAAGTCGTCGCCCACCCTCAGGAAAAACTTGCGGAAAAGCCAAAAGGAATTTACTATGACGAGATACTGAGAAGTACATCAGGTGATATAAGTTTTAAAGTTAATGGAAACCCTAAAAAGGCGATTTTTCTTACAAATGCACAAACGGATTGGCGAATTATTGCTGAAATTGATCAACTTAAGATTGCTCAAAGTGTCAAACCAATTTTTAATATTACCCTCTTCGTGCTGCTCATTGCGATTTGTTTAACATCTATTCTGATTTCCGTTATTGTTCGCTCGATTACGAAACCTTTGCAGGTGTTAGTGGATGCTTCTGAGAAAGTGAGCGAAGGGGATTTGTCGGGGCAGGTCATAATCACAAGTCAAGATGAGTTTCAGAAGCTTGGAGACGCTTATAATCATATGATTGACTCTTTAAGTAAATTCGCATTGTACGATCCATTAACTAATTTGCCTAATCGGAGGCAGTTTGTCTTTACCCTAGAACAGGCCATCACACAGGCTAGTTCAGAGCAATCTAAGTTTGCCATTATTTTCATTGATGTGGATAACTTCAAGCAAGTTAATGATACACTTGGGCATTCGGCTGGTGATGAGTTACTTCAGAAGATGGCAGAACAATTGCAGTCTTGTATAGGTTCGCAAGGAATGGTTGCACGCTTGGGGGGCGATGAATTCGTCATTTTTCTAGAACATAGCGCAGATCATGCTAATTTGGAAAAAATGTTGACTACGTTACGTGATAGCTTTGTTCAACCTTTTACTATTCATGGCCAAATCACTTTTGTTCAAATGAGTATGGGAATCGCGAGTTATCCCATCGATGGAGTGACTCAAGAAGAGCTTCTCAAACATGCTGATATCGCCATGTATAAAGCGAAAGAATTAGGGGGAAATAACCATCGATTTTTTGATGACAAGATGAATGAACTCGTTATCAAAAAGGACCAAATAGAGCGAATGATGCGTCTAGCGCTAGAAAGAAATGAATTTAACGTTCATTATCAACCGCAGATAGAATCAGCTAGTGGAAAGATCAGAGGGTTTGAGGCGTTAGTGCGCTGGAATAGCCCCGAGCTTGGATTTGTTTCTCCAGAAGATTTTGTTCCGATTGCAGAAAAGACAGGCTTGATTACACAAATTGACGAATGGGTCATGTATCAAGCCTGCTTGAAAAATGTCGAATTACAACATCAATTCGGTTATCCTTTCCTGATGGCGGTTAATATTTCGGCTTTACAATTAGGAAGAACAGATTTTGTGGATAAAGTCCAGCTCATTTTGAATGAAACGAAGATGAAGCCGGAACATTTAGAAATTGAAATTACTGAGAGTATCTTAGTTGAGTCGTTTGAAAGCTCAATTTCCATACTGCGAAAATTAGAAAGCCTAGGAATAAAGATTGCTCAGGACGATTTTGGCACCGGTTATTCTTCACTTAACTATTTGAATGTATTGCCGATTCATACCCTTAAAATTGATAGGTCATTTATTCAAAATATGACATCGGCGACAGCAGAAAAAACGATTATCGAATCAATTATCAACCTTGTCCATAAATTAGGTCATGATGTAGTTGCAGAAGGGGTGGAGACAAAAGAACAGTATAATTTGCTCAAAGAATGGAACTGCGACTTTGTACAAGGGTACTATTTCAGTAGGCCTGTTTCGGAAGACAAACTTGTCGAATTGCTGATGGAGGAAAAGAACTCCACAAATCAGTAAAAAATAAGGTTCTTTAATGACATAAATAAACAAACAGCCGCATTCTCTAACGAAAGGCCAGATGCTGATTAAAAATATCTCATATTCTATCCGCCATTATTTATATGACTTTGTTTCATAAACTAAGAGAAATGATCTGATAATTCAATTGTATAAATGACTGTAGCCCTTGTCTTAAAAAGATTAAAAGCTGCCCTTTATAATTTAAAGGAGCAGCTTTTATACGTTATATTTTCTATCGAATTTTAGAACAATCCTACCGCATGTCCTTCACTATCGACATCCATACGTAAGGCAGCTGGTTGTTTCGGTAAACCTGGCATTGTCATAATATCGCCAGTTAAACAAACTAAGAAGCCTGCTCCTAGCTTTGGAATAACTTCACGGATTGTCACAGTGAAGCCTTCAGGACGACCGAGTAAAGTTGGTTGATCGGATAAAGAATATTGGGTCTTTGCCATACAAATCGGTAAGACATCCCAGCCGAACTTTTCGATTTGGGCAATCTGTTTTTTTGCTTGATCGGTAAAGTTGACGTCTTTGCCACCATATACTTTTTGCACGATTGTACGTACTTTTTCCTCAATTGATTCCGTTACTTCATATAAAGGTGAGAAGTTGTTTTCTTCATTCAGTACTGCAAGCACCTGCTCCGCTAACTGAAGGCCACCTTTGCCGCCTTCTTCCCAGACATTGGTACGTGCAATGCGTACATGATTTTCTTTACACCAGTTCAGAACTGCCTCTAGCTCCGCTTCTGTGTCCGTAATAAAGCGGTTTAACCCGATAATTGGTTCAACGCCAAATGCGCGAATCGTCTCAACATGTTTAGCTAAATTTTCAATTCCTTGTAACAGGGCATCCACGTTTTCGCCTACTAGTGCTGTTTTCGCTACACCACCATGCATTTTTAATGCACGAATCGTTGCTACAAGCACCACGGCACTTGGTTTAAATCCAGCTTTACGTGCTTTAATGTTCATGAACTTTTCAGCGCCTAAGTCCGAACCGAAGCCCGCCTCCGTCACAACGATATCGGCTAACTTACGTGCTGTTTGTGTTGCCATAATGGAGTTACAGCCGTGTGCGATGTTAGCAAAAGGTCCACCGTGAATAATGGCAGGTGTGCCTTCTAGTGTTTGCACTAAGTTTGGTTTAAAGGCATCTTTCAATAATAATGTTAAGGCACCTTCCACTTGCAGATCACGCACAAATACCGGCTCGCGCTCAAATGTATAACCAATGACGATGCTAGCTAGACGTTCACGTAAATCTTCAATACTTGTTGCTAAACAGAATACCGCCATAATTTCTGATGCAACTGTAATATCAAAACCGTCCTCACGTGGCATACCTTGTACAGGACCACCTAGTCCAACGACTACTTTTCTTAGTGCACGGTCATTTAAGTCCATTACGCGTTTCCATATGATGCGACGCGGATCGATGTTTAACACATTGCCTTGGTGGATATGATTATCGATAAAGGCTGCTAAAGCATTATTCGCTGTTGTGATGGCGTGAAGGTCACCAGTGAAATGCAGATTGATATCTTCCATTGGTACTACTTGCGCGTAACCACCACCTGTGGCACCACCCTTAACGCCCATCACTGGACCAAGGGATGGTTCACGTAGTGCGACAAGGACGTTTTTATTTAATTGATGAAGGGCATCTGCAAGTCCGACTGTTACGGTCGATTTTCCTTCACCAGCTGGAGTTGGGCTAATCGCTGTTACTAATACGACCTTTGCATCTTCACCATGTGCTGTAATCTTCAATGGATCGATTTTTGCTTTATAGCGACCGTATTGTTCCAGTGCATCCTCTGGAATTCCTGCAGCTTTCGCAATTTCTGTAATAGGTTTCATAACCGCTTGACTAGCGATTTCTAGATCTGATAATGGTTGATTTTTCGTTGTCATTTGGCATCCTACTTTCTCTGTTGTTCAACTCCATTATAGACTTTATTGTGAAATAAAACATAACTAGTTATGCAACATTTCGACAATCAATTGACATCGAGTAGCAATTCAGGTATGTTCTAAGAGAAAATGCAATTATTTCATCTTATCAATTATGCTGAGACTTAGTTGATATAGTTTTACATTCAAGCGCACTGGAGGCGAATGCTTATGCAACAAGGAATCGTAAAGTGGTTCAATAATGAAAAGGGTTATGGCTTTATTGAATGTGATGATGGCGAAGATGTATTTGTACATTTTACGGGGATCCAAGAGGAAGGCTTCCGTACACTTGAAGAAGGTCAAAAGGTTTCATTTGATGTAGTGGAAGGCAATCGCGGCCCACAAGCATCCAATGTTATGAAATTATAATTAAGCGTGACGGAGCTGTTCACTAAAAGAACAGCTCCTTTTTGTTTTAAGTATGGTTTGATTTAATACTTCTATAGGTTTTCTGGATAGCTATCGACGATTCTCGATTCTCGGAATTCCAGTGATTCTATCCGTGAGTTCAGCGTTCCTATCCGTCAGTTCTGCTGTTCTATCCATCAGTTCTCGGGATTCCGGCGTTTTCTGCTCTTCTACCAGCGATTCTCTTTTCAGCCTGTTCTTTATGGATTGATCCAATAAAATGCGGCTGGGAAGATTAATGTTTCTTTTGTGCGGTCTGTATCTTGTAAGGTTACACCAAAAGGACCTTCACTTTTGCGGCCAAGCATCATGTTGGTTGCCACTGCTTCTTCATAAAAATCCAAGCGCATATTCGGTAATTGTAAGGAAATACATTGTGGTTGTCTGTCAGGATCGGGCAATTGTAATACTTCTCGCCATCGTTGTACCGTAGCTTCCGCATCTTGTACATAAAATTGCACGGACTCCATCGTAATAGATTGTGTCGTTTTGATTGCTCCACTGGCCTCTAATTGTGCAAAACGCTCTTGATCATCATCTGTCCATTCAATTAAAAATGGAAAATCGATGGCTTGCTCTGGCTGACCAAAGTGTAATAGCTTCCATTTCACAACTGAGCCATCTGGCCGTGTGCGACTACAAGCATCTGGTCCGTAAACTTCTAGCCCCAGTGCACGTAAACGAGCTGCCTCTTCGTCAATATTTGTAGTACGTAAAGCCATACGCGAAAACCCGTAACGCTCCTTGTTTTCTTTAAACGTATGATGTAATGTATAAGGTAATTTCGCCGCTTCCTCAAATAGCACGCGATCATAGACAGCAATTTGCTCAATATACGTTAAGCCAAAATAACTTAACGTATTATACGTTCCCCACATCGTGTGTTGTCCACCATTCACTGTATGGATATTCCGCTTATTTAAGAAATCCTTTATATTTTCTGGTGATTGGACTTGATGAACTAAATGGTCGAAATATAAAGTCATGATTGTTCCCCCTTTCATTCTTTTATTATATACTTTACCTGTTAGTTTTGTTGGTTTAAAATAATAGTAAGAATTTTCTAATAGTTAAGAAATCTTTGTCTATTATGACACCCATATGACGTTGCATTTTCGGCTTATCAAAAGCTTCTCCTCATTTTACAAAAGGAATAGAATTAGCCGCGAAAAATGCTGCTTCGGCATTTAATTCACAAACAGGACGGATTATCGTATGATTAAATAAACAACATGCTATAGGTTGGCAGTTCGCTGTAAAAAAGGCGCTACAACATACTACAGCCGAGCGTATCAAATCTAACTTCTCGCTTTCATAGTTTTGCGGAAGGCTATGCAACCGTCTTATTATTCGAAGATTACGAGATGATTAACAGTTTCCAATAAATTTTTCCGAATTTAACGGCAACTCATTGATTGATAGTTGAACCAATCGGGCTTTTATGGTCAGTTGATCGACCACTTCGTGTACTCGAGCTCTTTTTTCCACTTAAGGTGGGCGTCCTACTGACCGTTTATGCGGGACAAAATAACATAACAAGAGGTGATTTTCATGACTGATAAAGTAACAGCATTTAAACAAGCTCTAGGCAATTACCCAACAGGCGTCACAGTTGTTACAGCATTTAATGACACAAACGAACCTATTGGCTTAACCGTAAATTCTTTTGCATCTGTTTCAATTGATCCGCTTCTCATCTTATGGTCACTCGATAAAAAGTCGCAACTTCATGCTCATTTTTTAGCAGCAAAAAAATTTGCAGTTAATATTTTAGCGAGCGATCAAGCACGTTTATGTACATTATTTGCTAGTAGAATTCCTGACCGTTTTGCTCAAACAACTTGGTCCACCTCTGTACATGGTCTACCAGTTTTACATGATACATTATCCACATTACAATGCGAAACATATAAACAAATCGATGCAGGCGACCATACGATTTTCATTGGGCAAGTCTTGGCAATTGATAATACGCAGAAAGAACCCCTGCTCTACCATCGCCGGCATTTAGGGCAAATCCCTACAAGTTTTTACGAGTAGACTCAGTTCCCGATAGGCATATGCTAAAAAAACAAGTGATTCTTCTACTCATTTTACGCAGATGGTTTGCATTCGTGCAGAAAATTTACTTAATTCAATACAGATAAGGAGTCACCTCAAATTCACAACTTGAAGTAACTCCTTTTTTTGATGGATAACCCACTTTCATTCATCTAGCAGGAAAAATTGCTAAAAAAACAGGCATACCGAATTTTCTACTCTACTAAAATAAAAAAAGGCTTCACTTAGTTAGAATTGGCAACCAAAAAAACTATAAACAATATAGAATACGCCTATTGATAAAGCATTAAATCGGCTTAAAAAATTGTTCCCTATCACCTTCCCCCCTTCCATTTCCATCAACCACTTCCTTCAATCGATATCATATAGTGAGAGGAATGAGAAAACGATGTTCTATTTTAAAAAAGTACTTGTTCTTGTATTGTTCGTATTCATTGCTGCAAGTTGCACCGGTATGGAGCGGCAAAGAATCGAGGTTCAAAAAATGAATGATACTTGTACATATGAAGACTTTAAGGAAATCACCAATGCAAAAAAAGTGAAGATTGCTAAAAAAATACTTCATAATGCTGAATGGAAACAGATGAAAGTAGATATGGCCAGAGAGGCTGATTACCAATTCATTTTTCAGTTTGTCAATCCAGATATTCATGCCAAGGCCATTCCATACTCTGTTTGGATCAGTCCGAGTAAAGATACAATTGAAGTCGTGCAAGGAGAACAGCAATACGTGCATTTGAACACCGAAGATTCTCAAAAGCTATTCGAAGCTCTAACAGAAACTAACCTTGTCGATATAAAGTGAAACTTCATTCAGTGGGATGTTGCTTCTTTCCCACTGATTAGTAGTTGAACTAATCGGGTTTTTACGAGTTAACTCGGTCTCATCTTTGCACTGATCGTTATTGCGGAATCAAATAAAATAAGGGCTGCCATGTGGCGAGGGCGACCCATTTTCAATTATATTTCTCTTGTTTATGAAGCACGATTATATTTCAAGCGTTGTTGGTTCAGCCAAGCACGAATATTCCGGAATACTAACAATGTCACACTCATCACCATGACACCTTTAACAAGATTGAATGGTAAAATCCCTAAAACAATCATATCCTTTAAGGAGGCACCCTTCACAGGTTCCATCCCTAAAAACAATGTGTACATCGGTAAGAAGAGTACATAATTCAGTAAGCTCATACCAACTGCCATCGTAACAGTACCCGCTAGCAAACCAATAATAAGTCCCTTCACACGCTGTATTTTTGTATAGAAAAAATAAACAGGGATAATAAATAACACACCTGTTGCGAAGTTGGCTATATGCCCCACCGGTACACCTGTGATGCTTCCAGACAATAGCCAATCCAGCATATTTTTTAATAGCTCCACTAAAATGCCCGCTACGGGTCCCATCATTATAGCCGCTAATAAGGCAGGCACATCACTAAAATCTACCTGTAGGAAGTTCGGAAACGGTGGTAGTGGAAAATTAAATAGCATTAATACAATAGAAATACTACTCAGCACACCTATATTCATAACATATCTTATTTTCAACTTACTCGCCCCTTATTAAGTGCCGCCAATTAAAGTAAAACTTCCATCCGTAGCAATTTCTTCATACTGCTGATTGTTAGTTGTGCCGGTCAGGCAAAATCGGTCAGTTGACTTGATTCCTTCTTTCCACTCAAGATGGGCGTCTTACTGACCGTTATTGCGGGATAAAAAAGTCCACATATAGGCGAAGGAAATGATCCTTGCCTATGATGTGGCCTCCAGTTTCCTAGTCAGCTGCGATTATTCTTTATTTTTCTGTGGAAATCGTTGCTTTTCAAGTCGATTAATTTGCACAATGACACCATCTTGAATGGTAATATGCACTTCGCCAAATTGTAGATTTTCAATGGCCTTGGCAATTGCTTGTAACTTCATGTCAGCAGTCTTTGCTGTTTGAGACATTAGATACACCCCTTCTTTTATATACTTTTTTGTACAAAAGAGGTCAACGCATCAGGATGATTCGATGGACCCCCTTATCTCTCAGAAATCTCTGCTGGATTTGGCACCGATATAGTCGGTTGCCGAGGCTTCACTGGGCCAAGTCCCTCCACCTCTCTTGATAAGAGTATTACGTTTCTTGGAAATAATTCTATAATTCTGAAAACCTATTGTCAATATAAATATTACAAAACTTAGTTGAATACTAAGGAATTGAGTAAAATGGTTCATTTTGTAAAAAAATCCGTTTGCTTATAATCAAAATAAGCGAACGGATGTTTTTTTCTTTGGAGGCATATACAGAGCGTGGTCATCTATTAATAAAATATTGTTAGGATTCCTCCCCTTTCATGGGAATAAAAATAATAATACATAAGCCAGTAGGAGTGCATTTTGCAATTGACATTTTTCCATTTAATAGAAATACTTTGATATAAGCCCATCCTTCATGATTATTAGGGTCACACTCTTCATTACCTACCTGACCGATTCCGTCATCCTTTACGATAAGTACATTTAGAATAGAATGAATAGATAAAATTAAAATCAAGAGCGGCTTCCAATTTGCGTACTAAATGATCTTCAGGCACCATTTGGTCAATTGCCAGCATTTCTAATTGATCGTGTTCATTATTACAATTTTTCTTCTTCCTAGCTATGACATCAATCATTTATAGACGTACATTAGTTGATTGGAGCGCAGGCGGTGACTTCTGCGGGAATAGCATGAGCGAAAAGGCCCCGCAAGGAGATTGCAGCCATGCCCGCGAAAAGCGTCCGCCGTAGCGGAAATCAATGGATTCATATAGATGCTTCTATTTGAAAAGAAAAAAGACTGTAAACATAAAGTATTTCCGAGATCTGATCTGACCCAAAAAAGTTAGACAAATGATTTAAGAAGCTTCCAATTTGCGTACTAAATGATCTTCAGGCACCATTTGGTCAATTGCCAGCATTTCTAATTGATCGTGTTCATATTACTATTTTTCTTCATCCTAGCTATGACATCAATCATTTATAGACGTACATTAGTTGATTGGAGCGCAGGCGGTGACTTCTGCGGGAATAGCATGAGCGAAAAGGCCCCGCAGGAGCGTAGCGACGAGGAGACTGAAGCCATGCCCGCGAAAAGCGTCCGCCGTTGCGGAAATCAACGGATTCATTTAGTGCTTCTATATTTAAAAGAAAAAAGACTGTAAACAAACTCATTTTTTTGAGTTTGTCTACAATCTGAAGACACCATATGTGTCCTTTTTTATTAATTGATTTTTAGATCTTCATAAGATAATTTACTCAGTGTATTCGAGTGGCAATTAAGTAAGAATCGTCCCCCTCTTTAATTCATATTCAACAATTTCGCCATTATTTCGGCACTTCCTGCTGAGAACATAAAAAATGATAATGACATACAGAACAGCCCTACTAATACGAAACTAATTTTGTTAACAAACAATGATGGCTTTTTCATAAAGAGCCCTTTAATGACTAAAAATAGCCCTAAAAATAATAGTAAGAAATACCAAAAACCCATTATCCCACCCCTTTTTATAACAAGACGTAAACGTTTATTGGAAGGTTCTTACTGCCCTTTATCTTATGTAAGGCAGCTTATTTATTTTTGTTTAGCGAATTCTTGCTCCTCTACTTTGTTACTTTTCTCATTATTATCTCCATGGGGCCTCTATTATATTTTCGTCTCCATAGTACAGAGAATAGCATACTGCCGACGAAAAAAAGACACGAGAATAGTAGGGAAAACGCTATCGTTTGATGCTCAAGTCGGTTTAACACTATTAAAATGCCAATCCCTATAAAGACGTGGCTTACATAATGGGTCAATGTCAGTTGACCTGTATGGATAATGGCACGTATCAGTCCATTTTCAGCAAATTTTTCGGCGATATAAATGGAAACAACAATGACAATAAGTGCCGTTGCAGTATTGGAAACAATGTAAAAGACATTCGGTGGGATTGGCCCTGTTTCAAAGAGAAACCATGCGCTATCCGCATCCAGAACGGACTTAGTTGTTACATTCATCAATACTTTTGACATGACTTCTGTTACTACCGTTATAGCAAGGCCAGCAATCAGCAATTTTTTTCTTATGGTATCTTTCGTTAAATCGAAACGTCCTAAAACTAGCCCTATGAAAAAGAAACAAATCCATGGCAATACAGGGTGATAGCCGTTAAAAAACAAGTTTCTCAAAAACCCTTCTAAAGTCCAAAAATCAAGATATTCCAATAAAAACTGTTGTGGATTCCACCCTGCCATATAATTAAAGATTACTTGAAACGTTTGTGCCGTAACTAACAGCACACTTGTTAACAACAAGATTGTTTTGTTTGAGGACACGATAAAAAATGAGGCAATCAGCATGTATACACCATAATAATGTAAAATATCCCCTGACCAGCCTACAGCATACAAAACCATACCTAACACAAACAGGAAAAGCGATCTTTTCCATAGTGTTTTTCTATTTTGTTGTATAAGGGAAGGGGATTCTGTAGCTCTTGCCTTGGCTGTCATCAACGCGATTCCTATCCCAGCCAATATGACAAATATGGCAGATGCACGTCCTTGGAAGAGGCTTTGAACCCCTATCAACCAAGTAGGGCCATTCCCCTCTGCGCCCGTAATGACACCAAAATTTACAACCAACATACCAAACATCGCTAAGGCTCGAGCAAAATCAAGTCCTTCAATACGTTGACTAGCATGCACCTTCGTCATAGCGGTTGCTCTCTCAATACACTTTCTACAGCTTCTTTCCAAATGCCTTTATAATCTAATTTGCTGCCAGTTAGCATGAAATTCCCAATATTATCGATAACCATCGCCAGCATATGAGCTTTAGTTTCAAGGTTTGTATCGCTTATCGCTTCAATTTGTACAGCATAGCTAAATAAATCGTGATAGCTCTTTAAATAACCAGTTTGAATATCCAGCAGCCTCGCCATATATTTCTCATCCCGTGAAGCTAACAACACGTATTGATTAAAAATTTTATTAAAATGCACATCCGACTCTTGCTCGTCAATTGATTGGTAGCCGATTTCCAACAACTTGTGCTTGAGATTTGTTTTTGTCATATTACTATAGTCAAAAGTGTTGCCTAACGCTATCTCTTTGCATATTTCATCAAATAAATACTCGATTAATTCATCCTTGGATTTAAAGTAATAGTAGATTGCAGGTTTAGATATGCCGACCTCTGACGCAATCATGGACAAACTCGTTTTATCAAATCCTTTTTCCGAAAACATAACGTATGCTGTTTCTATAATTTTTTTACATGTTTCTTCGCGATTACGCATATTATTCCTCCAGAAAGTTTTATTTACCTACCGGTAAGTAAATAATATGGTAAATTATGTTGTAAATCAAGTACTATTTAGATTTTCCCTAAAAATCTATATGAACGCAAAAAACCTGTACAGACTCACTTTCAATCTGCACAGGTTTTTTTGAGGGCATTACCTTAGAAAAATGACAGCGCTGCTAGAGATTCTTTCACGGACGACAAAACTACACTTCGATGATATGGATTTAAATTTTTTGTAAGCATTGCATTAATGCTTTTGCAGTTTCTTCTTTGCCTATCACTTTTATTGGTTGTCCTTCGACTGGTACAATCCAGTGTGGTTCGTCTCCACCGTATAAGGACTGCGAGCTATTCGCTACCATAAACTGTGCATGTGCCGAATCCATACGTAAACGTGCACGTGCCAGTAAGAAATCTACATCATTTGTTGCTTCTAGTTTAAAGCCTACAAGGGTAACATCGGGTTGCCAGTCCTTTATTTGCCCAAGTATTTTTGGCGCTTTTTTAAAGTGGATAATTGGCGGCTCATCAGAAGGCATTTTTCCCGCTTCCTCCATTAAGTTACCTGATTGATCATACACCTTGTCAATCACCCAATCGGAACCAGCTGCTGCCATAATTACGATATCCACTTTTTGCTCTTGGACAGCATGGCGCACCTTATTCCCTAAATCTTCAATTCCTTCAAATTGTACTGTACGCATTTTATCGTGATTTGTCGGAAGTTGCGCGAAATAGCCGTGCATATACAATACATCGGCCCCAGCGGCAAGTGCTGCTTCAGCCAAATAGCACCCCATGCTTCCTTTCGACAAATTCGTATGCCCTCGTACACGATCCCATTTCTCAAGTGTTCCCCCACTTGTAATGAGTACGGTTTTCCCTTGTATTGTCCCCATACACTCACCTTTTCTTATTCGATTACGCCTCGGCGTAATGGTCCCTATCGCGATGCTTTCAGTACAACATACATCTAACACTGACGCTTCGTTGTCACAGATCAACAATTTATCCGCATATTGAATTGGGCTTAGACCTGCACAAAGGCCAATAGGATGTCGGTCATTTCGGTAAAACCATAGGATAAGACGGTTTTACCAATGCGGATAGTTAGCCATACACCTGTCGCATCACATAGGGCAGATAAATTGTCGCATGAGCGCGACAACAGCTAATCCCCTACATGGTCTCCATTCAACAGCAGTGGCTTCCGCCAGAGGCTTTATCTTCATTCAGTAGGCGGGTTGGATGCCTATTGAATAAAGATAAATATACATGTCCTATTTTAACGTAAAAAGACAAAATAACCTATTTGTTATTTTGTTCGTTTAACCAAATGCTTAGAATTTCCGCAAATTTCTTGGTCACTGGTGAAGCATGGCGCTTCATGGCAAGGCCAATGGTACGATAGCCACCTTGCTTCAATGGAATGGCTTTTAATGAAGATGGTAAACGATTAATGACTAATCGCGGTAAAATACTAATGCCTAAATGATGCGAAATCATCGAAAATATACCGACTTCTTCCGACAATTCAAAGCGAATATTCGGCTTCACATGATACTGCTCCAAAATCACCTTGACATCATTTGTACCACGGTATGACGTCATGATAAATGGCATATCCTCAAGTTCCACAATATCAATTTCAGTTCTTTCATAGAGTGGACTTTTATCGGAGACAATACACAAAAGAGGGTCTTGTTGTAGCTCGATAAATTGATATTGCTCAGATTTTTGTCCGTTTAAAAATCCAACGTCTACCTCTCCGCTTAGTAGCCATTGTTCTATTTCATAGTAATCCCCTTCACGAAGTTCCACTTGAATACCAGGAAATTGATTGTCCATAATACGAACGATTTCCGGCATCCAGTTGGAAGAGATACTTGATATCACACCTATACGCACTTTCCCACGCGTAACACCGAGAATATGCGCTGCTTCCTGCTGTAATAATTCTTCTGCGTCCAGTACATGGCGCATAGCACGCAACATGGATTGTCCCTCACTCGTTAAGGTCAAACCTGCGCGACTTCGGTGAATCAGTGCAAAGCCAAATTCCTTCTCTAGGCTAGATATAGCGTGGCTTACGGCTGATTGGGTTAAGCCTAGTGCATCAGCTGCCTTTGTAAAGCTTTCATGTTCTGCTACTTTATTTAAAATCTCATATTTAACTAAACTCATTTGCATTTCCCTCGACATACATGAATTATTTTAATATTAATCATTATAAACATTCGTTTTACTAATCACAACACAAGATATATAGTAAATTTTAGTATAAAACTGTTTTAGTACACAGATTGTAGGTGAGCATAATGAGTAATCAAGGAAAAGCAAATTTATTGATGATAATCGTTACAATGTTTTGGGGATTGTCTTATACGTTTATGGTAATGGGACTTGAAACATTGGCTGTTTATAATGTGGTGGCATTACGCTGTATCATCGCATTTTTAGCAGCAGGAATTATCTTTTATAAACGCATAATAAAGGTCGATTTCAAAACATTAAAATACGCAGCTATCCAAGGCTTTATCTTACTCCTTGTGTTCGCACTTAGTTTATTTGGATTACAAACGACTTCCGTATCAAACGCTGGATTTATTTTAAGCTTAACAGTTGTCTTAGTACCTATTATCAGTAGCTTTATCGACAAAAAATTGCCATCTAGAGCTGTTAGTTTTGCGATTGTTTGTACGATGATTGGCATCACAGTTTTAACTGCCCAAGGTTCGTTTTCATTCCAAAAAGGTGATATTTTAGTGGCGATTGCAGCGTTAGGTTATTCTATTTATTTACTTTTAAACAGCAAGTTTACACGTAGCGTAGAATCGATTTCATACGGAATCTACCAGCTTGGATTTGCGGGTTTATATGCGCTCGTTTTAACACTACTATTGGAAGCGCCAACACTGCCAAAAACAGCTGCTTCATGGATGGCCATTATCGGGCTCGGTATCATCTGTAGTGCCTTCTGTTTCGTAGGTCAAACTGTTGCACAACAGTACACTTCTGCTACACATACAGGTCTCATTTTCTCCTTAGAGCCAATCTTTGCTGCCATGTTTGCAATGATGTTCTTAAGCGAGGGATTGACAGTCAAACTACTGATTGGTGGTAGCTTTATTTTAATCGGTAATTTTGTCGCACAATTTGAACATATGCACCTTTCACGCTTTCTTAAAAAGCAAGCCCAGGAAAAAGTTATATGAAACCGTATCAGACTAGCGACGGAATCGGAGTTACAACCGGCGAACTTCCCTATTCAAGCAGCGATACAGTAAAAACATACACAGCTCGAATAAAAAACCAGAGTGATGACAGCCATCACTCTGGTTTTTCGTATATCCCGTAGATACTTGTTTATACACACTTTAAGGAAATGGCTTTCTCAAAACATTGTTTTAACAACATTTATTTATACAAACCTCCTTAGCCCTTTGATTGAAATTTACATAGAAGGTAATACTATAAAATGAAACTGGTAGTTGAACCATTCGGGCTTTTACGGTCAGTTGATTGACCGCCTCATTAATTTCCATTTGAGGTGGGCGGGCTTACTGACCGTTAATGCGGGACACAGAAATAAGGGGGCTTTTATTGATGATGAACAAAACTATTCAACCATTACATATATATTGCCTATTATTTTTATCCGGTAGTTTCTTGGTACAATTTATGCTAATTCCTACGATATTTTCGGAAGCTGAACGTGAATCTTGGATCAGTGCTCTAATAAGTTTACTGCCTTTCTTTCTGTTGGCCCTCGTTATTTCAAGAATTGCCTCTTCCTTAAATAAAAGGTCTTTACCTCAATTTATATCGGTTCATTACAATAAACCGCTCTACGTAATCGTCATTGCTTCATATGCCGTCTATATCCTTTTATCAACTTTCATAACACTTAAATTTACAATGATTTGGGTTGATGAGAATTTTGCATTTGAGTATCCCTATCTCATCAATGTACTGTTGTTTATTGTCTTGTGCTTCTATGGATCTTTGAAAGGAATAAAGACTATTGCAATTCAATCACTAATTATCGGTACACTTTACATTTTGTTATTTGCACTACTTAATATAGGCAACTCCGTTAACAATGAATACCAGCTCCTGTACCCAATAAATACAGGTAATATTTCTTCAACCCTATTCGGTGTTATATATATGTGTATTGGCATTTTAGAAATCGGCTTTATGTTATTTGTATTAATAGGGCATTCACAAGAAAAACTAAAATTTAAAGGGATTATCGTCATATCGATTGTCTTGCTTTTATTAGCCTTTATTACAATGACCTCTACTATTGCTGAATTTGGGATTTTTATAGCAAAAAAAATGACTTTCCCAGTGAACGAACAATGGAAAGTTTTGTCATTCGGTAAATATCTAACGAGGTTGGATTCATTATCCGTATTTCACATATTGTCGATCTCATTTATTCGAGTCAGTTTGTTTATGTATATATTATCTTCATTTATGAAAAAAAATCGAAATCGTTTACTCTCCATTTTATATCTTTGCTTAACATTAGGATTACTAATTCCTTGGTCCGTCTCTAGTTTTATTTTTTTTGTAAATAGGGTCTATCTTCCCTCAATATTCGTATTTTTATTCATTTTTATTATTGCTACCTATATATTATTGAGCCTGAAAAGGGGGAAACAATTTGAACAAACATAGGAATAGGGAGCGTTTGCAGCAAGCTTTAAGTAAGCAAACGGATATAAGAATCAGCCATAAGCATTATTGGTTTCATGATGAAAACCAAGAAATCATTTTTTTTTACTGTCCAAGTTTAATTGATAGCGACCTTTATTTTAATACGTTATTACCGAGTGTTAGACGACTTGCTGAACAAGGACATATGAATGATATAAAAATAATAAATCGCTATTTAGAGGTTGAAGAGTTACATGATTATTTGCAAAAACTTGAGGACATAAACAGTGGCATTTTTTCTGGATTCATCTATATCTATCACTGCCAATCAGATACGTTATATTCAATCAAATTAGCGAAACTTCCTGAACGTGCCATTGATGAATCCAATATGGAAGTTTCACTAAGGGGACCTCGTGATGGCTTTGTAGAAAATATAGATACGAACCTTTCATTGCTACGAATGAGATTAAAAAGTAATCATTTATGCAGTAAGAGCTATTTAATTGGGACTACTAGTAAGACAAGGGTTTTACTTCTTTATCTAGATAATCTTATAAAACCGGATATTTTAGAAAATGTACAAAACAAGTTAGATGTGATCGATGTAGATGTGATTGCCAGTAGCTATCATATAGAGGAATTACTTTATGATAAAACATCGGCACTATTCCCACTGATCGATTATACCGGAAGACCCGATTTTGTCGTCAATTCACTGAATCAAGGCCGTTTCGCCATACTGGTTGATGGCAGCCCAAGTTGTCTGATTGGGCCGGTTAATTTATTACTTCTTTTAAAGGCGCCTGAAGATGATCAATCCAGTTTCATTTACGGAAGCTTCTCCCGCATTTTAAGAATACTTTCTTTATTTACCAGTATCTTTTTACCAGGGTTTTGGATTGCCTTGACTGTTCATCAGCTGAACCAACTCCCCTTCCCATTATTAGCATCGATATCTACATCTAAAATTGGTTTACCTGTGTCCTCTTCTATCGAAATTTTTATCATGCTAATCTTTTTCGACCTTTTTAGAGAGGCAGGGGTACGCTTACCTAAAACGGTTGGTCAAACTGTCGCTGTTTTAGGAGGATTAATCGTTGGGGATGCTGCAATAAGAGCTGGTTTTACTTCCCCGTCTACATTAGTAGTAGGCGCACTTACTGTCATTTCTAGTTATACATTAATTAATCAAAATATATTGGGAAATGTGTTTTTATTGAGAATTGTCACGTTAATCATATCTTCTTTTTTTGGGATGTATGGCTTTTTTGTCTGTGTATTATTTTTACTAACATATATTTCCTCATTGGAAAGCTTTGGACGCCCTTACCTTTCCACACTGTATAAAGTTAATTTTCCAGATATGATGAAAGGTTTCTTGAAAATGCCGTTCAAATTTAAGTCGAAAGACCGTATGTATAATGCTCACCGAGAAAAGGAGTGAATTTAATGGCTCGTTATAAAGTGATACTGCAAGTAATCATTTTATGTCATTTATCATGGCTATTAATAGGCTGCTCAGGAATAAAAGAAATTCAAAGTGAAATTTATGTTACGGCTTTAGGTATTGATTTTTCTGACAATAAATATCATTTATATTTTCAAGCAGTTGGTTTTAATAATATCACTGGCTCGGAACCAGACATCGGGAAAGAACCTGCTCCAATTGTTATTGGACATGGAGAAGGTGACACAATCCAAGAGGCGATCGATGATATTGAAAAGCATTCAGTTAACCCCCTCTATTATGGGCATATACAAGCTATATTTATTTCCAAAAACATGTTAGATGGACAACTGGATGATTTTTTAGATTATTTTAGTAGAGACTATTATTTGCGTTACAATACGTTAATTTATGCGTATGAACGTAATATTAAGGAAATAATGAACGTACGAGGGTTATTTTATAAACCGCCAAACTTAACATTTACTTATGATCCAAAAGAACAATTGTTTTTTAATACATTTTTTCCGACAGTCACCGTACAAAACATCATAAAAAGATTTTATGAGCCAATTGGTTCGTTAATGATTCCCTCAATAGATGTAACAGATGATTATTGGGATGAAGATAACGACGCAAAAAAAATATTAACCATTGGTGGCGCATATTTTCTTTCAAATAAAAAATTAACAGGGTGGCTACAAGAGGAGGAGCTTGCAGGACTAGATTGGTTTAATAAAGAATTTAAAAACATGAAGCTGGCCATTAAAGATAAATCTGTTTCGATGTCTATCGATAATATAAAGCATACAATTAAAATAGTAGATGGGAAAGCGCCGAAATATGATGTCGAGTTAGATGTTAAAGCATCCATTACAGAAAATCCAAAAAATCTTGATAGAAAACAAATTGCGCAAGAAACCGAGGCCATCATATCATCTCAAATCCAACAAACATTTAATAAAGGACTAGAAATTAATGCCGATGTTTTCAATCTTTCAGAAAAAGCTTATCGATTCAAATCCAATACATGGACGAAAGAGGAAATAAAAGACCTAACGAATACTTCTATTCATCAAATCACCGTCAACGTTTTTGTGAAAGATGGGGGAGCTGTAAAAATTAAGAAATAGTCTATTTGTGTGGTATTGAGTGAGTAATAAGTGTTTCGAAAACAATGAAGTCATTGTGTGACAAAAGGTAATCAAGAAGGTTCATTCTCGATGCCTTTTGTCATTTTTTCTTTCTTTTTTAGTCCATCGCATGCCATGCTTTTGCATCGGAAAAGTACGGGCCTGTTTAAGCTTCGATTCACAATGCTACAGAATATCCTGTAAAGTAGTGAAAAGCCTCAAATCCGATTCACACGGTCAACCTGCCTAACCCTTCCATTGCATTAGACACAAGAGCAATCCATCTTTCCATCGCACTTCTTCCCTTTTCACATTATAAAAGCCTTCCACAGATGAATATGGAAGGCAAAATCCGGTCTTAACCTAAGTTTCTAAGTAATCGGTGAGAGGTAAATCCCCACCGATTACTGTTTTATTTTATAGATATCTTCTTATTTGTTCGGCGTCACTCATGCGTTCCTCAGCTTTTAAGCGTTCTTCACGTTGCTCGGATGTCTCCACATTGCCAACTGTATCATTAAATGGTCCTGGAGCTGTTACGTGTGGATCCAGCGGGTCATGACGATAGCGATTTTCTTCATCATCAGATGCCGTTATCAGTGGCTCACTTGTATCATCACGTTCAGCAAATAAGACAATGGCTCCTTGTTCGACAAGCTGCGAATAATAGGCTGTTTGTCCTTCTGATAAATCAAAACGTTTTAACCCTTCTGTCACAGCAGACTCACCAGTAAACCATGATTTAAACTGGTCTACCCAATTCCCTGCTGCATGCGTTGTAACATCCGGATCCCATTTGACATCCTCTAATTGGCTTTGATTCTTTGCAATAATATGAATATCTTCTGTATGATATCCAGCTAATCGCATACTTTCTAAAATGTGCAGCATTTCGTCTTTTGTATGTGCCACCTCAATTTGTGGGTTTTGTTCATTCATCATGTTCAATTCCTCCTATTTTGTATGGCTTACTATGTTTTTACCCAGCTCGTGGGATACGAAACGCCTTTTACATCTTTTTCATCATACTGTAATATTTGTAATATTTAATTTCACTTTGTCCTATTAGTTCATGATTTAGTTGCCAAGAAATGCTTTTAACATCCATGTATGTTTTTCAAGCGATTGATACATTGCATTGAGTAAATCCTCTGTACGGTCGTCCCCATCTTCTGCTGCTAGCGCCATTGTTGAATTTAATGCTTTAATTAACTTTTGGAAATCAGAGATCGTTGTTTCCACCATTTCCTCAGTCGTTTCCTTCCCTGTGGCTTCCTCTATATAAGATAGCTCCAGATGTTCCTTTAATGTAGCAACGGGCTTACCATCTTTCGACAAAATACGCTCTGCAATTTCATCTAAATTTAACGTGGTTTCATTATATAATTCTTCAAATTTTGCATGGAGTGTAAAGAAGGCGTTGCCCGTTACATACCAATGGTAGTTATGCAACTTTGTATAAAGTACCGAGTATGTTGCTACAAGCTTATTCAATTGCTTATTTAAGTTTTGTGTCATATTTTCTCCTCCAATTATCATAGTTCTAGCCTTTAGTATGCGTTGCATTGTGCATTGGCTATACACTCATTTTTCCCTACTATCATAATTTAAAACATAAACAATGATGTACATTGGCAAATCATTATTTTTGTGCTTAAACCATAACAAAAAGAGAACCTCGTAAAATGGTAGTTACTACACGAACATAGTACGAAGCTCTCTTTTTTCACATGACTTCAAAGGGATGTATTCATGACCCCAATGAGTTTTGTTCATCAACTAGCAAAATATTAAAACTATTCGCTCTAATTATTTCACTTTCCGAAATAGTTTCGTTATAATGAAATCACTTACAATAAAGGGGTGTTCACACATGGAGGTTTTACCATTACGCAAAGATGTTCCACTAGAAGAAACTTGGAATTTACAAGATTTACTTGAGAATGACGCAGATTTTGAACCTACTTTAGCGCAATTAGTGGAGGAAGCGGTAAATTTTGAACGTACGTATCAAGGCACCATTACAGATGCACAAAAAGTGATTGATGTTCTAACAGCTTTTGAAACATTGCAAGTAAAATTCGTCCCGATTGGCGCTTACGCTAGTTTAAACATTCAGGCTGATCGCACGGATGATGCGGCGCAAATGCGTGCTGCGAAATTCAGTACAGCTGTCGGAAAAATTAGTAGTGCGCTATCATTTGTGCGTAGTGAATTATTAGCATTAGATGAAACCATTTTAGAGGAAGCTGCTGCGTTGAGCCCACTTTATAAGCATTATTTAAAAGAATTATTAAAAAAGAAGCCTCACCAATTGCACCCTGAAGTGGAAAAGGCACTTGCGGCACTTAGCTCCACTTTTGATGCTCCCTATGAAATCTATAACACAACAAAGCTTGTCGATATGAATTTCGGTGATTTCGAGGTAAATGGAACAAAACACCCTCTCAGCTTTGTATTATTTGAAAATGATTGGGAGCTTGAAGTAAATACAAATGTGCGTCGGGCAGCATTTGATGCATTTTCTAGCAAGCTACGTGATTATCAGCATACAACAGCGCAAGTATATAACACACATATTCAACAAGAAAAAACAATAGCTAATTTACGAGGTTTTGACTCTGTGATTGACTATCTATTATTTGATCAAGAAGTAGATCGTTCACTCTATAATCGCCAAATTGACCTTATCACACAAGAGCTTGCACCGCATATGCGTCGTTATGCGAAGCTGATTCAGCAAGCAAATGATTTAGAAAAAATGACATTTGCTGATTTAAAAATCGCGCTCGATGCAAGCTATGATCCAAAGTTAACAATGGCTGAGGCGAAAGATTATGTCGAAAAATCCCTGGCAGTCATGGGTGAGGATTATCAAAATATGCTTGAACGAGCATTTAACGAGCGTTGGATTGACTTTGCGCCAAACAAAGGCAAATCAACTGGCGCGTTCTGCTCCAGTCCATACGGCAGTCATCCATACATTCTCATATCATGGAATGCGCGCATGAATGAGGTGTTTACCCTCACACATGAGCTTGGCCATGCAGGACATTTTGTGAATGCACATGGACATCAATCGTATTTCAATAGTCGCCCTTCTCTTTACTTTATCGAGGCGCCATCCACAATGAATGAAATGCTATTGGCAAATTATTTATTAACACATAATGATGACCTTCGTTTCAAACGTTGGGTCATTTCAAATATCGTATCAAAAACGTATTATCATAACTTCGTAACACATTTACTAGAAGCTGCTTATCAGCGCAAGGTCTATGAATTAGTGGACGCTGGCGAATCTGTCAATGCGACTGTTTTAAATAAATTAAAACGCACGGTCCTTGAAGATTTCTGGGGCGATACAGTAGACATTTCTGAAGGTGCAGAGCTAACTTGGATGCGTCAGCCTCACTACTACATGGGCTTATACCCATATACTTATAGCGCAGGTTTAACAATTTCAACACAAGTATCGCAGCGTATTTTAAAAGAAGGCAGCCCCGCTGTCGATGAGTGGTTACAGGTTCTCCAAGCTGGTGGTACAAAATCACCTGTAGAGCTAGCGCAAATGGCAGGTGTTGATGTGACAACAGATCAACCGCTTCGAGAAACGATTGCCTATATCGGGCATCTGATCGATGAACTTGAACGACTAACAAAGGAAATTGAAGCTTCAAGTGAAACTTTAATCGGTGGAGGTTTTCTTCGTCCCCAATGATTGTTAGTTAAACAATCGGGCTTTTAGTGAAACTTCTAACCGTGGGGATGGTATCTTCTCCAGCGTGACATGCAGCCTACTGTTGTAGGCTGCTTTTTTATTTCTATCCGTCACTTTACCTGTTCTTTCCGTCACTCTACCTGTTCTATCCGTCACTCTGCCCGTTGAATCAATTAGCGTTAATGCGTAGATGGTTTTCTTTTTTTAGTTCTAAGCGAGAATATACGTACATATACTAGAATCAGGGCGTCCCTCTACACTTTTTCGATATTTCAAAATAGATAATTATTTTCATTCGTACAAAAGTACCGTTATTATTAAGTGTACGCAATTTATTTAGCAAAATTCGACTAACAATTTTCAAAGGAAGTGTTTCTAATTATGGTAAAACGTAATGATCCATGCCCATGCGGTAGCGGCAAAAAATATAAAAAATGCTGTGAAGGTAAACAGCAAGTAACAGTAGAAACTGTAGCAATTGAAGAATTAGAGCGTGTACTACAAACATTCTATTTAGAGTACCCAGAACGCAAAGATGTCCGTGCCTATATCGAGCACGTGGGCACATGGCAGCCTAAATTAGAGAGCGTACTACAGCGTGAGCTTATTGAGGCTATCGCGTTGGACGACTTCTTCTTCCATCAAGAGCCATCTATCTGGAAAAGTTATTTAAAGAAAACGAAGAAAAAGACGGTTCGACCTTCTACTTTAAAAGTATTAGAAGGTTGGTCACAACCTACACTATTTATTGGTACCGTGTCAGTTGTAGAGGAGAATTATTTTAAAGCTTCACATGTGTTGTCAGAGCAAGAAATCTTTATCCGTCGCGAAAACGACAAGCCAATTCCTGAGGGCATGCATGTATTTGCATTCATCCTACCCGATGGCACGAAAAAAGAAACACATTACTTAGCTGTTTCAACACTTATTTTCTTCCCTCTAGACCATGAAAAGGTATTTGTACAATTGAAGAAAAATTTCGAGGCTTCTGGGAAAAAAGTGGAGGCTTTCTTAAAAGAGGATCATTTATCATTCTGGGAGCTGCTTGTGTCTAACGGCTACAAAGGCGAAGAATTTACTAGCTTTGAAAACGGTGTCCTTGCACAAGTTAAAGATTTCCTTGAGAAAAATGAACGCGATACAGAACCGATGTTAGAGCTATTAGAAGATTATTTAATTGAAGGACAACCTTCTGCACGTAAAGAAGCGGCTATCGCTGCGGGGGCGATTCGTTATGGTCAAGAAAAAGAGCTTTTCGAATCGTTATCAATGACGGTGAAAGAAATTGCTGCAACATTTGATATTTCAGCAACTTCTTTGACAAAGTACTATCAAGACCTAAGTAATTACGTAGCGACTAAATAAAATAGATTTATTTGCGCGCCGCACGTTCAGGTTCCGACCTTGAACGTGCGGCTTTATTATGGTATCCCTATCAACGACCATCATTGAAACAACCTTGTGGATGTTGCACTTCACTATGCATACAATAAAAAAAGCTACTATTGCCATCTGCATAGCAGATAACAAAGTAACTTTTTCTATGGTAACCAACCAATATTATTATTTCCGAACATACTATTATTTATGCACGCGAAAGCTCAAATATGATTATTTTTATGCAAAAAAGTAATTTTAATCGAGTTGTGGTTTTTCGACGTCAGGTAATCACTCTATTTACTATATACTTTTAATAGTTCTTCCCCCAAAAATTGCATTCGCTCCCCTACCGTACAAGCTTCAATACAGAAGCGATGAGCTCCCGTTTTACCACGTTCTCTACGCAGTTGCTTAATGACTAAGCAATCAGCACAATACATATCATGCAGTTCATCAATATCTTTCATAACCGTCACTTTATCCATCAAGAACGTTCACCCCTTTCACGTCCAAATTTCACTTCTTACTATTATGAAGTGAACATTTTGTACAAGCAACTATTTTGTTCACCCTTAATTAACAGAAATTGTTATGATGGTATTGAAGGTTGTTTAACAGCTCCTTTGCTGTACAATTATCATTGAATCTAATCGAAAAGTAGGGATTTATATGTTAGAAGTCTATATAGATGCAGCTAGTGCAGGTAATCCTGGGCCAAGCGGTATTGGCATTTTCATTAAAGGCGAGGGTCATCATGTCCAAATAAGTGAGTATATTGGTCATACGAATAATCATATTGCTGAATTTACCGCCTTAGTTCGTGGCCTAAAAGAAGCACAAAAGCTTGGTACAACCCTTGTCTCCGTACGCTCCGATTCTAAAATTGTTGTTGCCTCTATGGAAAAAGAATATGTAAAAAATGAAGAATTTAAACCTTATCTTGAACAGGCTTTATCACTTGCTGGTAGCTTCGATTTATTTTTCATCAAGTGGGTACCTGATTCACAAAATAAAGCGGCTGATGCGCTCGCACGTGCGGCCATTCAACACGAAAAGAACTAAAGCGCTGACAACATGATCAAGCGCTTTTTTCAATGCTCCGTTTTTCAGCCTCACTCATCCTTTCACTGACATCTGTCAATAATAAGAGAACTAAAAAATTTTAAGATTCTAGCGGCAACAGCTACGAATTTCTGGCACTCTTTACATCGTGAGCTTTGATAGTCTCCCAACAACAATGGCGCGAAATAGTTCAAAAATATATAGTTAAATTTCGAATTATACCCCATGGATATTGACAACTTTATACTACGGTGATATCCTTTAACACATTAGTAATTTAGTAAGAGAAAGCGCAAAACTATTATTTGCTAGTATTACATTTAATATGCGAGGGGAAATTTGACAATGAAGCGTATTTTCACATTACTTATCATGCTTACTGCCGTGCTAGCTTTGGCCGCATGTGGCACTTCAGATGAAAAATCAACAGGTGGTTCTAGTGACGCAGAAAAAGAAAAAATTATTATTGGTATCGATGATAAATTCGCTCCAATGGGCTTCCGTGATGATAAAAATGAAATTGTTGGTTTCGATATCGACTTAGCACGTGCAGCAGCTGAACATATGGGGATGGAAGCACAATTCCAACCAATTGATTGGAAAACAAAAGAATCAGAATTAATGAGTGGTCGTATCGACTTAATTTGGAATGGCTATACAATTACAGATGAGCGTAAAGAAAAAGTATTATTTACAAAGCCATATCTAGAAAACTCGCAAGTAGTGTTAACAAAAAAAGATTCATCGATTAAAGAACTTAGTGATTTAGCAGGTACAGAGGTTGGTATTCAAGCCCTTTCTTCTGCAGCGGATGCCTTAAACAGCAATCCAATTCACAAAGAAATTAAAAAAATTACAGAATTTGCAGATAACGTTTTAGCTTTAACAGATTTAAAAACAGGTCGAGTAGATGCAGTCATCATTGATGCGGTTGTCGCAGAATATTACATGACGCAAGAACCTGATACATTCAAATTATTAGAAGAATCTCTTGCACCAGAACAATATGGTATTGGTGTAAAACCAGGAAATGAAGCATTGTTAGAAAAGCTGCAAGCCGCATTAGATAAAATGAATGAAGATGGCACAGCTGCTGAAATCTCTACAAAATGGTTTGGTGAAGATAAGGTTTTAAAATAAAGTGAAACGTATAATTGGGTGGGGATTCTTTTTATCGCCCCTCGATTATTAGTTGAACCAATCAGGTACTTATGGGTGCTTGACCTTCATTTTCAAGTGGGCGTCTTAGCAACCGTAATTACGGGATAATTGAATGATATTTATGGCTAAGAGTTTCCTTGTGAAACTCTTATCTTTTTGGAGGGAAAATATTTATGGCGGACTACTGGCAAACAATGATTTTGCCGATGCTTGAAGGAGCAAAAATGACGGTATTGCTGTTCATTATTGCGATTCTCGTATCGATTCCATTCGGCTTCTTGCTGACATTAGCTGTAAAAAGTCGGATTAAACCGCTATCTTGGCTTGCACATACGTATATTTATGTGATGCGTGGTACGCCACTTCTACTACAGCTTTTATTAATATGTTTTGGTTTGCCGATGATACCCGTAATAGGCGAGTATTTAGTAATTGACCGCTTTGCCGCTGCTTGTCTTGGCTTTATATTAAATTACGCAGCGTACTTTGCGGAAATTTTCAGAGGTGGCTTACTTGCTATTGATAAAGGTCAGTACGAGGCAGCACAAATATTAGGATTGTCTAAATGGCAAACAACGACACGTATTATTTTGCCACAAATGTTTCGTGTAGCGTTACCGGCCTTATCCAATGAGTCGGTTACATTAATTAAAGACACAGCACTGCTATACGCTGTGGCTGTACCAGAGCTACTTCACTTTGCACAAACAGCAGTAAATCGTGACTTCACAATTGTACCGTACTTTATTGCTGGCGCTATTTACTTAGTCATGACGCTAGTGTTAACTGTATTATTTAAGTGGCTTGAAAAACGTTTTAAATTTGAATAGAGGTGACATGTATGGCACTTATTGAAATATCGAATTTGAAGAAATCATTCGGTGAGCTGGAAGTACTAAAACAAATTACATTTGACATTGAGAAAAATGATGTCGTTGCAGTTATTGGTCCATCTGGCTCTGGTAAAAGCACAATGCTTCGAAGCTTAGTTCATTTAGAAGAGATTAATGGTGGAAGCATTCGTGTGGACGGCGATTATTTAGTTCAAGATGGAAACTATGCAAAACCGCAGGACATAAAAAAAATTACTGCCAAAATGGGCATGGTATTTCAACACTTTAACTTATTTCCACATTTAACTGTGCAGCAAAACCTTGAGATTGCACCGGGTTTGCTGAAAACAGAGTCTTCGGATGCCATTGCACGACGCTGTCAGGATTTACTACAAAAAATTGGACTAGCCGAGAAAGCGAAAGCCTATCCTGCTAAACTTTCTGGCGGACAAAAGCAACGTGTAGCCATTGCACGTGCATTGATGATGAATCCTCAGATTTTATTATTCGATGAACCGACCTCAGCGCTCGATCCAGAGTTGACAGGTGAAGTATTGAAAGTCATGAAGGATTTAGCCGAGGAACATATGACAATGATCGTCGTAACGCATGAAATGGGCTTTGCGCGCGAAGTAGCAAACAAGGTGGTATTTATGGATGGTGGCGACATTATCGAAGCAAATCATCCTGAAGAATTCTTTACGAATCCGCAAAACGATCGGACAAAAGCTTTCTTACAAAAGAACTTAAAATAACAAGACAGGGCTGTCAAACAACAACGCCCGTCTTCCTATATGGTAAAAATCCGCTTCGCTTTCTGCAGGGGCAAGGCATGAGTTGCAGGAGTCTACGCGGATTTTTACTTTTATATCAAAAAAATAGCCTATATATTGTCTTTACTATAGAACAGCCTCGTATTCGTTTTAGGTTAGACAATACATATTACTTAGCAAACATCTCCCACTATTAATACGATGGCTGGGCTAATTTCACGTTTCCCCTTCCATCCATTCCAAACACAGCCTTAAAAAAAACGGATGAAGCCTCAGCATAATACCCCACCTATTATTATTTCACTACAATTGAAATGTATCTTTAATGTTATTTTGTTGACATGTAACTGTAATATTACAATGTTAATATCATTTATATACCAAGTTATAAGCTTTAAAGTTATAGGAGGATACATATTTTGACAAAGATTAAAAAGTTTAAATGGGGCATGAAAATAGCTGCATTAGCATTAAGTTCATCTGTACTTTTTTCAACTTTTGAGACAGCGTCAGCTGCAACTTATACAGTAAAATCTGGTGATTCTTTATGGAAAATTGCCAATCAACACGGAGTTTCTTATCAAACATTAATGAGCTGGAATAACTTATCTTCTTCAAACATTTTTGTTGGACAAAAGTTAAACCTCAATACTACGCTACCTTCTACACCTAATACACCAACTAACCTAGTACAAATTGCGAAACAACAACTAGGTGTAAAATACGCATTTGGTGGAACGAAACCGAGCACAGGTTTTGATTGCTCAGGCTATATCACTTACGTTTATAATAACGCAGGTATTTCGACTCCTCGCAAAACAGCAGCAGGTTTTTACAATTCAGCAAAAAAAGTAAGTACACCAAAAGTAGGTGATTTAGTATTTTTCGCTAATACATATAAGCCAGGTATCTCACATGCAGGCATTTATATTGGCAATAATCAAATGATTAATGCCAGCAATAGTGGCGTTACCATCGCTAACATCAATAGCACCTATTGGAAGCAGTATTTTGTGGGGTACGGTCGTTTATAGTAAACTGTCAGACAGAAAATAACTCGGAAGAAATCGAGTTTGTTTTCTGTCTTTTTTCACTATAAATCTACCATCCACTACGGCGGAACTTTCGGCGGGTTGAGTGGTTCAGAGCTACTGTATGTTTGTCACTTTAATGCTAACTCCTGGTAACTCGGCTGCGAGGTGATGTCATGGTGATGACTTGAGCGATAATCTCGTGGGCAGTTTAAACTTTGAAATGATTAATCTGCACATCAAGAAAAAACTCAACGGAAAAAAATCCCCGTTAAGTATGGAAATGATATTAAAAAATTTTTGGGTTGCTTAACTTCCTTTCTCGATGAAACCGCTGCGCTAAGCAAAAAAACAAAAATCGCCCCATCTTATGTTGCAGTAAAAGTCGATTTATAAGGGAATTTTATCGGATGCCAGTGCTGTCTTTATATGTGAGCTACATTTTTTGCTTTTATTTTGGCTAAACGCAGGAGATAAATGATAAAAACTACAACCAGTAAACCTGCTCCAGTTAAATAAACGGCAGCATAGCCCGCTTGTACGGCCACCATTCCTAAAATATAAGAACCTAGTGCAATACCGAGGTCAAACATTGTAAAGTATGTTGCGGTTGCATAACCACTGCGTGTATGGGCCGTTGATTGTACAGCTAAAGCCTGTAAGCTCGTTGTCACTGCCCCGTAGCCAAAACCAACAAAGATAGCTGCGCACAAAAATAATACTGGTCCTGATACAAACGCCAGCATAACAAGCCCGATAGCAAACGATAGTATGCCCGGAATGATAACAAATTGTGGCCCTTTCGTATCATAGAGCTTCCCTGTATATGGACGTGTAATGAGCATTGCTGCCGCAAATACTGCATAGAAAAGACTCGCAACAGCCATTAAATCCTTTTGCTGTGCGTAAATCGATAAGAACGATAACACACTCGCGTAAGAAAAAGCTATTAAGCTTGCAATGGCAGCAACCGGTAAAGCCTTACGTTCAAATAAATCGTTAAACTTAAATGTCAATTTCCCTTGATATGCAGGTTGCGGTAAATCATCCGTATTAATCGTGGCTGCTAATAGACCACCTGCTAAAACGCATATACTCATGACAATAAATAACACATTAAAACTACTATATTGAATTAATAGTAAGCCAATGAATGGGCCAATAACGACGGCTAAATTTGTAGACATTGTGAAATAACCCAGTCCTGCTCCCTTGCGGCTCACAGGCACAATATCCGCTGCTAATGAACCTGCCGCGGTTGTAATAACACTAAAAAATATCCCTTGAATAAATCGTAAGCCCAATAACAGCCCAAATGGATGAATGAATAAATATAAAACCGTACATAAAAAATAGCCCGCAATAGAGATGACTAATGGTTTTTTCTTCCCAAAGACATCTAATAATTTACCGGAAAAGGGACGGACAATAATTGCCGATAATAAGAAACCCGATAATAATAGTCCCGCCTCCTTGTCTGTTTGGTGAAGCTCGCCAATCGCATAGAGCGGCAATGTCGTGACCAAACCATAGAAAACAAAAAACACGGATATATTCGTCAAAAACAAACTAATGAACCGCTTCGTCCATATTTGAGTACTTTCCCCTTGTTGCATGCCAATCAACCTTTCATTTTTTGCAATAGGTTCATAAATTGCTGCTGCTCTTCCACAGTCAGTGAACCAACCATTTCTGCCTCAAATGCTAAAATTGTTGCAGTAATCGCAGGTAAGCGCTCCTCTGCCATCGCAGATAAGGTCACAATTTTTTCACGCTTATCTTCCCCATCAATTCGCTCCACCCAACCCAAATCTTCAAGTCGAGAAATCCCTCTTGTCACGCTTGGTGCCTCAACATTTAAATATTTCCAAATTTGTGTTAACGTCATGGCTCCGTGCTTCTGTAAGCAATATAAAATTGTCCATTGCGAACTATACAGATTGTGCTGTTTCAATACTTCATTTAAACAATTCGTTAAATAACGACTTTTTTGGAATAAAGCATGGAATATTGGATTCATATTATCACCTCCTCATTTATTTACCTAGCTAAACAAATACTATACGCTTCATTTTTTTCATTGTAAAGAAAGTTGCTTGAACATTCATCGACTGCGCTACCGGCGATTTTCGTGGTTTTAGCGGCGATTTTGACGGTTCTATCAGCGATTATTCATGTCTATCAGCGATATTTCATGGTCTACTAGCGATTCTGACGATTATCCATGGTCTAACAGCTATTCTGACGGTTATACCGGCGATTATTCATGTTCTATCAGCGATTCTCTCGGTTCTTTCAGTGCTATCTATTACTAAATCTGCTAACTAAATATCACCTTAAATTTCCTGTAAAATTAGCCAATTCAGCAGGGAATCTTCCTAAAGTGTCGAATAAAGCTACTAGATTCACAAAGAAAAGGAGATGGAGTTATGGGGAAAAATATTTTAATTATTGCAGGTGACGCTGTAGAGGCGTTGGAAATTTATTATCCATATTATCGCTGCTTAGAGGCTGGCTATAACGTGACGATTGCAGCACCTTCTGCGAAGAAATTGCAAACGGTACTGCATGATTTTGTTGAAGGCTTCGATACATACATCGAGCGTCCTGCGTATGGCTTAGAGGCCCATTCTGCCTTTGCAGATATTGATCCATCGACATTTCATGGGTTAATCATTCCGGGTGGCCGAGCACCGGAATACATTCGTTTAAACGAGCATGTCCCTGCGATTGTCAGCCATTTCTTTGAAGCCAATAAACCGATTGCCGCAGTCTGTCATGCAGCTCAAATTTTCGCGACCATTCCCGAGGTACTTAAAGGGCGCGAGCTAACAGCCTATATTGCCTGCAAGCCTGAAGTCCAAGTAGCAGGTGCTACTTATATTGATGCGAACTTGCATACAGACGGCAATCTCGTAAGTGGTCATGCATGGCCTGATTTACCTGGTGTCATGCGTGAGTTCATTCAAAAATTACAAGGTTAATTACAGTAAAGAGGATGCCTGAACAATGTAGGCACCCTCTTTTATCGTTGAGTCTAAATGTTTATCTAGCGGTTTCTTGAAACTCAATATTCTCCACTTTTTCCGTTGCAGTCGTATACTTAATTCTTACATAAACGCCGAATTCCTTGTTACCATCTTTTAGCCATAGCTTAAATTTTTCTATCGTTGACTGTGCAGAAGTTTCGCTTCCTTCATGCAGATAGTCAACAATTTTCGCACCGGGATATTTGGCGTGTGTCTCTATGATAGCAAGCCTTCCCCATTTCGCGTAGCTAGGCGTTTGTTGTTGCGCATGAGTAATCGTTGGCATATGAAGAGGCGCAGCATTAACCATCATAAAAATTCCAAGTGCAATAAATAATTTTCGCATCATTGAACGCCTCCTTTTACTATAGATTGCGCAATTTACTGAATATCATTTATTCTTTGGAACGTGAAGAAAATGGCATCGGCTCTGTTTAGCCACCAATATTAAGTGGAAACAAATCTTTATCAGTTGGCATAGATTTGCTGTAACAGTAAAAAATAAATGCACTATAAGTATTTATAGCCTTCTTTAGGGCATTAATTTTGTACTTGTTTTATTTATTGCTTTGTTTCGGTTGTTGCACGTTATTATGAATCACTGCATTAAACTCAGCTGAATATTCTTCACGATCATTCTTGTTCTTTTTTTTATGTTCTTGCTTTTTCTTTTTAAAACTTGTTTTACCTTTCTTCGCCATTGCCATTCCACCTCCAGCTAAGATTGACTATTTTCTTTTATTGGACTGCTGATTTTTATCATGGTTCGTTTTATTGTTTTTGTTCTTTGCTTTCGCATCAAATTCTGCAGAGAATTCTTCGTTTAGGTTGTCATTCGGGTTATTGTTATTACTATTACTGTCGTCAAGGTCTTTGCTTTTGTAGGTATCAAAAGGATTATGCGTTCTGACATTCATTGTCTTTTTGTTGTTTTTATTTCCCATTAGCTGTTCACCTCCTCGAGTCTAATGTGCTCAGGATAGAAGGTTTTATGCTTCAGGAATATTTCTTCTGACGATAGAAAAATGGAGGTGCCTCAAAAGTCTTTTGAGACACCTCCATTCCTACCAGTCGATTAGACAGTAGTATATTCTGTAATATTAAGCAGTGCACCAACTGCACCTGAAAAGCCGTGATCATTGATAAAAACCGGTGTATGCTTTTTCGTACGCGTGTAATTGGCGATTACATTGGCGAGATGATCATTATTGCTAAGCGTTGAGCCGATATAGACAATATGTTGGGCATTTTTTTCCTCGGCATATTGAATGCTAAGCGTTGTAATTACTTCCCCCACAAGCCCTTGAACAGTTGCAAGGATATCCTCTGCTGGCTGTTTAATGGCTTCTGTAATACCAACCTTGCCAAAGTTACTTGCCGTTAAATGTCCATCAATGGGTGTGTCCATTCCTTGATAAATATCTTTTACCAGTAAATCAACATCTTCCCGCTTTCCTTTAACGGCCATTTCACGTATTTCGTTGTAATCAGTAATGCCCGTTGTAAGCGCTGACAATCCAATTAATGTGCCACCGCCAACACCTGTTCCTCCAACACGAATATGCGTATTTCCTTCCATATAATGAATGGAAGTTCCCGTACCAATGTTGGTAATCATACTACGTTCAAAGAGATACCCTTCTTTATTTAACAAAAAACGGACACCTTTCAATGTAGCTTCAAATTCTACTATATAATGAATCGATTTCATTGTTTTAATGACATCAAGTAATTGTTCCGTACGTCCCCCCGTAACGCCAATATCCTCAATATCTGGATTATTTATAATCCAATCCTTTACAGCCTGCAAATCATTAGACGGGAAAGTTGATAGAATAAGTTCATTATGTTCGTCTAAATAAGCAACTTTCGTCAATGTGCCGCCTGCATCAATACCTATAGCCTTTGGCATACCATTCTCCTTTTACTTTATTCAGTAGAAATCTCCTATCTCTATAGATGCTGAGATGAATACTAGTTTAGCTTTTATTCAGTCAATGCATAAGCGCCACCTGAATATAGTTCATGCCCCCAGCGAATGTCACGGATTTTGAAACAGTCATTGTACTTCCACAATTCAAAATCTCGACGCCATGTGTAGTTGCATGCTTGCGAAGTGTAACAACAAAGTGTCAGCGACAATTATGCCGAGGTGTAATTGAATATTCGCCCTCCCTAAACTTTACCCCTGTTGAAATGATTGTGCAATAACTTAGCAAACTTTCATGAAAAAAACACGAAAAATATCAAAATCCTTTTATTATTTACACGATTATAGCGTTTCATTTTTAATACCTTAGTTCGATTAATGGTCGTTAAAAATTCAAGCAATGAACGTAACTAACGGTCAGTAAGACGCACACCACAAGTAAGCACACTAGGTGGTCTATCAACTCCGATTGGTTCAACTAACGTTCAGTGGGGATGCAAAAAAACCACTGATAGAGTTTTACTTTATCTTTACTCTATCAAAAAATGCAAAAAAGTGAAAATGCAGTGATTACATGCATTTCCACTTTTATGAATATCTATTTTAGCTAATTAACGGGCTGAGTAGCCGCCATCAATGACAAGCTCTCCGCCTGTAATGTAGGAAGCTTCATCAGATGCTAAGAATAAAATGGCTTTGGCTACTTCTTCTGCTTGTCCGAGACGTCCCATCGGTGTGGCACGAATCAACATGTCCATTGCTTCTTTAAATTGACCAATATTAGCAGTCATTGGTGTTTCGATGACACCAGGGAAAACAGTGTTAATACGGATATTGAATTGACCGAATTCAGCAGCTGCAGCACGGGCAATTGCGCGTAATGAACCTTTTGAAGCCGAGTATTCGTTAAAGCCTGAACCAATAATAGCTGTATACGATGAAGTATTAACAATTGAGCCTTTACCCGCTTCTATCATATACTTCGAAACATGCTTGATACCTAAGAAAGGACCAAATGAGTTAATTTTGTGCATCAGTGCCCAGTCTTGCTCTGTAATATCGTCTGGCATTTTTTTACCTGCAATACCTGCATTATTAATTAAAATATCAATACGACCGTATTTTTCAACGACAGCTTTTGTCACTTGTGCCCAGTTTTCATCGGAAGAAACGTCTAATTTCATTCCTTCTACGTTTGTTAATTCAGAAATTTTTGCTAAGTTTTCTTCGTTAATATCGGCTGCAATGACTGTTGCGCCCTCTTTGTAAAACAATTCTGCCATGGCGGCACCCATTCCTGATGCGCCACCTGTAATAATGGCAATTTTATTGTCTAATCGTCCCATGCTTAAAAACTTCCTCTCATTTAAATTCACCTCGGCGTAGTTATGTTCATTTGACACACAATAACAACAGCCAGGTCCAATACCTTTAAATCTCCACATTAATGTTTATTAATATATTGTTTAGATTTAAATAGTTTACTATTAAACTTTATCACTTTTTTTAAGCATTTACAAAGAATATGGCTGTAAATTGAACAATCTGTTTTATCTTTCCCCACTTTTGCGATACGATATACTATAGATGTGGTACCATTTGAACGGAGGAATACAAGTGAAAGATCAAAAAAAACTCTATAAAGAAGCGATGCATGTTTTAAAAGAAACAAGTCGCACATTTTATATACCGATTACTTTTTTAAAAAACGATTTGAAAATGTCTGTTGCAGCCGCTTATTTAGCGATGCGCGCAATTGATGAAATCGAAGACCACGAAATGCTGTCAAACGATTTAAAGTTCGATTTACTTACAGCTACAAGTGAATTATTAAAGGCTGACTTCGATGCTGAAGCGTATGCTGCGTTAGTAAACCCTTATGCTGAGCAATTGCCTGAAGTATCGCTTCGTTTAGCAGATTGGCTGACATTTTGCCCAGAAGGCGCACGTAACATTGTCCAAGCATCCACAAGTGAAATGGCATTTGGGATGGCGAAATGGGCAAAAGCAAACTGGCAAGTGCATACACGTGAGGATTTGGATGATTATACATACTACGTGGCAGGGCTGGTTGGTACCATGCTATCAGAGCTTTGGGCATGGGGTGCAGACATTCAAACTGACCGTGAGTTGGCAATTGGCTATGGGCGTGGGCTACAAGCTGTCAATATTTTACGCAATCAACACGAAGATTTGGATGATCGCGGTGTCAGTTTCGTGCCAGATGGCTGGACTCGCGATGATTTATTTGCCTATGCGGAGGAGAACTTAGCGAAAGCAGACCTGTATATGAAGGATATTCATAAACGTACAGTATTGCTGTTCTGCCGTCTTCCACTTGCATTAGCACATAAAACGTTGAAAGCGATGCAAGATGGCCGTGAAAAAATGACACGCGCCGAGGTTGAGCAAACCGTTGAAGAGGTAAAGGCAGATTAGGTGGTGCCTGGCACGCACACAATTTTCACACAATTTAATACCCCTGCGCACAGTTCACGCAGGGGTTATTTACTTTTCAGATAACACGAACGAATTGACTAATGAGTTCATAGCCAAAATATAGTGAGAGTCCTGATAACAGTGCTAACACGACCTTTTCCACTTTCCCTCCCGTTTTCGTTGTGAGTGGAAAACGCACCGAAATTTTTATGGGGAAAAATAACTTGACGCCTTGTTTCGTGCCCATATCGAGCAGTATATGACTAACCATTCCGACTATGATACCCGCCGTAATGGCTTCAAAGGGCATAAATGCGTGCAATAGTGTCACGACTAGAAATAAGAACAGTAAACTATGTGTGAAGGTACGATGTCCAAATAGCTTATTGACGATTTTCGAGATGATGGGAAACGTCCGCCCTATTTTACTACCGCCATGGCAAATATCCGGAAGTAATGCACCGACAATGCCCGCCCCTACTAAGACGAATGGGTTATCATTGGAAATTTGTGCAAAGGCAAGGCTTGCTGTAATGCCCCCAACGATATGTGTATTCCCTTGCATAATGATTTCCTCTCCTTATGTATGATAAAAATCTACTTTCCTAATTTAACACACTTCGCACAAAAAGAGAACACACATTCCGAACATACACTCGTATTCACGCTTATTTCAATATTTTTTCTATTTTCTGTCCCTCTTTCAGTCCTACAACGATATATATTGAATGACATGAAAAATGCTTTGTATAGCATTTCTCATCTCACAAACCGACTTGAAGGAGACGTGACGATAATGAACTTACTAATAAACGAATCCCCGCTGCAAGTATTGCCTACACTCGCTGTAAAAATTGGACTCAATCAAGCTCTCGTTTTACAGCAAATGTATTATTGGTTGCGCATTGCTAAGAACTATCGGGACGGACATAAGTGGATTTATAAAACGTTAGAGGATTGGCATAAGGAATTTCCATTTTGGTCAAAAAGTACACTTGAACGTACTATCCGAAAACTGGAGGAACAGCAGTTGATAGTGGTTGGGCATTACAATCGCTTGAAAATGGATCGCACCAAATGGTATCGATTAAATCAAGAAGCGATTGCAGACCTGTGTACGGATCAATGTACGCAACATGATGACATGCAAGTTAGCAAAATGACTGAACCCACAAGTGCATCTTCCGAACTTCCATGCCAGCAAAACGACGAGAACGGTGCCAGCAATTTGACGTCAGCAATACCAAAAGATTACACAGAAAACACAACAGAGACTACCTCATTCGATTCACAGCATGACAAGAAAGCTGTGCCAACCGCTGAACAGTTTCATATTGACAATGGCTTTGGTCGTTTAAACCCCTATATTGCTCAAAAAATAGCTTTTTGGAAAAATCATTTGAATGAGGACTTAGTGATATTTGCCATGAAAACAGCCATCAACTATCAAGTGCCGAAATGGAGCTATGTCGAATCGGTGTTAAAGGATTGGCAGCATAAACAGCTAAAAACTGTGGGAGATGTGGAGATTTATAAGCAATCGACTCAAACAAAACGGCAAGCTGGGCTTAAACAACAGCGCACCGAAATCATTCCACATTGGTTCCAAAAGCGTCAGAATGCACACGCTCATGAGGAAAGTGAACATGCACTTCCTATTGATTTTGAAGCAGAACGCAAAAAAATACTAAAAAAATTGAACCGTCATCTGTAAAAATCACCAACAATTCCGGTATTTATTGTATATCTAGTAGGGCAAACGATAAAAATGAGTACTGGAGGTTATTATGAAATCTTATAAAGGAATTTTATTTATCATCATCATCATGTGTGGTAGTACTTTCCTGTGGTATTTTGCGAAGCCGATAGAGACAATTCATGAACTAAATAAGCTCAGTCATATGATTGCAGGTTTGGCCATTACAGGATTCTTTCTAGTATTTTTATTGTCTACAAGAATGAAATGCATCGAACGCTGGTTCCACGGCTTAGAGCATGTCTATGTTTATCATAAATATCTGGCTATTCTATCATTAGGGCTTGTGATTTTACATGGGCAATTGCAAAATATGGTGCCTGACTGGGATAAAGTGACAAAAAATTCACTCACCGAATTGGCTAAAAATTTTGGAGAACTTGCACAAAATGGCTTTATCGCACTTATTGTGATTGCCCTATTTGCCAAATTTCTAAAATATGAGCACTGGCGCATCATCCACCGGTTATTACTCATCCCTTATGCATTCGGTCTCTATCATGCCTATTTTTCGAGTCGCTATGATTTATTACAGCCGACACCTTTAGGTATTTTCACAGCACTCACTGCAACCATCGGATTCATGTCTGCCCTTTACATGCTCACTATGTATCAGGACATGTGTTTTCAGCACACAGGTAAAATTACAGGCATCCAAAAAATTACTGCAAACGCCGTTGAAATAGAATTGACACTCGATAAAAAACTCGCTTATCGTGATGGACAATTTATCTTTTTGAAAATATTTCAAGAGGATTTAGAGGAAGCACCTCACCCCTTCTCCATAACGGCTGGAGATGGGCAAAAAATAAATGTCACGATTAAGGCACTTGGCGATTTCACGAAAAAAGTGAATGCACTGATTCAGCTAAATACATCCGTCTCCATTGAAGGCCCCTATGGTCATCTAAACTTCGAAGCTGGCAACAAACATCAACTTTGGATAGCAGGTGGAGTCGGCATTACCCCCTTTTTATCGTATTTAAAATCTACGCCAGTGAATCAAGATATTGAATTGTTTTACAGCTATCACGGACAGGACGACGCCATCCACACAGATTTTTTACAAGACTTTGCGAAGGATAATCCACATTTCAAAGTGAACTTTATTGACACAACGCAAATGGACAGGCTTTCTTTTGAAAATTATAACGTGCCTGCTCATACCAGCATCTTTATGTGTGGCCCTGTAAAAATGGTAAAACGCTTCTCAAAGCAATTCAAATCCAACAACCGCGACGCCGACATCAACTTTGAAACCTTTAAATTTAAGTAATGGAACGTGTGACCTTTTGAATGAAAGAATCTAAAGTTTAAAGCCATCAATCATCTTGTAAAAAGACCTCAAAAAGTATAATAAATTGAAGAATTGAATAAATTAAAAGACTGATTGATGGGGGTACATCCATCAGCTAAATATAATAGCAAGTTCCCTCAAAGGGACTGGCTACTTATAGGTTAGCTAACCCATCTGAGCCGTTAACTCAAGGATGGGTTATTTTTTATGGTTAAATGAAAGAATAGACCCAATCAACGCTGCGAACGCCAGCGCAATCAAAATTAATTAGGGTTGTATTATTAAATACATGTACAGATTTGCTTTAGAACCTGCACTTAAAATTCAGTTTGATGTCAACTGTAAATTGAAGCCGAGGCACATTAACAGAGCCATCATCGATGAAGACTTTACTAAGCTTTTAATACATGTTAAATGGGTTAGACACAGTATCGAAAGGTTCATTTATCGATATAATTATGCCCTTAAAACGGGTTTTCTACAACAGACTATCTCAATAGTCTTGACAACCACAGACTATCGCAGTAGTATTAGTTTGTGGCAAACTATTGCAATAGTCCACTTAAGAAAAGGAGCATGCGCGTATGCAAGTTAAATTGTTTGATTCGGAATTACAAGTCATGAATATTTTATGGGAAGAAGGCGATTTGACAGCTAAACAGCTCTCACAAATACTAAACGAACGAATAGGTTGGAATAAAAATACCACCTATACAGTCATAAAAAAATGTATAAAAAAAGAGGCCATTGAAAGAATTGAACCTAACTTTATCTGTCATCCAATCATCAAAAAAGAACAGATACAAGAACAAGAAACGACGGAATTGATTGATAAAGTATTTAATGGTTCTAAATCTTTACTATTCGCATCCTTACTAGACAAAAAGAAAATGTCCGCGAGTGAGATCGATAAATTAAAGCAAATTGTTAAAGATCTTGAGTGAGGAATTATGATATGAGTATTCTCAACATGAGTGTAGACGCATCTCTCCTCCTCATCATTGTGCTATTGATGAGGATATTAGTAAGAAATAAAGTGCCCAAGCAAACATTTTTAATTCTTTGGGGAATCGTTGCATGTAAACTACTCATCCCCTACTCTTTTTATTCAAAGTTGAGCATACAGCCTATGCTGAAAAACTTATTTGTTACGCTCACTCACTCAAATAATTCGGAAAGTATGCACAATACAATCGAAATTGCACAAACATCAAACACGTTCTATCATCAGCTTTTGCTTGTGATGACAAGCGATTTCATTCTGTACCTTTGGGCATGTGGCGGTATCGGGGTTTTGCTATTCTTTGTAGTGGCCTATGTTAGATTTTATAAAGAATTTCAAACAGCCATCCCAGTGAGGAATAATGAGTATCTCAATCAATGGCTAAACGAACATCAGTTAAAAAGAACGATTCAAATTGCAGTATCAGATAGAATTACAACCCCTTTAACATATGGAATCTTTAAACCAGTCATCTTATTGCCAAAATCAACAAATTGGGAAGACGCTGCAAGTATTCAGTTTATTCTCACGCATGAATTAATTCATATTAAACGCTTTGACGTTTTGTGGAAAGTCATTTTAACGATTATGGTAGCTTTACATTGGTTTAATCCATTAGTGTGGCTTATGTATTTTTTAGTAAACAGGGACATTGAATTGTCCTGCGACGAAAGGGTTATTAGGCAGTTTGGAGATAAGGCAAAGTCTGCATATGCACGATCTCTCATCAATATGGCAGATGAAACCTATACGGTTGCGCCGCTTTGTAATCATTTTAGTAAAAATGGGATTGAAGAAAGGATAGTGTCCATTATGACCTTAAAGAAAAAGTCGGTTTTAGGAACAGCATTAGCATGTACATTAGTCATTGGAGGAATGACCGTCTTTGCAGCAACTGGCCAAGAGCCACCAACGCTGAAAGAAGGCAAGGAACAAAATGCAGCTATTGTTACTAATGCATCAAATAGTACGACAGAACCACGTGTCATCACAACAAATGTAGGCAAAGAACAAAATGCAGCTCTTGTTACGGGTGCATCAAATAGTACGACGGAACCACATGTCATCTCAACAAATAAAGGCAAAGAACAAAATGCGGCTCTTGTTGCGGGTGCATCAAATAGTACGACGGAACCACATGTCATCTCAACAAATAAAGGCAAAGAACAAAATGCCGCTCTTGTTCCTAATGCTTCAAATAGTGCGACGAAACCAAGTGTAATCACAACAAATAAAGAATAAATAAATTACTGAAAAGACTAGTCCTGAAATCCGGGACTAGTTTCTTCATGTACTCCAGCATTTTTTCATAAGAAAACTCAAATGCCTTGGTATAAAGATTGATTCGATTAACTTAATAAACCTTAATAAAAGAACAAATAGAAAAGCGTGTTTTAAAAAAAGTTTGATCAAAACAAACTTTTTCTATTTGCAATTGAATCATCCTTTGATAAAGTGAAACTTCAATCAGTGGAGTTTTTCTTCATCCCCCACTGATTGTTAGTTGAACCAATCGGGCTTTTACGGTCAGTTGATCGACCACCTAGTTGACTCATTCTCATCTTTCCGCTTGAGGTGGGCGTCTTACTGACCATTATTACGGGATAAAAAGTTTGATAACTTTTGTGATCCTTGCTCAATAAAGCGCCCTATAATTGAATATTTTATTATTTGTAGTAGCCCAAGGATTTGCTTAGTAGATAAATTTCTTTTTAATAATAGTTATAATTAATGTCATAATTCCATTAAGAGCAAATATTACTACCAAACAATAGCTTAATAATGCTATGTCCGGTGCGAAAAAACTAACACTTTTCCATGGGGTACCTATAACATAAACAAATAGTGGGATTAATCCAACAGCTAGGAGGAGTGAGATAATTCCAACCGAGAACGTTATTTTTTTGTTTAGAACCTTCTTTCTTCTAAGACTGAAGAAATGGAATATCGTTAAAATAGCTAAGAGGAATGTAGCCACCAGTAGACTCCATTGGATACTATAGCTCTGAACAGGCAATTCATCTGGTTCTTTTCCGTTCAGGATAGAACGAATTCCATTCATTATATGAGACACTTGAGCATCTTCTATAAAATTATATTTATTGGTTAAAAGCACTGCTGCAATATTCTCTTCAGGTATAAAAAACATTTGCGCTCTAAAATCAGATGTTGCCCCACCGTGGAAAGGGAAATGTTCTGTTTTAGAAAAATGCCAACCGAAACCATATGTTTTACCTTCTTCTGGAGGAGTTTTTAATAACTCCAGGTTTTCTTCTGATATTAAGTCTCCGCCATCTAACATAAATGTTAAAAATTTCGCTAAATCATTTGAACTTGAAGCGATATAGCCGTAAGGTGCTCCCGCATGATCATAGAATCCATCACTAACAACTGGCTTACCAAACCATGACTCAAAACCAGATACATACCCTTTTTCTACCGCACTTTCATAATCAGCAGCGGTATTTTCCATACCAAGCGGGGTAAAAATATTCGTATTCAAAAAATCTGAAAAGGTTTGATTTGAAACATTTTCAATAATTGCCCCTAAGAGTAAATAGTTAGCAGAGTTATATTCATAAACCTCTCCAGGCACGTGAGATAACACTACACCACTTAGTTCTTTTATAGCTTGATTGATTGCCCCCTCTTTCGGCCTATCCTTGTCCGTCACTTTAAGACCTTCAAGCTCACTAATACCACTTGTTTGTTCTAATAGATGCAAAACTGTAATTGGTTTGGAACTGTCTGTTTTATAGGTAAACGATGGAATATAGGACTGTATTGGTTCATCCAGCTTTATTTTGTCCTCTTCCACTAACATCATAATTGCCAGAGATGTAATTGGTTTGCTTAAAGAACCGATAAGAAACGGTGTGTCTGCTGTGACATTTGACCCATCACTTAAAATACCCCATTGATTGTGATAAATCGTTTCCCCGTTTTCTAATATCGCCAATGATGTGCCGGGAATATTATACATAACTAAGGACTCTTCCATAAACTTTGTTATTTTCTGTTTAGTATCTTCCGTTTTAGCAGAAACAGAGAAAGGGGTTAGGAGGAGTAGTAAGCTCCCTATAAAAATGATTGCTTTTTTCATTGTTTTTCTCCTCATATGAACAATCTACGTTCTATTAATCTTTAATTGCTTCTTTTTTCAAATAGATCTCTAATAAGTCAATTAACAATGTATACGTTTGATCAAGGTCAAATTCGTCATCGAACATTTTTTGGAGGGCTAGTCCATCGAAGCAAGCCAATAAAATACTGGCAAGGGCATCAGTTTCTTTGGCTTCAACATTTAGGTTCTTCAAGGGATTAGAAAGACTCTCTCTCCCGTTTTGTAAAATGTTTGCTACTTCTTGTTTATATGGATCATTTTTTAATCCTAAAGAATAAAGCTCATATCTCCAACGATACCAATCAGGATCTTTTTCTACTCTTGATTTAATTTCAAACAAAACATCCAATGGATTCATTTCCGACTCTTTTTTGCCATCATATTGAATATGATATCGTTTTTGAATAGCACTCTGCACGGAGAATAACAATTCTTCCTTATTCTTAAAATAATAATGAACTAGTCCAGGAGTAATGTCAGCTTCGTGAGCAATGTCCTTTATAGAGGCATTATTGAATCCCTTCCTACTAAACACTTTATACGCCGCATCAATTAATCGTTGACGTTTATCATTAGCACTCATTTTATCTCTCCTTATTGTTTGGTTGACCAACCAAATTATATTTCGTATTGTAGCAGAAAGTCAATTGAATATTCAAAAAATATTTGCTTTACATAAAAAATTGGGCTATTAAAAGAAGATTATCAATGAATTATACAAATTACATTCATATATATAGTATTTAACCATAAAAAAATGAGCAGTAAGCTAACCTTGAGAACATTAACTACTGCTCATAATTAAAGTCTACATAAACCATCAATGCTTCCAATACTGTCAATGGCACCACGCCACTTTCAAAATGGGAGTGAGCAAACCACCCTTGACGAGGGGATAAGGCGAGAAAGGAAGATGGAGGGTCTGGTATTGGACTTGCCATCTCTAAAAGAATTATAGAGCTCCATGGTGGAACAATTAAGGCTGATTATAGAGAAGGTTGGTTAACCTTTACAATCGAATATATCATTAAAGAATAATAGCTTAATGAATATGGTTTAGCATTACATGGGAAATTAGGCGTTTTTGGCGAAATTCTATTTGGGATAGTTCTTTACAGTTTGCAATGTATGTTCAGCCTTGCTTATTTAAAGAAATTTAATCGAGGACCATTTGAAACGATACTTCGAATTTGGACAAATTGGTCTTGGAACGGACAGATTAAGATAAAATCGAAGGGAATTACTTTACATGAACAGTGACTCCAAAAAGCACTTGTGCTGCTGTAGCTGCGCTTAACACTATTTGTAATATAATTAACATTTAACCTTACTTGGAAACAACTATATAAATTTTGGAATTCGTTTTCACCTGCCCCCTACTGTATATTAGTACGACCTAATATACAGCTTAGGGGGCGTTTTGTTGCTCCAGCGAAATATGACCACTGGCTATAAACCACACAAACTAGGGATTTTCAATGACAAGCAACCTGGCATTATCATAAAAAAGCACTTGAAGACCGTCTACGTACACTCGATACTAAGTGCATACTATTACAATTCGTAAGACGCTGGTATTACAGAATGCTAAAATTTTGTTGTAAACAAATAATATCAACTAAAAACAAAATAAATGTTTGTTTTAGTTGATATTAGAAAATTAATCATTTTTAATTATTAACGATATTTAGGCACCAGCAGAAATTATCCCAAGCAGAATACCAGCCGTTGAAAATTTCGGACGAATCATCCCAACGCACTTCGAATTTCTTTTGACCGTCTACATCCACTAAATATAAAGCAAGGGTCTCATCCGCCTTAGAGACAACTATCTTCATCCCCACTTCAAGTTCTTCTTCAGTAAATGGAACGTCTGAAACCGATCGTACCTGTGCCTGTTCAAATACTTGTTTTTTAATAATTCTGTAATTCATATTAAACCTCCAATAAAACTTTCTATTAATTTTAAATCCTACTTTATCTGTAAATGATAGGACTATAAAATTATATCCTATATTCATTCAGCAATGAAATCAATATAAAAAAAAGCTTTGCTCTTTTTAATTGCACCAACCGCAAGACTGCTCTGACCAAAAAAATGAGTTTTTACAGACTTTTTTTAAACATAAAAGTATCTATATGAACCCGTTGTACGGCGGACGCTTTTCGCTCATGCTATTCTTTGCAGAAGTCGCCGCCTGCGCTCCAATCAACTAGTGTACGTCTATAAATGATTGAGGTGATGATATAAATAATGAAAGACATAAATTTAAAAATGCTGGCAATTGACCAAATGGTGCCTGAAGATCATTTAGTACGCAAATTGGAAGCTGCTATTGATTTTAATGTTATCTATCCATTAGTAGCATCTCTGGTCTAGAAAACACTTAATGTTTACAGTCTTTTTTGTTCCTCACAACAGCTACAATTGCTGTCATAGCGATGATTGCTCTATTTTGCCAATAAAAAGAAGTAACCACCCTCCGCTAACGGCATGTAAGCAGGGTAATTACTCTTTGAGCTAAACATTCTTATTACTGGCCAACCGCATTTCAAGCGGTATGTCAGCTACATTGACTGGGTGTTACAGCACTCAGTCTTTTTTTATTCTGACTTGATTCTTTCGGTTGAATTGCATAGTCTCTATAACAATCATTTCCGCTTCTTATAAATGCATGCGCTGATGTATTTTCATCACTCCTCCACCTCAATTAAATATATACCTTCTGAAAATCCGCCGCGTTGCTCCTTCTTCTGCACACGAATTTGTTCTATTTGTTCATATGTCACTCCGTAAACATCTAAAACCGTATGTACTAGCTCCAAAATATCAGCGAGTTCTTCTATTGCGTCTTTTGGAGAAGTGGCCTCTTGAAATTCCAGTGCCTCCTCTTGCATTTCGCTTAAATTTCATTTAAAAGTTCGCTTGGTTCTAACACTCTGGTCACACATGTTTTACCGGTTGCTTCAATTACTTGAGGAATCAAATCCCGCACTAATTTATTTTAGACAGGCATTTACTGTACTCCTTTTTAAACATTAATACTCATATGGTAGTAGTATAGCAATATCTTTAAAGTAGATTACTATCATGACTCCTTCATTTCCCATATTTCTGCTGAATCGTTTGGATGTGTCGGTTTTTTACTTCTTGCGATACGTGCATTTGAGGCAAGAGCTTCTTGTAGATAGCATCGATATCAGCTTGCGTAAAATATTGCTTGCCAGATTGTTTACGCGTTTCGATAAAGTGCGGCAAATCTTTGCGCTTTATGACGTGGACATTGTGCGAAGTCACCTCAATTTTTTTCAGCTCGCAACGTTCACTAAAAACGATCACAGAATGAATCACTTCACTTGGTAATGCTAAGGAATCTTGAACAGCTCTGATATGTGTAGCATTTTGGCGAATCGGATTATAAAACTTAAATTTTTTCTTATTGGGCATCGTTTGTGTCCATTGCTGATGTGCTTCGTTGCCAAAAATCCAACCACTGTAGTTTTTCGATTCAATCACATAAAGTCCCGTTCGATCTATATAAAGTAAATCGAGCTCCGTCATGTCCTGAGACTTTCTTTTTGGTACATAGACATTGACTAACTGCTGATGACTTTTCAGTGCATGCTTTTCGATGATTCGCGATGTTAAATACTCACCATACCTACCTTTATTGAACATAACCGTCATCAAATTATGATGTGTCCGTTCATAATAAATACTTTTACGATAAGCCCTTTGTTTACAATAAAAGGCTAGCGTTGCCGTCATGCATAATAATAAAAACACGATTAACATCAAACCCTCATCCCCCCCGGTAATTGCAATAGTTCCACTAAAATTTCTAATCCAAGGGCAAGCACTTAATAGCCATCCGTAATAATCCCTTTTGAAATCGAAATTGTACTACTTTTTTATATGCTGGCATATTATCCTGTGTTGATGTTTCTCCACTTTGATTATACCAATATTTTCTAACAAAATTGTATTTTTTATCAAATTTAATATTCATCAGCAAAAGTATTCGTACATAAGATATTCTAGTGTTCTCTAAATTTTTTCAGAGCTAACCTGGGAATTCTACTAAAAATTACTTAAAAATTGGTATAGCTTTGATATTCTACTATTGTTATTATTAAAAAGCATTTTCATGAAAAGGAGGTTTTTTGATGAATTATTATGATCCTTATTATAGTGATTATGATGCAGTCTTTGGCGGATTCCTGTTAATTGCTATTTTGGTGTGCCTTGTATTGGCTATTATTGGTTATATTATTAGTTCACTGATCTATTTTATGTCATCCAAAACGAATGGCTTTAGCGATGTTGCTTATATTGCATGGATTCCTATTATTAATGTTTATAGTCTTTTTCTACTGACGGCAAATGGTGAGGATGATACTACTGTCCGTGCAGCAGCGAAAAAGAATACACTGATTTATGCGGGATTATTTATTGTTTCATTTGTCCCTTTAGTTGGTATGCTCGCATCGCTTGCTATGCTTGGATATGTGATTTACTACTGTTATCGCTTAATGTATCGGTGGTCAGGCGAATCTGGTAAAGCCATACTTTACATCATTTTGTCGATTATCACAGGTGGTTTATTCTTTATGATTTATGGCTTAATGCGCATGAAGCGTCCATTCAAAGTATAATTACTTGCACACAAAAATCCTCTTTTTGTCTTTGAAGACCGAAAGAGGATTTTTTCATTTTTTCTATACCAGCCTTATTCATCTAAAATCATCCGGATAGTTCTTCGTTATCCCTTTCTTATCTGAACATACCCATTTGGATAACCTTCGTTCATATGCATAAAGTTAGGATCTCTGCCCATTTTTCTAAAAAGGAGTTCGAAATAACTATCAATATGCTATATTATAATTAGAAAATTTAGAATTTCACAAGAAAAGGTGATCATGATTATGTATGAAAACATTTTAAGACATCCGGGGCCAACACCTATTCCAAAAAAAGTTCAACTTGCTATGAATCGGGATATCTTCAGCCATCGTAGCAATGAATTCATCGAGTTGTACCGTGAAACAATCGAACTTGTTAAACCGATTTTTGGGACGAAGCAAGAAATTTTACTACTGCCCTCAGGCGGTACAGCAGCATTGGAAGCGGCAGCAGTCAATACCGTTTCTGTTGGAGAAGATGTGGTTGTCATTACCGTTGGGGCTTTCGGCGACTACTTTGTTTCGATTTGTGAACAATATGGCTTTAACGTACATAAGCTTGAAAAACAATGGGGCCAAGCATGCACAGCTGAGGACCTGCGCGCATTTTTACAGCCTTTACAAAATATTAAAGCTGTTTTTGTGACCTACAATGAAACGTCAACGGGTATTTTAAATCCCATTGCACAATTAGCACAGGTTGTTCGTGAAGAAAGTGATGCGCTATTAATTGTAGACGGTGTTAGCTGTATTGGCGGAGCACCGGCTGAAATGGATGCGTGGGGCGTGGATATTCTCGTTACTGGCTCACAAAAAGCTATGATGCTACCACCTGGGCTTTCCCTTGTTAGTGTCAGCGATCGAGCATGGCAAGTCATTGAAGAAAATAAAACGCCCTCTTATTACTTAAATCTATTAAGCTATCGTAGTTGGGCAGAAAAAGGTATGACGCCAAATACCCCTGCCGTTACGCTTATTTATGGACTGTATGAGGTGTGCAAGCTCATTGAAGAAGAAGGTGGCTTTGCCAAAACCATTGCACGTCATGAACTGATGAAAAATATGGTACGCAGTGCAATGACAGCACTCGGTATCGGACTGTTAACAGCTGACGACTATGCATCCCCAACAATTACAGCCATCCTGGCGCCAGAAGGAATTGTTCTAGGTGAGTTCTTGACGCATCTAAAACAACACTATCATTTAGATTTTGCTGGTGGGCTTGGTCATTTACAAGGGCAAATTTTCAGATTTGGACACATGGGCTATTGCTTCCCTAGCGATGTTTTACAAGCCGTTTCTTTAATGGAAGCCGCGTTACAAGACTTTTCTTATGCTTTTGAGCCAGGTGCAGGCGTGCGTGCAGCCCATGAAGTATTTTTAGCTGCACAGCGCAAATAATAAATAATAATGCATTGAATTAGCTGCGTATTGAAACACAAATTGACTGGTTAACGACATAGTCATTTAGTGTTAATCAGTCCTTTATTTCGTTTAAGAAAGTCATACAGTTTTAAATGTTTCACCGAATTAGTCACACATTTTTTGAACGAACAGAACATGTTAGTTCAAAAAGATACCTTCCACCTGTTTAATTGTGTGACAGCTCATGCTATAATAAGAAGCTTAAGGTTATTAATTTTGAATTGATCGGATGCCAAGAAAAGCCTCCGCTTAGCGTTAAAATATGGAGGTGTAAGAGAATGAATAAAAAATGGACGATTGGTAATATTAAAGAATTTGTTGAAAAAAATTCGGAAAGCAAGTTGCTCACGACGGAATATCATGGTTTTTCTCAAAAATTACTTTTCAAATGTGCATGTGGTAGCAACTTTGAAAAAACGTTTACAAAATTTAAAAATAAAAACCAACGTAAATGTGACGTCTGCCAACCACCAAAAGCGTCACGCTAAACATATAGTTCGTAAACGGGGTGCCGATTTCTATGCAAGAGAAGTTGGCTTTATTTTTTATGACGTAAAGCATACATTTTTTAATTAGACACTTGATGATTAGTTTGATTAAAATCACCTTACGCCCTATTGTCTTTTTAGAGGCGAGGTGATTTTTTATGGCTAAGACTTTAGCACACACCACCAATTTAACCTTGTGAACACTACTATAGTAGATGGTTATTTCTGTTCAGTGACAATAAAGATACTTAATTTACTATAAAGTCGTTTAAAAACGAATAAAAAGAGCTCAATGTTCAAATTAATGTTATTCTTAGAAAGAAAATTTTTTATGTGAGTAGGAGAACAATATGATTGAAGTAAAAACATCTCCAATAAGTGATGGAGAATTCAATAGAGGGGTATTTGCTAAAAGTGATATCAAAAAAGGAGAGCTTTTCCACGAAGCACCTGTTATTTCATATCCAAACGAACAGCATCAATATGTTGAGCAAACCCTCCTTGCTGATTACGCTTTTGAGTATGGGATAAGACATTCTGCTATCCTTCTTGGTTACGGCATGCTGTTTAATCATTCTTATGAGCCGAATGCAACGTATGAGATTAATTTTGATAATCACACATTTGATTTCTATGCTTACACAGATATAAAAGCAGGAGATGAAATTTTCATTAACTATAATGGCGACGTTGATGACAAAGATGAACTGTGGTTTAATAAGGACTAAAAAAAAGAGCAAATAAATGGGGGCGTTAATTCAAATAGAATTGACGCTCTTTTTGTTGAAGTTATTGCACGAAAGCAGCAATTTAGTGAAAAAACAGGAATTAAATTTTTTCGGCTCCCGTTTCCGATAAGTTGACAACCTCTTTTGTTGTAGAAGATGATGGGAATTATATAATTTGTATTATCAGTGCTTTACGGATGGTGTTATTTCAATTGATTAAATAGGCTATGTTGTTCAATTAATAATTTTGAGGAGGTTATTTATGAAAATAGGAGAAGTAAAAGATGATGACAAAGTAATCATTGATGGCTTTGAATTTTATGGACATATTGTCCATAAACAATGTTGTAGTAAATGCAAATTTAATTTAGTTTATTATGAAGATTTTGATGCTTATTTTTGTCCTAAATGTAATCGTTGGACTGAATCAAGATGTAATGACCCTAAATGTAAATATTGCCCTACCCGTCCAGAAAAACCGATATCTCATAAATAAATATATAGTTGAGTCTTTAGGCATCTTTGTGGACACTACCTGATATTAAAAAATCAAAAGGTGCTACCCTAGAAGTCAAAAAGCCCCCCAGATAGCACCCTGTAACGTATTTAGTTAAAAAATTTGTCTACACGCTGCGTTACTTCGTCAGCAGAAAGTCCATTAGCATCAATGACAGGTCCCGCCATTACAGGATCGCTAATGCCCATAACATTTTTGTCTTGCCCTGTGATGACGCAGGCATCACATTTTTTTGCATCTTCTTCATTACGAAGCTGCATAACTTCGTATCCTTTTGCTTTTAATGCATCTTCAACATTTGATAACGATTGTTCAACACCAATTATTCTAGTCAATATTCTTCCACCTCCTCTATGTAATGTGTCATTTAGGATTGCTAATTATTCATCTAATTCACTTTTTTGCGATATACTATTGAAATGACGAAAGCAAGTTAGTTCGATGAGATAAAAGAATGGTCGAATGGAGGAACTTATACATGGATGTATTTCTCGAAAAACCACATGTTAATGATGCAGAAAATTTATATATGTTTGAACTTGAAAATAGAACTTTTTTTGAAGAGATGGTACCGACTCGAGGAGATGACTACTATCATCCAGAGATTTTTAAAAAGAGACATGAAACCTTACTGGAAGAACAAGCCCTAGGTACATCATATTTCTTTTTAATTAAAGATAAAAATAATTTAATTTTAGGGAGAATTAATTTAGTCGAGATAAATAAATATCAAAAGGTCGGTCATCTAGGTTATAGAGTGAGCCAAATACATACGGGAAAAGGTATTGCAAATAAAGCATTGAAATTATTATTAGCAGAAACACTACTTGGTCAAGACATTAAACAGATTAAAGCGAAAACAACTACTAATAATATAGCCTCTCAAAAAGTTTTAGAGAAAAATGGTTTTGAACGAGAAGATACCAGTGTGGAAGCGTTCGAAATGAATGGCCAAAAGGTACGTTTTGTCTATTATACTTTGACAATTCCGTCTTGTTAAATAGCAGGAGCATTTCACCCTTTAGCCCAAAAAAGAATCCATTCCATTTTAAGCAATTTACAAAATGCATTCTTTTGGCTTGTTGTAAACTTTAAATTCCTCCTCCCAAACCTTACTTCCGGTAAGTAAGATTTGGGAGGCTTTTTATGTTTTCTATTTAGACTTATTCAAGTATTCCTCACGCATCTCTAGCGGCACCATACTTCCACCTGTTGCCCAAATAAGATGTGTCGCCTGTTCCATTCTGTCCGCTAAGTTATGCTTTTCCAAATAACTTTGTCCGTTTTTCATTAACTGAATCGGTCCGAACATTCCTGCATGTGCAGAAGGCTCTAAAAATAGTCCTTCCGTTTCCATGGCTAAACCGAGTGACGTAAACAATTCTTCATCTTTCACTGTATAACAGCCGCTAATATACGTTTCCATCACTTTCCCTACGAATTTCGAAGCACGGCCAACCGCTAATCCGTCCGCTTCCGTGTTATTGTCAAGACCGATATCTTCCACGCTAATGGCATCATGTAAACCAGTCATCAATCCAATTGTCATACAAGGAGATGCGACTGGTTCAGCAAAGAAAATGTGGACGTGTTCCCCGTATATTTCCCGTAATCCATATGCTACCCCTCCTGGTCCACCACCGACACCACAAGGTAAATACACGAACAATGGATGGGCTTCATCGACTAGAATGTTCGTCTTTTCAAGTTGACCCTTCAGACGTTTGGCCGCGACTGCGTAACCTGCAAATAAGTCTTTAGAGTTCTCATCATCTATAAAATGGCACAGCGGATTTTGTGCAGCTTCTTTGCGACCTTGTTCAACAGCTACGCTATAATCAGCTTCATATTCAATCACGGTTGCACCTTTTTCTCGCAGCAACGTTTTTTTCCACTCTTTTGCGTCACTGGACATATGTACAACGACATTAAAACCGAGTTTTTTGCCCATAATGCCGATACTTAACCCTAAATTACCAGTAGAACCTACTGCAATCGTGTACTGTTGGAACAACGACCTTAGTTCATCCATTGCTAACACAGCATAATCATCCTCTTTTTTTAGTTTCCCATTCGCAATGGCTAGACGCTCCGCATGCTTTAATACTTCATAAATACCCCCACGAGCTTTAATAGAGCCTGATATAGGTAACGCATAATCGCATTTTAACAGGAATTGACCAGGGATTGATAGGTGGTATTGTTTTACAAGCGCTTCTTTCATAGCTGGTATCTCTTTAATAGTTGATTCAATAAGCCCCCTACTTTTCGCAAGCTCAGGGAATGCCACTATTAAATAAGAAGAAAAGCGAGTAAGCGTTTCTTCCGCATCATCCACTTCTTTCATCGAAAAGAGCTCCGTTTTGGCCATTTTTATCCATTTTGTGTTTTCCCAAAAGACAGTATCTTTATTAGCGATGTCTTTTAATAACGGATGTCGATTAAATAGTTCGTGTTCTCGTTCAATTTTCATTTGCTGATGCCTCCTTTTTCTTCGCTAAAATTGCTCGTTCACAAATTTGTCGAAATTTCAATTCGAACGAAATATTGTTTTCTTGCGTCCGTTTTTTAGGTCCCTTGGTTCGTCCACCTGCACGCCTAATTTTCTGTCCAACATGGCGCATATCGAGCAAACGTTCGATATTTTCATCTGACATTTCCCGTCCATTTTGGTCGATTGGATAGCCACCCCTCGCCAAAACCATGGCAGCTAAACCATAATCCTGTGTAATGACTATATCATGTCTTGAAAGCGCATTCACTAGCGTGAAATCAACCGAATCCGGACCCTTTGGCACCATAATTGTTATTACATTATCACGTTCAATACGGTGAGATGTATCGCAAAACAAGATAGTTTCAATCTCAAACTCAGATGATATAGATAGCGCTAAATCCACGACTGGACAGGCATCAGCGTCAATTAATAACTTCACAATAAGGCATCATTCCCTTCTCACAATTAGATGAATCCATCTTTTTATTATTATTTTAATATAATTAATTCCACACCTCACTTGCTCATTTTTTCACAAACTTAGCGTCCTTGCAAAAAGTATTTTATTGAATAGTGCGAAAAATAAATATACGATACATCTATCAAACATTTGGAGGTTTTCACTATGACAACAACATCTGTAAGCAACGACCAATTAGCGAAAGAATACGTAGATGGCGTATTCGAACAACTGAAACAACAAAATTGTCATCAAGCGGAGTTCTTACAAGCAGCTGAGGAGATTTTCATCTCATTAGTGCCTGTATTTGCACAACACCCTGAATATATTAAAGCAAATATCCTATCTCGTATCGTTGAGCCAGACCGTATCATCTCATTCCGTGTAGCATGGCAAGATGATAACAACCAAGTTCAAGTAAATCGTGGTTACCGTGTACAATATAGCAACGTAATGGGTCCATACAAAGGCGGTCTGCGCTTCCATCCTTCCGTTAATGAATCAATCATCAAATTTTTAGGTTTTGAACAAATCTTCAAAAATGCTTTAACTGGCCAACCAATCGGTGGTGGTAAAGGCGGTTCTAACTTCGATCCAAAAGGAAAATCAAACTCAGAAATCATGCGCTTCTGCCAAGCATTCATGACTGAATTATACCGTCATATCGGTCCAGATGTCGATGTTCCTGCTGGTGATATTGGTGTAGGTGCTCGTGAAGTGGGCTATTTATGGGGTCAATACAAACGTCTAACAAAAGCAAACGAATCTGGTGTATTAACTGGTAAAACACCTGGTTACGGCGGTTCTTTAGCTCGTAAAGAGGCTACTGGTTACGGTACAGTTTACTTTGTCAAAGAAATGCTACAAGATGCCAACGATTCATTCGAAGGCAAAACAGTTGTGGTTTCTGGTTCAGGTAACGTATCAACTTACGCAATCGAAAAAGCACAGCAATACGGTGCAAAGGTCGTAGCTTGCTCTGATTCTTCAGGTTATGTTTACGATCCAGACGGTTTAGACCTTGATGCAATTAAGGAAATCAAGGAAGTAAAAGGTGAGCGTATCTCAACCTACTTAAACTATCGTCCAAATGCTACATTTACAGAAGGATGCACAGGTATCTGGACAATTCCATGTGATATCGCATTACCTTGTGCAACACAAAACGAAATTGACGCTAACGCTGCTCGTACATTAATCTCAAATGGTGTAAAAGCTGTCGGTGAAGGTGCAAACATGCCATCTGACCTTGAAGCAATTAATGAATTCTTAAATGCTGGCGTATTATTCGGCCCTGCTAAAGCAGCAAATGCTGGCGGTGTTGCTGTTTCTGCGCTTGAAATGGCACAAGATTCAAGCCGTATTTTCTGGTCATTTGAAGAAGTAGATGCGAAACTACACCAAATTATGAAAGACATTTATGCGGATAGTAAAGCAGCTGCCGATAAATACGGCTACCCTGGCAACCTAGTTGTTGGCGCAAATATCGCTGGCTTCGTAAAAGTTGCAAACGGTATGCTAGCTGAAGGCGTATATTAATAATATTCTTGCACTAGTATACTTCTATTGAAAGAGTTTAAATTTTCTTAATTCCACATAAGGTGATGACGATTATTCGTTATCACCTTGTTTTTTTATAGATTCTAAGTAAAATAACGTAGAAATTTTTATTTAAAACGAACATTTTTTATATTAAATATTGAAAACATTCGTGTTATAATGATAATGTACTATGAAATATTGGAGGGTTTTTTGTGGAATTATTGTATACAGGTAAAACGAAAAATGTGTTCAAACTAGAAGATGGTCATTACTTATTAAAATTCAAAGATGATGTAACTGGTGAAAACGGCGTATTCGATCCAGGCGCAAACACTGTAGGTTTAACAATTGACGGTGCTGGCCTTGCAGGTCTTCGCTTAACTTCTTATTTCTACTCAAAACTAAACGAACAAGGTGTCCCTACTCACTACGTTGATGCAAACTTCGACGATGCAACAATGACTGTAAAACCTGCAACGGTTTTCGGTAAAGGGTTAGAAGTAATTTGCCGCTTCAAGGCTGTTGGTTCTTTCTTACGCCGCTATGGTGCTTACGTACAAGAAGGACAACAATTAGATTCCTTCGTAGAAGTAACAATCAAAGATGACGATCGCCTAGATCCTCCTATTTCTGAAGATGCTTTAGCTATGTTAAACCTGTTAACACACGAAGAATATGCCATCTTAAAGCAACGCACGATTGAAATTTCAAAATTCGTTGGCGCAGAGCTTGCAAAAAAAGGCTTAACACTTTACGATATTAAATTAGAATTTGGTCGCGACGCCAAAACAAATGAAATTTTATTAATTGATGAAATTTCTGGTGGCAATATGCGCGCATACAAAGGCGAACAATACATCGAGCCATTAGAACTTGAAAAAATTATGCTAGCTGAATAATAAGCTAAAGGGAGTCGCTTGTGTGCGGCTCTTTTTATTGTCTTCCGTTAGCTGTCGTGAAGACAAAGATGGATTAACGAGCTTTAAGTCCTCTTCTTTATTCTTTATGAAACTTTTCATGGCACTAGCCGTATATTAACTATACGCACGATGCAATTATTCTATTATTTTTGGAGGTAGTTTAATGGAAAACTATAACGAGACAACGCAAGAAAGGCAAAAAGTCAATCCGTTTTTGAATGCATGGATACATCCAAAGCAAACAGCTCGCTACATGATTGATGTAAAATCAGTTTGGTATGCGATTCTCATCATGTCCATTGGTTATATCGGCTTAACGCTGACAGAACTTATTGATAAGGATTCTATGTTAGATTTTTCACCTTGGCTTATCATACTATTTTGTATTATTTTATCACCTATTTCAGGAATCATCGGTACAGCTATTTCCGCTTTCATCACATGGTTAGTAGGTAAATTATTCAAAGGAACAGCTAGTTATTCAGATTTATTTAAAGGGCTAAGTTTAACAGCTATTCCATATACGGTACTGATTCCACTTTTTATAATTTGGCTATTTATATCACCTGAATCTTTAATGGATGCTAACTTTGCAGGATCGGTACCTTGGATTTTTTGGCTTTCAACATTCGCGACAGTGGTTGTGGCTATATGGTCCGTTGTCATCTCTGTAGGTGTTGTCGCAGAGGCACACCAATTTTCTAATTGGAAGGCTTTCTTCACCATTTTTATTCCATCTATTATAATATTTATCATCATCCTTGTCCTTTTCCTTGTCATTTTTATTGGGGCAATTGGTATCGGCATGATGTAAAAAAATCTCCCCTCTCTACAATGAGAGTGGGAGATTTTATTGTTTTTAGTAAATGCTTGTAAGCAATCTATAGTTTAAAATAGGCAATGAACTCTTTTAACTTCAGTGCTAATTCAGCTAGCTGTGCAGATTTCCCTGCCATCTCTTCCATCGACGTACTTGTTTGCTCGGTTGTAGCTGTCGTTTGTTCAATTGCCGCTGCTGAATGTTGTGTGACAGCGGCAATTTCCTGAATAGAGCTATTCATTTTACGTCCATCTTCAGCTACTATTGATAAATTCGTTGAAATCAGTTGAACGCTTTCGACAACATCCGTAATGGAATGACTGATGGTATTAAAAGTTTCACACGTTAGGTTAATTTGATCTGTTCCTTGTTTTACTTCTTTATAGCCATCTTCTAATGAGCTAGTTACGACCTCAAAGTCATGTTGGATATTCGTCACAATGTCTGTGATATCATTCACAGAAAAGGCCACTTGTTCAGCAAGTTTTTTTACTTCATCTGCAACAATCGCAAAGCCTTTGCCATGCTCACCTGCTCTTGCCGCCTCAATAGCTGCATTCAATGCCAATAAATTCGTTTGATCGGCTATATCTTTAATGACAATCACTAGTTGCGAAATTTCTTGAGATTGGGCGTCTAATTTTTTTACTTTTTCTACTGCATTTTGGACAATGTCATCGATTTTTGACATTTGTTTAGTTGAAGACATCATTAAATGACTACCATCATTAGTAAGATTCAATACCTCACTGGATGCCTGGTGAATATGCTCACCGTGTTTATTTGTTTCATGTAAATCAGCAGTGAAATCTTCCATTAAAGACGTTATTTCACTCGCATGATGGGCTTGGCCTTCTGCATTAGCCCCTAAATCCTGCATCGTCAATGCCACTTGTTCCGTACCCTTTTTTACTTCATGGGCAGCTTGTGTTAGCTCATCACTTGAACGGCTAATTAAATCTGAAGCTTGCAAAATTTCGTATATCATATCTGTTAATTTGTTGTGCATTTGATTCATCGCACTTGCTAATTTGCCAATTTCGTCCGCTGATTTGATTGCAATATTTTCTCCAGTTAAGTCACCTTCTGCCAAAAGAACCATCGCTTCAGCTACTTGGTTAATTGGCTTAGCCATACTATTTGCATATTTCCAAATAGCTAAAATCCCAAAAGCAATTGCCATTGCAATGACAATATATGTTAATTTTAATATCTGAGCTGCTGGCTGATCGAATTCTACAATATATGTACTTGCACCAATGACCCACCCCCAATTTGGATCGGTTTTTGCATATACACTCTTCTCTGCAGGTGTTTCGGTATTTGGTAAAGGCCATTCATAAGATACAAAACCGCCGCCCTCTTTCCCTACTTTAATGGCTTCTTGAATATACTTATCTCCCTTACTGTCAACTGCATCCCATACATTGTCCCCTTCATTAGTTGGATGGGCAAGTGTGTTCCCATCTTCATCGAGTATGAAAATATAACCGTTGTCACCTAGCTTAATATTTTCATTGAGTGGTCTTTTACCGTCAGCCGTTTTTTCACCAAGGATCGCTACTTTTACTCTCTCTTGTGCATCTGTTCTTGAAAACTTGCCTGTCGCAATATCTTTGTCTAATAATTCTATCATTCCGATAGTCATTTCTACGCTGTTTTTTAAATTTTCTTTGCCGACAGTCTCTAAACTTGCCTTACTTTGTTGATAGCTTAAATAGCCCAAAATCACTAATGGAATAATTAAAAGGAACAATGAGAAAATGATTAACTTTGTTTTGATGGAACGAAATTTTTTCAAATTTACTCACACCTTTTTAAAGTATATTTTTCCGGCTCATAAAACTTTTTATCCGTTTAACGAATAGTTAATTTTAAGTACTTTAAGACTATTAATATTCATCATTATTTTAAAAAATGAATATTAAGGCTATAAAATATAATAGATTATTATTACTTAATACTCATTTTAGTATACAATTAGACAAAAAACAACATTTTTCGAGCTTTTTCAAGACATGAACAACAAAGATGCACTTGCGATTTACTGCTGATCAAAAAAATAAGAGAGACCATCTGCTTTGATGGCCTCTCTTAGGTAACTCATTTTTTATACTGTAAGGACTGTCGTTTGCTGGAATAGCTCAGATACGCCCGATTCAACAGCTGCCCCACTAACAGCGCGTGAAACGATTGCTACAACTCTTTCATCTAATGATTTTGGCACGATATATTCTTCCTTCAATTCTTCATCGCTTACAAGTGAAGCAATGGCTTCCACTGCTGCAAGCTTCATCGCTTCATTAATATCTGTCGCCCGTACATCCAGTGCCCCACGGAAAATCCCTGGGAAAGCCAGCACATTATTGATTTGGTTTGGATAATCTGAACGTCCAGTCCCCATAATACGCACGCCCCACGCCTTTGCATTGTCATACGTAATTTCTGGATTTGGATTCGCTAGTGCAAAGACAACTGGATTATCATTCATAGAAGTAATGTGCGCTTCTGTCAGTAAATTTGCTACGGATACGCCGATAAAGACATCAGCACCAACTAGCGCATCCTCCAACGTACCGTGGGCTTTTTGTGGATTTGTTAAGTGGGCAACAGCTTCTTTTATCGGATTCATGCCTTCCGTACGCCCCTCATAAATAAGTCCCTTAGTATCGCACATATAAATATTTTTATAGCCCATCTGCACAAGAATTCTGAGGATCGCAATACCCGCTGCACCTGCACCGTTAATGACAACCTTCATTGTCTCCACATCTTTTTTCACGATCCGATTGGCGTTAATCATGCCTGCACCCACGACAATTGCTGTTCCATGTTGATCATCATGGAATACAGGAATATCACATTCCTGACGCAGACGGTCTTCAATTTCAAAGCATCGTGGTGCCGAAATATCTTCTAGATTCACAGCACCAAATGTTGGGGCAAGCGCCTTCACAATGCTGACGATTTCATCCGTACTTTTCGTATCTAAACAAATTGGAAAAGCATCAACATTGGCAAAACGCTTTAATAAAATAGCCTTTCCTTCCATTACAGGTAACGCCGCTTTCGGCCCAATATCCCCTAAGCCAAGTACTGCCGTACCATCTGACACAATCGCCACCATATTGCCCTTCATCGTATAGTCATATACTAACGATGGATTTTTTTCAATCTCCACACATGGAGCAGCTACACCTGGTGAGTAAGCTAGGCTGAGATCATATGAATCCTGCACCGGCACCTTTGAAATAACCTCTAATTTTCCACTATAATGCGCATGCATATCTAATGCCTTTTTCATAATATCCATTGGACCCCATCCTTTTCCCTTTGAGTTTTTATTATATTCCAGAATCATAATACTTTGTGAAAACATAGTCAACGAAAAATTCTGATAATTACAAAGTATTCTTTATTAATTCATATTAACTAGCGTAAAAAGCATTTTTTTGTTTTGTTATTATTTTCACAATCTATTATTTTTATATAACAACAACGCAACATAACCTTGTCGAAAATGTACTTGTAACGCTTTTTAACCTGTTCAACTTTTCACATAGTATTTTTCTTCAGTAAATGAGAAGAATTTCACAAACCAATGTAAGCGCATCCATTGTTACAACTGACTTCGTCACAATTTATCCATATTTTTTCACAATCATTTTTACTATTGTATAGAAACCTTTAGGAATGTAGCATTTCTGCAACAGCACCTGAGCGGTTTACCCGAGCGGTCCTTCACTACACTCGTGCGAACAACTGCTCCTCGCCCTCAAACCACGCAAAAAAAGAGCCCTTAGCGTAAGGACTCTTGCATAAAGTGTTTTGTGAAGGCTGTGATAATATGTTTTGAAGACCACTGTTCACCTGAAGCTTTGGTGATTGGGTAATTGCGGGGAAAGATCGCTTTTGTTATTTCATCGACTGAATGGCCTTGGTCATAATGCTTTCGTACCTCGCCCTCTAATTCCTCTAAGTACGCTATTTTTTCTTGTATTTTCGTGCGACCATCTACTAAAAAGCCGGCATGACAGCAATAAATCGTTTCAAAATCGTAGTGTAATAGTTTTTTTAACGATGCCAGGGTATGTACGATGTTTTCTTCATCTAGCACAACCTTCGTTTTCGTCTGGATATACAAATCCCCTGTAAACATGGCACCGGTTGCGCGATTGTAAAACGATAGATGGTCTGTTGTATGTCCAGGTGTCGAGATAATATCCCATGTAGTGGATTTCGTTTGCAGTGTGTCACCAAACGGCTGGGCCACAAAGGCTGGACGCTCCCCCCACAAAGCCTGTCGATACAATGGATAATCTCCATCCTCTGCACAAATGCCGACAGAATCACTATGAACATAAATCGGCACATCTTTTTGCTGCTGAATCCATGCGGCATTTCCTGAATGATCTTCATGTGCATGTGTCAGCGCTACCTGTTCCATTGTTAGCTCATTAAAAAATGATTGAAATTCCTGCGCCAGCGAGTTAGAACCCGTATCGATTAGTAAACCGTCCACAAAGAAACAATAAACACTCATACCGATTCCCTGAACGGCTACCTTGCCATGCGCACATTGCACACCCTGATTCTGTTCAATATCAATGCTTTTCTCTAGTTTATACACCTTTTCTCCCCCTTTTCCCTTTGTAAAAAGAGTGTAGCACAAAATGAATGACGAGTCATTTTCAGAAGTACGTAACTTTGTTGTAGGGGGTGGGGGGTGTTATCCGTCAGTTTCGCGGTTCTTTCCTTCACTTCCGCGATTCTATCCGCCACTTCCGCGGTTCTATCTGCCACTTCCGCGGTTCTATCTGCCACTTCCGCGGTTCTATCCGTCACTCCCGCGGTTCTATCTGCCACTTTCGCGATTCTTTCCTTCACTTCCACGATTCTATCCGCCACTTCCGCGGTTCTATCCGTCACTCCCGCGATTCTATCCGCCACTTCCGCGGTTCTATCCGTCACTCCCGCGGTTCTTTCCTTCACTTTCGCGATTCTTTCCGCCACTTCCGCGATTCTTTCCTTCACTTCTCTCAACCTCTGCCTACAGAAAAAAACGCCCACCGAGGTGAGCGTTTCGTTTAATCTGTTATTCGTTTGTGCCTTTTTCTACATCGTACGTTGTAATCCAGTCGCTAAAGCTGCCTGTATAGAGTTGAATATTTTCATAGCCTTCATCTGCCAACACGGCATACAATGGAGAGGCTGTGACACCACTGCCACAGTATACGACCACGTGCTCGTCACGTGCAACTTTCGCACGGAGCGCATCATTTGCTTGGAGTGTACCTTCTGATTTCAAGTGCTCCCAGTCAAAATTTTTGGCAGTGGGAATATGCCCTGCTACCAGATCCAGTGGCTCCACTTCCCCACGATAACGGGCTGCGGCACGTGCATCTAACAGTGTTGCTTGAACATCACCATCTACAATGGCTTTAACTGCTTCACGTGGCGCATATAGGTGATCTTGCCAATTAAATTCAATCGTAGTTGGTGGGTATTTTACAATATCCTTCGTGAACGTTATTTTCTTCTCAAGAGCAGCCACACCACCGTTGACAATCACAACGTTTGGGAAGCCCGCGTACGTTAGCATCCACCAAGCTCGCGGTGCGAAGGGGGATGCGCCCTGATCATAGACAACAATCTCATCCTCATAACGTAAACCTAGCCCTTGAAAAACAGACGCTAACTTTTCCTTACTTGGCATTGGATGACGGCCATTGCTACTCTCCATATCCGATAAATCATGCTCTAAGTCCACAAAAATAGCACCGGGTACATGCCCTTCTTCAAATAATAGTTTGCCCGCTTCTTTGTGCTGTAAATCAAAACGTGCATCCACAAAACGGACGCCATCAATCTGAATTTCCTCAACTGTTTTGAATACTTTTCCCATTTGAATCACCTCATGCGTATTGTAATTGTGCGTAAATTGATTTCCATGATGCTAGACGGCTTTCCTCTTGTAACGCAAGTCGCTCTGTCGCAATTTGCTCTAATGCCTGGTGGTAAATGTGCAGACGTAATCGCTCTGCTTCCTCACCGATAAAGGTAATGGCCCATGTCATCAGCGAGACCTTTTGACCATCTAAATAGTTTTGTGCATCTGGCTTTGTTAATGCTTCCAACGCTTCACTTAACTTCATTTTTTCATTCTTCTCAAAGAAAGCCTTTTGATTGCGGAAGTGAGACTTCACTCCTGTATATTTCGCTATTTCTGCAAAAGGTCCTTCAAAGTTAAGTAAATCGGGCTCAGATGTTTCAAAGGCTAAAAATGAGAAGCTACGATTCAATTCTTTCAGATCACGTACTTCATCTTTAAAGCGTAATTGCATCTTCTTGCTAATGAACTGCGCTAAACGGAAGTTCGTTACACGCATTTCCTGTGTAAAGTCAAAACGTAGACTTTGCAGTACTTCTTTTAATGCATGCTCTAATGCTTGCTGTGCTGGCATCGCCGCAAAGGTAGACGGATTGTAGCCTTCCTTAAAGAACTCTGGATAGCGATAGTAGACACGCTGTAAGACGTAATACAGTAATTCATCTAATTCCTGCTTGGTCTCACTTTCCATCATGCTTGTATTCAGCGCACTCAATTTCGATTTTATGTGCTGTTCAAGTGTTGTCAGCTCGGCTAATCGCTCATCCTTACGCTTTAAGTTATCTTCTGTTTGCGCAATTAAATCACCTAAACGTTGTTCTGTTTTGTCTACTTCCTCCGCCAGTGCTTGCACTGCCAATGCACTCAGCTCGTCATTTAAGAAGGTATGGAAGTTCTCCTCAAATGGCGGCATGCCTGATGCAAAATCAGCGCCCTCTACTTTTTCCTTCAAGGCCATTAAGCTGGATACGCCATAAAGACGTGGGAAACGAATGCCAAAACGTTGTAGTTCTGAACGTACATAGCCTTTTACATCTTCCTGCTCTTCATCTGTTGTCGCCAGATCAATGGCATTGACGATAAAGAACATCTTATCGAGCTCAAAGGCATCCTTCACACGCCCTAGCTGGATTAAAAACTCACGGTCTGCCTTGGCAAACGCATGATTATAGTACGTAATAAATAAAATAGCATCTGCATTACGAATATATTCAAACGCAACGCCTGTATGACGTGCATTAATGGAATCTGCTCCTGGTGTATCGACTAATGTCACGCCCATACGTGTCAGCGGGCTATCATAATAGAAATCGATATTATCAACAAAGCAAGATTTGTTTTCTTGCGCAACAAATTTTTCAAATTCTTCGCGCTCGACACGTAACACTTTGCCAAGCTCCGTTTTAAATGTTGGGTAGCCTTCCTTGTAGGCACGAATAAATGATTTATGAACGTTAAGTCGTTCATCTGATAGCTGCACTGCAAGGCCTTCATCTGCACGATTTAGGGCTTCATCTAGTGAAGAAACCGATAAGCCGATTGCAGCATAAGAGCTCTGAATATCCTCTAACATTTGTGCAGCTGTCTTTAACTGGACATCTGCCGTTTCATGGGGATGTTCTGGAGTGACAGGGCGAATTTTATTGATGGCTGCTGTTGTTGGATTTGGTGATACAGGTAATACCTTCGCTCCCATTAATGCATTCGAGAAGGACGATTTCCCTGCACTAAACGCACCGAATAATGCAATGGTAAAATCTTTTTTCTGTAATCGTTCCACTTTATTTTCTAAATAACTCGCCACTTCGGCAAAGCCCTGTACCTCTTTGACTGCATTTGCAGTATGCAGTGCACGTTTAATCACACCATCGATTGGTAAGCTAGTGGCACTAGTAGCTTGCTGTATTTCTTCCTCCTGAAGTGCTACTTCTTTTGGTTTTAACATCGATTCATCAAATAATCGAATTTCGGCTAATGCCTGTTCAAAAGCTTTGTCCCAGAAAGCCAGCTGGTTATTCGCTTCCTTACGAATTTCATTGCTTGCCTGATGCATGACACCCGCACTATATTGTTGGTAACTTTCGATTTCTAATACCGCATTGATAGCGTCTACTTTATCTTGCATGCCAGCCATTTTTAATTTCGCTGGTGCGGCTGTTTCTGTAGCGACCGCTTCTAACGTAGTAGCTTGCGTATCTTTCCACTTATCCGTTTCCTGAATATAATAGCGTTTTGTCGCCTCTGCTACGCGGTTAGCAAAGTTCAACACAGCATCCCCTGTCAAGATCGCACCGATTTGCACTTGCTGTTCAATGAGTGAAAATGGCAAATCAAACACATAAGCATCTATAGCCGCCGCACGCTCTTCACCTAAGGCGCCTACATCCTTTAACGCCTTTTTCATCAGTCCTTTTAAATGCCCAGTTATTTGTGCATGGACCACTTTTTGATAGCTACTAAATGCATCACCTTTACGACGGTTACGCTCTTCCTCAGTTTTTTTCTTGGCCGTAAATAAGCCACCTACCTTAAAACCTTCCTGCTTACTTTCTAGATAAAGACGTAATTTGTCACGTAAATCTGCCGGCATAATGGCTGCATTCGCAAGTAGCTCCTTGCGTTCTTCTTCAAACGTTTCGTTCCATGCCTCGATTGAGAATAATTCTACCTGGCGATTCAACTTATTATATTGCTCTAAAATATCCTGATGGCTTGCCCAATCATCTGCGCTTAAAATGTCTTCATCTAAATCTAATCGATCTTGTCTTTCTTCTATTAAATAATTGTCATGCTCGCTTTGCAATAAACGCAGCGTATTGGTTGCTGTTTGCACAAGCTGATCCTGCCAATCATTCATGCTATCCATCACGATTTTTTTGACAGCTTCAAAATCATTATTTGGATGTTCAGGCTCTCTCAAAGACGTGAAAAATACGCCCCTTGGCTCTACACCCCATGCAGAAAAGGAGTGATGGACCGTGGCCTTAAACTCCTCGAAGCTCAATTCATTTTCCTTATGCTTATCAATCATATTGACGATTAAATAGACATTCGGATTGTATTTCATTAATTGCTTGGTAAATTGAAAGTTCAACTCGGATTGAACGTGATTGTAGTCCATTGTATAAAATACAATATCAGCAATATGAAGAGCTGATTCTGTAGACATACGGTGTGCATCATCTGTCGAGTCAACACCAGGTGTATCCATAACGGTTACGCCAACTGGTAATGTCGAAGTGCTGTGGCCAATCTCAATTTGTGATACCAAATCACCATTCTTACTTAGCTCTTTTACCGTTTTAAAATCATACCCTGCCTCAAATTTTACAGGCTTTTCATTGTGCATATAAACAATTGCAAAATCCTCATCCGATTTATGGACTTTTACGATATTGGCACTCGTCGGAATCGGACTGGAAGCCAATAAATCTTCGCCAGATAATGCATTAATCATGCTCGATTTACCTGCTGAGAAATGGCCTGCAAAGCCAATGACATATTCTTTCTGTTGCAATTTCCGTGCAAAAAGCGATGTTTTCTCCATGCGCTCTGTATCACCATTATGCTGATATATTATGTATTGTAACGAAGCTTGCTTTAAAAGCCCCTCAAGTTGTTGTTCAAATTCTTTCATAAAAACTGTAACTCCTTTACCCTTTAGTTATTCATATTTAGTATTCTACCTTATTCGACATTCAAAGTATAACACTAATTTACTTTAAAAAGCATATATATCAAGGTTTCAGGCGCAATATTCGTATTTCCTTCCATACAAGATACTGCATAAAAAAGTAGGATTTGGTAGGAAAATCTTTAAAGTTTGGATGTACAACCAATCATACAAGAGATTCCATCATAGTGTAAGTTAATGAATATTTTTGTCCGATAGATTTGTTAGCGCACTCAAGACAGATGTTCCTCACCCTTACAGGAAAACGCTTCAAGAAAACCATACATTGTTGTGCTTATAAAGAAGAGGAAGGAAGTGATTAACCTATGGAAAAACAAAAAAGGCACATGAAAATATGGAGGGAAATAGAAGAACATCCATGTGAAGATAGAATGCCTTGCATGCAGCGGATAAAGGCGGCGAACTCTGCATGCATAAGCACCCCTCCCCCAGTGAATAACGCTGAAGGAAATATCATCCCCACAGTAAATCGATATTTTTATCTTCCAGTGGCAGATATTGATTTAACGAATGGCGTAACCATTCCTGCGAATTTATTTTACGGTGATGATGGCAACCAAGTGACTGAATTTATGATTTTCCGCCCAAATGGCTACGTTAATCTTTACATCAACGCTGTCATGCAAGAAGGTGGAATTTACACAGTAACGGCAAATTCCTTAACATTAAATCCTTATGCTACAACCATTTATGCAGGAACTCCGATTATCGTGGAGTCACTCGGATTCACAACTACATGACGTGCAACCACTATGAAAGGAGGTGAAAAAATGCCACTTTCCATTATTAATATTAATGTCAATGTGACTGGGTCTTCGACAAGGTTTTTTAATATATTAGCAACAACTTTAACAGTCGCTGACGGTACCACTATCCCTGCTACTGCCTTCCTAAATGATAGTGGAGTTGCTGCAACTACCTTTCCTATCGTAACGAATGGTTACTATAATTTTTATGTAAATGGTGTCTTACAAGAGGGGGATTCGTATACAATTTCTGCAAGCGAGTTAACCTTTAACACGGTTACAGGCCTTATTTCTGCTGGAACGCCATTAGTTGTAGAGGCTGTAGAGTTCGTGACGACAACTTAACATGCAAGAACATTAGGGTTTAGTTATGCGGATTGATAACAATCATATAAAGAAACCACTAAGCTTCTTGCACATTGTGAGCAGAATGAACGATTCACACAAATCAAACATGAGGAACTTTAACGTCCAGAAGGTAACCTTGGTTTCCTACAAATGGATAGATAACGGAAATTAATTGCTGCCTCTAGAATTATATTCGCAACAAAAGTGTGAGTGGAACGTAGCGATTGAAGTAGGAAAAGTTGGTCAGTGACCAAAGGACTGTCCCGATATAAAAGACAAAAGGTAAAGCATTCATCCAACCAGTTGTCGGTATTGTACCGGCGACCGGTTGTTTAGTTTCGCTTATATTCAAATATAGTTATAATACTTTTAATAAACTTTGATAGTTTGTTCTACGATTGCCGTTGTAGTATTTCTTTTGCTGAACGATACGATTAAATGGGGATATTATCAGCATGCGTACCTTTACGGGATATGCTCATGATTATGCCCTTTTTTTCGATATCTTTTGATTTCGATAAGATATGTACACTGAACCTTGATTACTGTGCAGTGTGCATCCCTCAGATAAACAAACACTGAGTGTATCTGCTTCGAGCTTTTGTAAAGGTACGCTTGTTTTAAAATTACGTTTTATAAATTTGCAACGGCATAGAAAGGTTTTCCGGTTTTTATTTTCGTTTATTTACTTTCACTCGACACAGCCATGCTGTGTTACTGTTATTTATAGAATAATATCTGTAACTAAAATCATAACCAACGATACTAGCCAAGCTAAAGTTGTTGGTACAGACCATACCATAATTTGCTCTTTCGTGTCTGTAATTCCAAGCGAACGATTTACAACCCAGAATAATGTATCGCTAAAGTATGAGAACACCATAGCACCTAATGCAGCAGCTTGTGCAGCTAATACCATGTTAACATCTGGAATAGCCATTAAAATTGGTGCTGAAATTGAAGCGGCTGTAATCATAGCAACAGTACCACTTCCTTGAATTAAGCGAACAAGTGAAGCGATAATGAATGGAATTAAGACAGCTGGCAGTGGAAGAGAGGCTACTGAAGTACCGATATAATCGCCTGCACCACTTTCACGTAATACGAAACCAAACGCTCCTCCCGCACCAGTAATTAATAATATAACCCCAGCACTATTCATACCTTCTTCTAAACGACCTAATACTTCTTTACGATTCCAGTGACTAGCTAATGTATAAATCGAAGCAATTACCGCTAAACCAACTGCAATAATTGGTTGACCTAAGAAGATTAAATAGTCAAAAATGCCACCAGTGATTTTAAAAGCTGATAACGTTGTATTTAAGAAAATTAAAACGATTGGTAATAGGATTGGAAAAATCGAACGGAACAATGATGGTAATTCTTTATTACGTTCATCGGATAATTTAACAAAATCTTGATACGTATATTCTTCGTCTTGTCGAATCCAATCCGTACCATCTTCGTTTGGAATTTGATTGATGCGCTTACCAAGCCATTTCCCATAGAAAATCCCGACAAGCATAATCGGTACAGCAAAAATTAATCCATAAATAATCATTTGTCCAACATCGACATTGAAAATCCCTGCAACCCCTAATGGACCAGGTGTAGGGGGAACCGCATGGTGCGTTGCCGCTGCACCAATTGCTAATGGAATGCCGATAGCTACTACAGATTTACCAGTGTTTCGTGCGACAGATTTAATTAATGGTGTTAAAATAATAAATGTAGAATCTACGAAGATTGGGATTGCCACGATGTAGCCCGCCAAAGCCATCGCCCATTCTTCTTTTTTTCTACCAACAAAACGAATCAATTCATAAGCTAATCGTTCTGCTGCTCCTGATACTTCTAATATACGTCCCATCATTACGCCAAAACCAATAACGATACCTATTGAACCTAGCGTACTACCAAATCCACTAACTATCGCATCTGAAACAGCTTTTGGTGCCATGCCGCCAATAATTCCAGTAATTGCTGCAGAAATAATTAATGCTAAAAAGACATGAATCTTTGTCTTCACAACAAGAAATACTAATAAGATTACTCCAATAATAAGCCCTAGTAAAATCGTTGTTTCTGTTGTCATTTTGTAACCCCTTTCATTTTTGTGTAAGAAAAAAGAGGAAAAGTATATTCCCTCATTTATCTCTAATCAAAGTGATTCTCTTGTAAATTTCGGTGCATATTCAGCAGCAAGTTTGATACATTCATACATACTTACTTCCGAAGCTATATTTTTCCAAGCAATATCAAATGCTGTTCCGTGATCTACAGATGTACGTAAAAACGGTAAGCCATTTGTAATTGAAATTGTACGGTGGAAGTCCGTCATTTTTGCAGCGATATGTCCTTGGTCGTGATATAAAGACAGAACAGCATCATAGCGACCATTTAGTGCTTGATAAAAAACAGAGTCTGCCGGAACAGGTCCAACGGCATCGATACCAGCAGCGACTGCTAATTCAATGCCTGGTTTGATTTCTTCTACTTCCTCCATCCCGAATAACCCCCCTTCACCAGCATGTGGGTTTAAGCCCGCTACTGCAAATTTACGACTTTCAACACCTAAACGTGCTAATGCTTTGTCACAACGCACTAAGTAATCGTATACACGTTCTTTTGTCATTTGTTTAATCGCATCCGCAACAGATAAATGGCGTGTTAAGAAGAAAATACGCATCCCCTTTACTTGAAACATTGTTAATGGATCTTTGGATTGTGCTAAGTCTTCAAGCATTTCTGTATGCCCGATATACTGCACTTTTCCAGCTTTTAATGATTCTTTATTAATCGGTGTCGTTGCTAAAGCTTTCACCTCACCATTCATTGCTAGTTCTACTGATTTTTTAATAAATTCAAAGGATGCCCTACCATTTTGAGCAGATACTTGACCTGGTTCAAATGCATCCAAATCGACGTTTGCTAAATCGATGATATCAATTGTACCGAATTTATATTTACCATCTAATGGTGTGACTACAACATTGACTGACAATTGTACGCCCGTTACGTCGATGGCTTTTTGAATAATTCCTGCATCACCGACTACTAACGGCTTGCACATTGTATAAATTTCCTCCTTCGCTAAAGATTTCACAGTAATTTCTGGCCCAATCCCGGCTGCATCGCCCATTGGAATAGCGATAATTTCTCTAATAGTGGTTGTCATATTGCTACTCGACCTTCTTCCTTTTTATTTATTAAATATTTAATGCACTCATCAATCGAATGCTTGTCACCAACTGTTCCGCCTTTTGTTACGACAGGGATCCCATCGAATGTACCCCCGATAAATCGCCCAAATGCTGCCCGTGGTAGCACTTCGTCATATAGTTGAATTGCTTCGGCACCACTAATTGCACAAATCGCAGCTGTAACGTCACCTCCGCTTGAAAACGAACCGCTAATACTAGATTTAGCATGTTGTACAACTTGATTTGTCACCATAGCTAAGCCCTCTGTTATACGTTTTGCTAATATTTCTTCTGGGACATTTTGTTCTTTTGCAAGCGTATATAAATCTAGCTTTTCTGTACGTGGTGAATATGTTGTAATCATTAATACATCTTCACTTAGTAACTTTTCAAACGCTTCCGCTGTAGCACGTGCAATTTCCTCGTCCCAGCTAGATGAAACGGAGGCCAGTTGTCGAGGATTTACGTAAACTGGTTTGGCATTGCGTTTATCAATTACGTATTGTAACTGGCAACCTGTTAATGAGGTAATACTCCCTACTGTTACGATAATTTTATTATTTTTAACAGATTGTGCCGTCTTGGCATAGCCATATGCCGCTGTTAGAGGACCAGGGTCGACTGGCATTAACTCGAAATTTTTAATAGACGCCATTGCCTCAGCAATTACATCAATATCTTCATTCGATATGGCATCTATAACGATAATTCGACTGCCTCCTTCGATATGTTGTGCTAGTTGTTCACGTAATGCTAGTTGTCCTTGTAACACACATGATAATGTTATATGGGTAACTCTATGATGGCTTTGCTTTTGTAAAATAGACGGTACATGTGAATCCGTAATTGGATTCATCGGATCTTTTGCGACATCCGTTTTTTCAACAGGAATCCCATCTACTAATAAATAACCACCTGTTACGGAACGACCAGAGTCGGGGTACGTCACAATAACAATAGCAATTCGATTTGCTTTAATATCTAATAATGCATCAATCTCACTACCCAAATTCCCACGCATAGTACTATCAATACGTTTAGCAATAACATCTGCTCCCCACATATCTAGCTGCTTTTGAACATGTAGTACGCGCTGCGCAGCCATTTGTGGTTGCACATAACGACTATCCGTATCGAAACATAATGCATTAAGCGAGCTGTTTTTAGGAATCTCCCCACCGAATACTACAGTTGCACTACGAAAAGCCTTTTTTGTTAAACACACACCTGTTGCATTTGCCCCTGTTAGATCATCTGCAATTACGCCGATTTTCATTAACTCACATCCTCTATGAATATTGAATATTCCTTGTAAAGCTCTTTGATATCATCTGGCAAAAGATGATCCGTAATAATTCCTGTTACGCTGTCTACTTTAGCAATTTTTGCAAACGCTTTCTTTTCGAACTTACTAGAATCGACTACCAGATAAACTGATTCAGAAGCGTCAATAACACGCTTTTTCAAAGAAGCCTTTTCAAAGGTTGTCGACATGATTCCTAAATTTACATGTACTGCATGCGCACCTATAAAAGCGATATCTAAATGAATATTGCGCAACATTTCATCAGCTGCTACACCGAACACAGCGCCTACATTTTTTTGAACAATGCCACCGAGTAATACTAATTCGTGCTCACTATCCATCAATTCAGCAGCAATTATAATATCGTTTGTTACAATCGTTAGGGGTTGCCTTGATTTTAACTGGCGTGCAATTTCTAAATTGGTTGTGCCAGAATCTAAAAAAACTTTCATGTCTTCTTTAACAAGTGATACTGCTTTTTCTGCAATTTCTATTTTTTGTGAACGTGCTTCAGATAGTTTTTGATTGTAACTTACTTCTGTCATAATAGTTTGACCATGTGTTGCACCGCCGTGTGTTCGTATAAGCTTTTTATGTTTTTCAAGTTCATCTAAATCCCGACGAATTGTCATGGCAGACACACCAAGCATCTCTACTAATTCTAAAATTTCTACCCTGCCTTTTTTCTGAATTTCATCTATAATTTTTTTCTTTCTTTTTAAAGGTGTCATATTATTTTCCCTTTCTGTACCCAAAAATCATTTGTTCACTTTGAACAAATTATGCACTTTTCTGATAATTAAGTCAATAACTTTTTGTTTACTTTGAACATCAAAATGTTAGATTTTATCATTCATTGACTTCATGATTGCTTTTAATTCCCTCTATGGGTGGGTTGTGTGACTATTTTTTTATTTACATTTCTTTTAACTAGAGTAAAAATTAATGCAGAGCTAGACGAAATTATCGATAATGCATTATTAGTTTGTAAAGCGAATAAGTAAAGACAGGTTAATGGCTGGAATCCACCACATTCAGATGTTTGATTTTTTTCGCTTTGCTAAACAAAAGGAGGAATGGAATTGGTAGAATTTACGATTTGTTTTCTTAAGAAGGGCGAACAAATATTATTGCTAAATAGGGATTTTCCTGAATGGATGGGGGCTTGGAATGGTGTGGGTGGAAAGATTGAAAAAAACGAAACGCCACTAGCTGGTGCTTTGCGAGAAATTAAGGAAGAAACGGGCATCGTACTGAAGGATATTACATGCAAAGGAAAAATAACATGGACTGATGGACTCACCAATTTTGGCTGTATGTATGCCTTTATTGCAGAGTTGCCAGAGTCCTATCATTATGTGACACCGATTAAAGTCGCAGAAGGCATTCTCGATTGGAAAGAACTATCATGGATTTTTCATCCTCAAAATGTAGGAATAGCGGATTTAAAATATTACTTACCGAAAATGCTGGATGAAACAAGCAACTATGAATACATATTTACATATAAAGAAAGTATATTGATTGACGTTACAACTACTCCATTAGAACAACTATTTACTGTATAGATATAACAATGCATCGGCCCATAAATCAGGAAAGGCGCTAAACAAGTGGTACGTGATTTAGCAGGCATTCCGATTGATATATCCAATCTCTCTGAGTGGGTTTGTGCCCGCCAAATTTTGAATGATATCACTTGCGTTGGTAAATTAAGTTGAATATTAAATTTCATTTGGGAAGAGAAGGAAATAGAAATTAGTGAGATGGTCGGCATCCGGAGTAGCGCTACAGAGATTTTACGAGCTAAGCATAAAAAGAGAAGGCATTTAAAGACTTAGTCCAAGATCACAAGTGACTGTCAGCCTTTAAATACCTTCAATTTACCTAAATATATCCAAATATAACCATATTGTAAATCTAAAGTTGACAGCTATGAACGCATAAGTCTACGCAGGCTTTAACTGTGTACCAATAAATAACAAAATAGAAGACCCTTAGCGTAGGTCCCGCCCATAATCAACGGATTAAATGACATGGTGCGTGCAGTAAAAGTCGACTGTTCTTTAACTTTTTCCTCACAAGGTCTTTTTAGCGCTCCAACCAGTTTGGATTACTTGCTACATGTATAAGTATAGCTGTCATTTCCTTTAATAATTTTTTAAGCCTACCGTTTTCTAATTTCCTGTTTGACCATTCAGCCCATGTATTTTTTTTGCATAGGCGAGTGCATGTGGGCCATCTCCGTGTATACACAGTGTTTGGGCGGAGATTTTGATTTTTTTTTGCTGCACAGACATTACCTCATTTGCCGTGAAAATACCTTTGACGTGTACAAGCATTTCCTCCTCTGTCTGAATGAGCGCATTTGGTTCAAGTCTACTCACTAATGTACCGTCATCATTATAATTGCGATCTGCAAAAGCCTCCTCGTAAACAAGTAATCCTTGTTCTTTTGCAATAGTGGCCATTTTACTGCCGGACAAGCAATATAAAATATATGCAGGGTTTACGTCAAATACCGCCTTCACAATTGCTTTTGCCTTTTCGATATCATTGGCACTTTGATTGTAGAGCGCCCCGTGCGGCTTGACATGATGTAGTGTTCCATTTTCTACAGTGACAAAAGCTTGTAATGCTCCTATTTGATAAACAACCATATTGTAAATTTCCTCTGCACTAAACTCCCTATTACGGCGACCAAATCCCTCGAGATCCGGATAGCCGGGGTGTGCGCCAATATGGACATTTTTTCGTATGGCATTTCTTACCGTACGATGCATAATTGTATGATTACCAGCATGATAGCCGCATGCGATATTAATGGACGTCACATAATCTAAAATCGCTTCATCATTGCCCCTTATAAAAGAATCGTTGCTTTCACCCATATCACAATTTATATCAAATGGCATACCTATCCCTCCATTAGTGCAAATTTCACGGTGTTAAACACACGCATTTGGGCAATTTTATGTAAATCATCTTCATGAACTGTTGCAATTATTGGATAGCCACCAACCGTTTGTGCATCTGCCATTAATACAATTGGTTCCCCATTTTGTGGCACTTGTATTGTCCCAAATTGTGTCGCCTCTGACAGGATATCTTTCTTTTCCTTCAGCTGCAGTACAGAACCTTTCAAATAATAGCCCATCCGATTTCCACCTGTAAATTGGAATGAACCCTGCAATAATTGTTGTTGACTCTCTTCTGTAAATAAATCAAAATGAGGTCCTTTAAAAACGCTTACTGTAATGGCGTTTTTAAAGGTTGGGCGAAATGGTGCATATAGGCCCCTTGTAAATGGCATTGACTCAGATGACTCAGTTCCTTGCCCATACAAAATGCTACCTCTCCTTACTATTTCGCCTATACTTCCTAAGGGAAAACACGAACTACTGGCAAGTATTTGCGCTGTTTGAAATCCGCCTTTAGGCGTTAGATAAACGATCGAGCCAGCACTGACATTTTTTATCGTTAATTTATCTCCCTGTGCTAATTGAAAAGACTTCCACATTTCAACAGGAGTATCATTCACGCAACATTCACTTTTTGCACCTGTTAATACATAAGTGCCCACATTTAAAGCCTCAAATTCAAACCCACCAATAAACAATTCACATGAAGTTTGGTTTTTGTCGTTATTTAAAATATACTGTGCTGCTTGGAATGACACTTTATCCATAGGTCCAGATAGAGGAATACCGTATGCCCGATAGCCGTATCTCCCTTGGTCTTGCAAGCTCCCATATACCCCTTGCTTTTTCACCATAAGAAGTGGCTTCAATTGCTACACTCCTTTGCTTTTTATTTCTATAAACTCCTGCTTTGTTATTTCATAAAACCGTACTTGATCCCCAAGAGAAAATAAAAAGCTCTTTTGCTCATGTACATCAAATAAAGTAAATGGCGTTTTGCCAATAATATTCCAACCACCAGGTGAATCGAGCGGATAAATCCCTGTCTGTGAACCACCTATGCCGACTGAGCTTGCAGATACTGATTTTCTTGGTTTCTTCAAACGTGGTACAAACAATTGTTCATGTAGATCACCCAAATAAGGAAATCCCGGTAAGAATCCAATTAAATACACAAGGTATGCCTTAGACATGTGCAGTGCTTTTACCTCTTCATACGATAAGCACGTAGAATCCATAACACGTTGCATATCTAAGGCAAATTCTTCATCATAGCAAATTGGAATTTGTAAATGACGACTTGCTACGTCTTCGTCTGTTGTGGACATTTGCATAACAAGCCATTGCTTTTGTAAAACTTTCATATCAATTTTCTGATTTATATACGCCGTAACTGTGTGATAGCTAGCAACCGTTTCAACTAGCTTGTGCTGTAGATTTTTTTTCAGAAACCGATCAAATTTTTGAACTATTTGAAAATTCTCTTGGGATATGTCCTCATTAAATGCAAAACGAACTGTGTATTGGCTAATCCACATTGTATGAGGAAAATCAATCATTTGCAGCACAAATTGTCTCCTTGATACAGATCTCGATACTAGTGATTAAATCTTGAATATTCCATCCTGGTATTTTGCCATGCTGAATGGCCAAATCAAATGAAGCAGGAATATGAATAAATCCAGCAAGAACGCCTTCATTTTGCTTTGCGTAACGAAGCCCTTCATACATAATATTATTACATAAATAGGTACCTGCTGTATTTGAAATTTCGGCAGGATATCCTTCATTGTGTAAACGGTTCACCATATTACGGATAGGCAAATTCGTTAGATAGGCATCGACTCCACCGTCATGAATGCTTTCGTCCACTGGTGTATAACCATTATTATCAGCCTCACCATCTTTAACATTAATCGCAATTCGTTCTGGTGTAATCTTAAAACGCCCTCCAGCTAATCCTAATGAAATGATGATTTGGGGCTCAATATCAGCTATATATTGTTTCAACTGCTGGGCAGATTGCTGAAAATCTACAGACAATATGCCTCCAGTAATCTCATAATCATCCATTACCGTTCCATCCAACGCTTCTACAATTTGCATTGTTGGATTCATTGTATAGTCAAGAAATGGCACAAACCCTGTTAATAATATTTTTGTCATTTTATTCACCTAGATTTCTATTGGACGTTGTTTGATCATCCGCCCATTTTGATTTTGTTTATTGACTGGTGTCGAGACAGCCGCCTCGATAATTGCCTGATTGAATAACATATGAGCCTGAATACATGAATTTAATTTCTCATCATACACAATTTCGTCTGTCACTTCTGATATTATATCAAGTGCCACCCATTGGGGGTAACGTAAAATACTTACAGATGAGTAAGTTAGTGTCGCTTCCATCTCTCGGTACTTATACATTGCCAAGTGCAAAAATATACGGGATTGGTCGTTATACCGATAGTGTTACGAAGGAGATTCAGGCCAAAAACCACAAAAAAAGAGTATGACTCAAAAGAAACTTTGTGTCATACTCACCTTTATTAAAATAATTATCTTATATCGCAATAGCTAAAATGTAAACTTTACTATTTTAAATGTGCAGTCGCCTGTTTCATGACGTATTTCCCCACACCAATATAAATAGCCACTGCTGCACCAATGAATACGAATGTCATTGTTGACCGCTCCTTTTCACCTGAAATCAGGACTAAAGAATTACTCCGAAGTAAGTTGTAATTTTAATTGATTGACTATGAAAATCATTCTCACTAATATAATATAAATTTCATCCAATTTCGTCAAGACATACTTTCATCTTACCCTTTCAACATGGTAAGATGTAGAAAAGTCGGAAAAAGGATGCGGTAATGATGAGTAATTCGAAGTACTTTCAAACTATTTTAAACGGGACAATCCATGCGTTAAAATCGATACTACCTATGGACATCCAGGTGAAATCGCCAAGTATTATTTCTGAACCCTTTCAACAGCAACAAATGGGCGTATTAATTGGGCTCATTGGAGATTTAAAGGGCCGTGTTATCATTGATTCCTCACCTGAAATATTTAGTGGCATTGGCAACACCATGTTTGGTATGCCGCTTGAAGGAGAAATGTTAGAATCCTTTACAGGTGAGTTTGGAAACATGATTGCAGGTAATTTATGTACGACTGTCGGACAACAAAATATTGAAATTGATATTACACCACCGACTGTCATGGTTGGGAACACGAAATTATATGGCTTTGAAAAAGCCTTTGTACTCCCTGTTACGATTCCAGACATTGGTGCACTAACAGTTCTATTAACAATTGAAGAAGATGAAGAATAAACTAGACTCTTGTGTCGCAAATGATATATCTTATGCCTTAGCATCAAGCGTTTATGAATAAGTTTCGGTATTCGCATAATTAAGAGGGCTGTCCTAAAGTGATAAATTCATCACTTAGGGACAGTCCTCTTTCTTTGTTTAAGGTTTTTGCTGAACGAACATTTCGTATGTATCGCCACAAAGCAATCGTTTAAGTGATGTACTAGGTCTCAATGCTCACTGCGTTGGTCGATCGTCTATAAAAGAAACTTTGATAGGAAATCTACTAAAATGCCTTTCTACCTATTCAGAAAATGACTACTTTTATTCCCCTTCTTCATACATTTCACATTTTTTTCACACTTTGCCCTCGAATGTGTGATTTTTTTCACATCAAAACGACACGAATTTCTATATGATGACATTAAGAAAGTCCACTATGAAAGCGTAGGAGGGAGCAACAATGGCCAATAAAAAGAAATCAGAAGATAATCTAAAAGGTTCACTCTATGCAGTGTTCGGAGTCGGCATCATTATTATTTTACTATGGGTGTACTGCTTCAATTTATTTATCGATCGTTTTTAATTTAACGCAGTAACCTACTTTTATCATTCTTGTTAAGTATGACAAAAGTAGTTGACGTGCGTTAATTCGGTGAAGATTTACCAATGTGTTTTTGCCCATAAGCATAGCTGCAGCGGGTTAAGCATTTTCAGCAAGTTGTAATTGATTTAAGAAAGAAGGGACAGAGATATATGCACTTACATAAGTATGAGAAATATTGGCTAGTGTTTGGAGTCACTACTTTAGTGGCATTCCTCGTTATTCTCGGCATTGGTGCATTCCATCAAGGCTCACATCCGAACAACGGTAAAAAAACACTGGATTACGAGAAAGCAAAAGAAATTGCGCCATTCGATAACCCTGGCGTCCATAAAGTGGAGGGGAAGGATTGGGATTATGAAGTTGTTGTTTTAGCTTCTGCATTCTATTACAATCCCCCTGAAATCGAAGTGCCGCTTGGAGCAAAAGTGAAATTCATCGGTACAAGTGAAGATGTCATACACGGCTTTGAGATTGCCGGCACAAATATTAACATGATGCTTGAGCCTGGTTATATTTCTGAATATGTTACAGAAGTAAATAAAGTAGGCGAGTTTTTAATCGTATGTAATGAGTACTGTGGTACAGGACATACGATGATGCACTCTATGCTAAAGGTGGTGGATCCAAATGAGTCTCACGAATAATTTGACAAAGGTGGATCGTCGTGATGCGAAGCTCGCGATGGCGCATATTTATGTCGCATTTATCGCATTATTATTAGGTGGTCTTGCAGGTTTATTACAAGTGTTTGTCCGTTCTGGTCAATTCACGTTACCAGCAGGTATTGGTTATTATCAAGTTTTAACAGTACATGGTATCTTACTCGGTCTTATTTTAACAACGTACTTTATTTTCGGTTTCCAAATTGCCAGTGTAAGCCGTACTTCTGGTACATTCTCAGCTTTTCAACGTCGTCTTGGTTGGATTGGTTTCTGGCTAATGACGATTGGTACAGCAGCTGCAGCAACAATGGTTTTACTAAATAAAGCAACCGTTCTATATACTTTCTATGCCCCACTCCAAGCACACTGGATTTTCTATTTAGGCTTAACTTTAGTCGTTGTAGGTTCTTGGGTTGGCGGTGCAGGTCAAATTTTACGCTATACGCAATGGCGTAAAGAAAACAAAGGAAGCGGTCAACCGAGCCCATTACTATCATTTATGGTTGTCATTAACAACCTTATGTGGTTCGTTGCAACGCTAGGTGTAGCGGTTTCTGTCCTATTCCAGTTACTGCCTTGGTCATTAGGTTTCATCGAACGGGTTGATGTTGCCTTATCTCGAACATTATTCTGGTATTTCGGGCATGCCCTCGTATACTTCTGGTTATTACCAGCTTATATGGTGTGGTATACGATGATTCCAAAAATAATTGGCGGGAAAATTTTCTCGGATTCTCTAGCTAGACTAGCATTTATTCTTTTCTTACTATTCTCTGTACCAGTTGGGATTCATCACCAATTAACAGAACCTGGTATTGATGCTACATGGAAATTCATTCAAGTTATTTTAACATTTGCCGTCATCGTACCGTCCCTCATGACAGCCTTCTCTATGTTCGCAATGTTTGAATTACGCGGTCGTGAATTAGGTGGTAAAGGTCTATTCGGTTGGTTCAAAAAGTTACCGTGGACTGATGTACGTTTCTTTGTACCATTTATCGGTATGGTATCGTTTATTCCTGGTGGTGCTGGCGGGATCGTCAATGCATCCTATCAAATGAACCAATTAATCCATAACACCATTTGGGTAACTGGACATTTCCATTTAACAATTGCTACGGCTGTCGTATTAACTTACTTCGGTGCTGCGTTCTGGTTAATTCCGCATTTAACAGGTCGTACGCTAACAAAATCTTTAAACAATCTTGGTAATTTCGCTGGGATTTTATGGGCAGTTGGTATGACCATTATGTCTTCTGCTATGCATATCGCAGGTCTTATCGGTGCACCCCGTCGCTCAGATTACTCTGAGTATGGTGGCGCTCAACAAGCATATGATTGGATTCCTTATCAAATTGCGCAAGCAGTTGGTGGTACCATTCTATTCATTGCCATTCTAGTAATCATGTATATCGTTGTAAAACTAGCTTGGTTCGCTCCAAAAGGTGAAGAAGAATTCCCAGTGAGTGAAGTACATGAACACAGTGGCCATACACCTGCCATTTTAGAAAACTTCAAACTATGGATCGTTATTTTAGTGGCATTAATTTTATTTGCATACACCGTTCCAATAATTGATATTATTTCGAATGCACCTCCTGGTTCAAAAGGCTATAAGCTTTGGTAACACATGCATCTTCATTTAAAAAAGCGATTTCTCTGTAATAGAGAAATCGCTTTTTCGTTTATAGCTGATACAGTTTCGTATACTTGTCTTGTAAATAGTTTGCTAGATAGTTGCCATTCAAGCCTTCCCCTGTCGCCGCTTGTAGTAGCTCGAAAGGCTTTTTCAGTGCGCCATATTGATGCACTTTAGCCGTTAGCCATTCACGAATTGGCAGGAGCTCGCCTCTTGCTAGCAGGTCATCAAAGTTTGGAATATCCTTGTCCATCGCATGCTTCCACTGTGCTGCATAAATCAGACCTAAGGCATAGGATGGGAAATAACCAAACATGCCACCTGACCAGTGCATATCTTGCAGTACCCCTTCAGCATCTGTCTGCGGTCGAATGCCTAAGTATTCCTCATACTTAGCATTCCAAACTTGTGGTAAATCTTTAGCTTGCAAGTCGCCATTGAACAAGTCACGCTCAATCTCATAACGGATCATAATATGCAGTGCATACGTTAACTCATCTGCTTCAATACGTATTAGTGACGGTTCCACCATATTAATAGCACGCAGGAAATCGTCTAATGCAACATGACCAAATTGTGCCGGTGAATACTTTTGCAGGCGCTCATAATTATGCTCCCAAAACTTTTCATTTCTACCGACAAAGTTTTCATAAAACAATGATTGGGATTCGTGTATGCCCATCGATGTGCCTTGCGCTAAAGGTAAACCATCAAGCTGCTCATCAATATTTTGTTCATACATGGCATGTCCACACTCATGAATTGTACCAAATATTGCCGAACGGAAATCAGCTTCATCATATTTCGTTGTAATACGGTTATCCCCATGATTTAAACCAATCATAAACGGATGGACACTTTCGTCTAAACGACCAGCATCAAAGTCATAGCCAAGTTGCGCTAAAATTTCTAGTGACAGTGCTCGTTGTTCCTCTTGAGGGAAATGCTTAAATAATACGCTGGTATCTGGTTTATTTGATGATGCAGTAATTTTTTGTACGAGCGATACAATCGTTGCGCGTAACTCCCCAAAAACACGGTCTAAAATTTCCGTTGTCATCTCTGGCTCATATTGGTCCAGTAATGTATTGTATGGAGAGCCATTTTTCATGCCCCAATAACCGATGAATTTCTTTTGCCAAGTAATGATTTCTTCTAGATATGGTAAAAATAGCGCAAAATTATTTTGTGCTTTCGCCTCTTCCCAAATCGCTTCCGCTTTCGATTGCAAAATCACGAATTCCTTGTACTCATGTGCAGGAATTTTTTTATTATTGTCGTAGTTTTTGCGCACTTCCTCGACTAAGCGCAGTGTGACATGATCGAGCTCTTCCTTTTGCGCTTCAAGATCCGTAAGCAGCTCCCCTAATTCTTCACTCGTTTGCATGTCAAATAGTGAGGCTGATAGCGTCCCAATCACTTCAGAGCGCTGGGTTAGTCCCTTCTTAGGTGCCCCCGTGCGCATATCCCAATAAATCACACCAAGCGCTTCTTCATAATGTTCCATTTTCTTCACATAGTCTATAAATCGTTGTACGGCCATGCCATCATCCTCCTTTTTCTCGCTACTATTTTATCATATTTTCGAAAATTTTGGATATTATGGACTTTTTAAGTATTTAGCCTCCGGTAAATATACTTGTTGTTGATTCCATGCCTGTATATATTCGCTTTTCCGGAATGTTTCCTCGGTTGATGGGGGGTTTTGCTTGAGGGGTGGGAGGCTCTTGATTGAGTGGGGCTTTCTGCTGATCCGGGCGATGGTGAAGCCTACCTGAGCGCTTCTTCACCTGACCCGGGCGTTTCTGAGGCCAACCTGAGCGCTTCTTCACCTGACCCGAGCGTTTCTGAGGCCAACCTGAGCGCTTCTTCACCTGACCCGAGCGTTTCTGAGACCTACCTGAGCGCTTCTTCACCTGACCCGAGCGTTTCTGAGACCAACCTGAGCGCTTCTTCACCTGACCCGAGCGTTTCTGAAGCCTACCTGAGCGCTTCTTCACCTGACCCGAGCGTTTCTGAGGCCAACCTGAGCGCTTCTTCCACACACCCAACTTCACCCCTACCAAGATGTTTCCCCCCACTCTAAACGTACTAAGACCTTGACCCATGGCGAATATATATTTACTCTAGTATTGCTGGCATAATCTGTTCCTTAATGAGCGTCCATCTATCAAGGGGATTCATGATGAATGTAGAGACAATGGCTATCACTAAGTCTTTTTCTGGAATGCAACAAATGACATTGCCGCCATCGCCTAGTGCTAAGTAAGCAGACACACCGTCCTCTTGTTTTAACCACCATAGGTAGCCGTAGTTATTGGGATTCATCGCAGTAGATTCGCTGATCCATGATGTCGGAATAATTTGCTGATTATCCCACTGACCGCCGTTCAAATAGAGCAATCCAAAACGGGCCATATCACGGGCCGTTAGTGTTAGTCCCCATCCACCAGTGGCATTGCCCTTTGGATCTTCCACCCAACCTTTCACATTTTGCCCAAATAAATCTTCAAAGCCAAATGATTTCATGTCATAATCAGGGATTGTTCTCATGCCAATAGGACTGTATAAATGCTCGTTGGCAAATGCTCTGGCATTTTTGCCTGTACTACGAGTAATGATGGTTGAAAGCAGATGCGCTCCTGAAGTGGAATATTTAAAAGTACCGATTTCACCCTGTTCACCCAACATGTCTAGGGTGTATTTTACCCAGTCTGCTTGTTGACACAATTTGTCTAATGGCTCATGCCAATCTGCAAATGGATAGGGAGCTGTCATCGTAAGAAGATGGCGTATGGTGATTTCTTGTTTCTGTTTGTCAGTAGCATCAGGAACATATTCGGGGAAAAAAGCTAGCACCTTCTGATTTACATCACTAATATAACCTGCATGGATGGCAATACCAATGAGCGCAGATAGGATACTTTTTGTTACAGAAGCCACATGATACGTGTCATCCGGACCATATCCATGAAAGTATCTTTCATAAGCAATACTGCCATTTCTCACCACAACAATCCCATTGATATTGCTGTACTCAGATTTTATCTTCGGTTCAAGCTCTGAAAGCTTGTTCGCGTCCATTTTCACATTTTCAGGATCTACGGCTTGCCAAGTTGCAGTTGGCCAGTAATTTTTTTGCATGAGACAGTCCTCCTAAAATTTTTGATAGATTCTTTATCTTGTTGCTTTTTTCTTTACAGGAAAGTACACTTCGGTAATCATATCCTCAGGAATAGCAGCGGCTTCACTAGGGTCGGTAATATATACTTCATATGGTGATTTCACCAACTCATAACCTTCATTTTCTATCCATGCCATTAGGTTTGCGTATACAGATGTCAATTCTGGATATCCCCCCTTTAAAACGGACTTCGCACAAAGGCATCCCGGCAAATCTCTCGTTGCTTTGACAGCCTCTTTTACTGGAATAGCAAACTCTGTATCATTGCCAGTAGGATTAAACTCCGTGCTGTGATAAAAAGTCATTGGCATACCTAACATAGTAAGGTTTTCGATTGCAATCTTTTCATATAGCGTGCTGAAATATTTTCCATAGCCCAAATCAAAGTCATCACTACTCAGGATTTGACGCATGTAAAGGATCGTCATTGGCTGCGTTTCAACTAGCTGTACGTCAAACTTGTCAAGGTAAGACATTATGGGTATGCCCTTCTCTATATGTTCAATATCCGTGCTCATTTGTTTGAGGGTATATGCTAACGTATTTAGTTCTCTCTCCATTTCTCTTTTTTTGCGATTAAAAGCACTACAAATTTTCTCTTCTGCTAGATCGGCTTCCAATTCCACCAGGACTTTAATTTCTTCCAGAGAAAAATGATAGGATTTCAAACGATTGATAAAGAGCATCTTTTTTAGTTGCTTGATAGAATAATACCGATAACCGTTTTCAGTATTTATGTCATCAGACGTAATCAAACCTATTTCGGCATAATATCGCAGCGTTTTAGTAGATACGCCGCATATCTTTGAAAATTCTCCAATTGATAGCAAAAAGCCACCTCCATTCCTTTTTTTATACACATCTTGTTCCATTCAGTTATACACCTTTCCCTAAGGGCAAAGTCAACTTCAAAATTTTGTTTAAAGTAGGACTGTATATAATTACCAAATATTGTATACACCATCATATTAAACGGCATTACATGGAGTGCAGTAGTCTTCACTTTCTATTAAAGGGTTTCAAGCATCATGAGACTCCCGTGGTTTTATGTAAAGTAGGCCTGTATATAATCCCCAAATACTGTGTCCTACATCCTAGTAAGCGGAATTACATGATGGATGTTTGCAGTAACGACAGGTGAAACCTTGAACGAAACGTAAGCAATATAGGCTAGTGTTCGACAGCGCACAACGATATATAGTTTTTACTGACCTCTACGGGGATTCGAAGTTTTTGCGTAAATGCAAAAAGCAGTTCCCTCTAACGTTTTCACGCTTGAAGAGAACTGCTGATTCTATATTAATTTTTTTGGGGTTTTCAAGCAAGATATTAAAATGGCTTTCAAGCGTAATTTCTATGGGTTTCGCAATTCAAAATTACAGCAAAGTCTTATATCAGGATATATATTTGGGGATAAATATATATCCAAGTGGCTGAGCAAGCGTGCTATTTATAGTGCTTTGCTCTGCGATTATATATTTTGGCAAATTTTCAATACTTGTTGGACCGCCTCTGCTGAATGATGCAGGGCTGCTTTTTCTTCATTTGTCAGCTGTAATTCGATGACCGATTCGATACCATTTCCGCCTAGAATTGTCGGTACACCTAAAAATAATTGGTGATAGCCGTACTCGCCTTCTAACAGGGCTATGGAAGGAATAATTTTTCGTTGGTCTTTCATGATGATTTCCACCATTTGGGCACAGGCCGCAGCTGGTGCATAGTAGGCACTTCCATTGCCTAACAAACCAACAATTTCGCCGCCACCTTTACGCGTGCGTTCCACTATTTGCTGTAATCTTTCTTGGGGAATCAGTTTTTCTAGTGGAATGCCACCTGCATAAGAATAGCGAATGAGCGGCACCATTTCATCTCCATGGCCGCCTAATACGAAACCTGAGACATCCTCTGGTGCAATGTGTAACTCTTGTGCTACGAATGTGTTAAATCGTGCTGTATCCAATACACCTGATTGTCCGATTACACGATTTTTCGCAAAACCAGTCTCCTTATAGCAAACATAAGTCATGGCGTCTACTGGGTTACTTAGTACGAGCACAATACTTTGTGGTGCATATCTTTTGATTTGAGCGGATACTTGTTTAATAATTTTCGCATTCGTTGTCACTAAATCATCTCGACTCATGCCAGGTTTACGTGGAATGCCTGCTGTAATAACGACGATTTTTGCATCCGCTATATCCTCATAATTACTTGTTCCTGCTATCGAGACATTGAACTTTTCAATCGGTCCTGTTTGTAGTAAATCAAGTGCCTTTCCCTTGGTAGGATTTTCTGCCTCCGGAATGTCTAACAGTACAACGTCACCTAACTCTTTTTGAGCTAAAAATAAGCTTAACGTTGCTCCTGTATGACCAGCACCAATCACTGCAATTTTACTTTTTTGAAAAGCCATTACGACTCACCTCGACCTTCACTAGCCGCTGTTTCTGTTGTTTTTTTGGCACGTGCAGGTAACGGCTTTTTCTTCGGGGTTTGTGGTCCATTAATCATGTGATAGACATCATCATCCGGTCTAGGAATCACATGTGCGCCTAGTAATTCACCGACACGCATCGCTGCCGCCTTACCAGCATCGACTGCAGCTTGTACTGAGCCAACATCTCCTTTGACAACGATTGTCACAATCCCACCATCGACAAATTCCTGTTTCACAATGGTCACATCGGAGGACTTAATCATTGCGTCGGCTGCTTCTAACGAGCCGATTAATCCCTTTGTTTCAATCATTCCAATTGCGCTACTCATTTCCCTCACCTCGCATAACTTCTGTAGAATCAATAATGCCGATAACGACTGCATCAATGGGCAACGGATTCTCTTTCATAATGTAACGTGATGACCCACCACTTGTTATGAGTACATCATCTCCAACACCAGCCCCTATTCGGTCTGCTGCCACAATTTCAGTGCGAATCGGCTGTTGATTTGAGTCGATAGGTTGAATGATTAATAATTTTAAACCATTTAACCCTTCTTCCTTCCTTGTCGCCCATACACTGCCAATGACTCTTCCCATTTGCATGCATTCACCCTCTTTACCCTAGGCTAGATTACTCGCTTTGCCCAGTGCTAATCGTTAATGTTTTGTTTAACTCGCGTATCTTGTCATAGGCTAATGCTGTGACGATTGTCTTCTTTGAGACAATAATTTCTTGCGCTTCTATTTCAAGTACTTCTCCTTGGGAAAGCAACTTCTTGTCAAAATGGTAGATGGATTTTTCCTCAGCTTGCTTCACCGCTGGCTGTACTTCCATAGGGATTATACGTGCTGTAGACGGTGCATTGACGATTTCAGCCTTGGCACCTTGTTGAATTAAACCCGCATTTGCTTCATCAGTATCAATATGCATTTCTAAGCGATAGCGCTCTGAAACACGAATGATAACATTCGATAAAATGATCGGTCTTATCCCCTCTACCTTGACCTGCACAGACTGCCCATCCACAACTTGAAGTCGACTACTATCCACTGGTGACATATGAATATGTGCTTGGGCAATAATCAGTCCCTCCGATAGCACCACGCTACCCTGTGGTCCAATCAGTGTAATCGGGCTTGAACCTTTAATATCTCCTGAGATTCGCAATGGTGGTTTAACGCCAATTTTCATGGCATCTGTCCAACTAATCTCCACTTGCGATAATGCACGAGCTGGGCCTAAAATGCGTACCCTTTCAAGAGAGCCTTTCGGACCTGCAATCACGACCGTTTCCTCTGCGGCAAACTGACCGGGTTGAGAAAGCTCAAATTTCGGCGTCAATTGATAGTTTTCACCAAATAACAGTTCCACTTCTGCTTGTGCTAGATGGACATGACGTGCTGACACACCAATAGGGATTTTTCCATCATATTGAAGGGAAGGTTGACTTTTTAACACTTGCTGTAATACTTCCTCAACAATTTTTTGCACTAAATTTTCTTGCATCCGACCTCCTCCTTACGTCCATGATTTAATAATTTTCCCTTGCGCCTGTTGCTCTATAAAACCGGCATTGGCTTCATCTGTATCAATATGCATCTCTAAACTAAAATCCTCTGACACACGGACAACGACGCCACGAAAAGTAACAGGTCGTTCACTAGCCACTTCAACAGCTACCAATTCATTGTTTTCTACTTGTAAAGCTAAAGCATCTGCTGGTGTCATATGAATATGAGCCTGTGCAATAATGGCACCTTGCTTTAACGTTACTTCCTTGTCTGCAAAAATGATGTTAATGCTAGCCGAGTTTTCAATGTCACCCGATTGTCGCAACGGGGCTGATAACCCTAATTTCACGGCATCTGTTCGACTTACTTCTACCTGTGTTGCTGCTCTGACTGGTCCTAATACACGTACGTTATGAATAACACCTTTTGGTCCCACAATGGACACGCGTTCTTTTGCCGCAAATTGGCCCGGCTGCGAAAGATCAAAATCCCATGTTAACGTGGCATCGGGACCAAAAAGTGCCTGTAAATCTTCTTCACTTACATGTATATGACGAGCTGAAACGGCCACAGGGAATGTCTTTACCTCTGTTATCAAGCTGGTCACCTCTATATCTAGTAAACTTTTACATTGTTGTTAAGCTTCTGATTTTGGCAAGATTAACTCTAATTCGTTGTGTGGACGTGGAATTACATGGACAGATAATAATTCTCCAACTCGTCCTGCTGCTGCAGCACCTGCATCAGTTGCTGCTTTCACTGCCCCAACATCACCGCGTACTAATACTGTGACAATACCGCCACCAACATGTACTTTTCCTACTAAGTTAACGCTTGCTGCCTTCACCATTGCATCTGCCGCTTCAATTGCCCCTACTAATCCTTTTGTTTCTACCATTCCTAATGCTGTACTCATTTGTCATTCCTCCAAGTAAATTATTTTTTTTGTAAGACAATTTGTTTTAATACTTCGTCCACGATTTGCTGAACCACTGTGGTATCCAAAGTTGGTTCTTGTGACTTGATTGTTTCTACTATTGGTGGTACTTCGAACTCTGGTTTTGGTACTTCTACATCCTTAATGCCGTATGCCATGCGCTTGATATTCATTAAATGTCTCGCTGTAATGTTATCGGACGTTATATTGCCTCCGAACGTCCCACATCCTAATGTGAAGGATGGTGCAAGTCCCGTAGTCCCTCCAACAGCACCGATGGACGATAGCGTATTGATGACAATTCGTGAAACAGGCAAATCAATGGCAAACTGCTCAGCTAAGGCTTCGTTTTCCGTATGGATTGCGCAAGAATGTCCACGTCCACCAATATTCAATAAATCAATCATGACCTGTTTCGCTTCTGTACTGCCCTCTACTGTGTACAAGGCAAATATCGGTGAGAGTTTTTCAAGTGAAAATGGAATATTCTTACCAATCATCGTTTCCAGACCGACAAGTACTTTTGTGTCATCTGGCACAGTAATGCCAACCGAATCTGCCAAGCATGCCGCAGATTTACCCACGATTTGTGGGTTCACTTTACCGGGAATCGGCGAAATCAATTTCTCCATTTTCAATTTTTCTGTATCACTCAAAATATAAGCATGGTTTTTCTTTAACTCCGCCAATACTTGCTGTGCAATCACTTTATCTACAATAATGGCCTGCTCTGTAGCACAAATCGTGCCATTATCAAATGACTTACTTTGAACAAGCTGACGTACGGCTTTTGCAATATTGGCAGATTTTTCGATATAGGCTGGCACATTACCTGGTCCTACCCCATAAGCTGGCTTGCCCGAGCTATAGGCTGCTTTCACCAATGCTCCGCCACCCGTCGCTAATATTAAATGAATATTAGGATGCTTTAACAATTGCTGTGTTGCTTCCATTGAAGACATCGTTAAGCATTGCAGTAATCCTTCTGGAGCACCTGCTTTTTCAGCAGCTACTCTACAAACATCCAAAGCTTCCTTCGTACAATTAACAGCATATGGGTGGGGACTTAACACAAGGCTATTTCTTGTTTTCAACGAAATAATCGTTTTAAAGATGGCTGTTGATGTCGGATTTGTTGTTGGAACAATGCCTGCAATGACGCCAAAAGGGCTAGCAATTTCCGTTACTTTTTTCAGGCGATCAACACCAATAACGCCTACCGTCTTTAAATCTTTAATATCTTCATAAACATCTCTTGAAGCAACTTCATTTTTCATTTTTTTATGATTGGGGATACCCATCCCGGTTTCTTGCACTGCCATTTTCGCCAATCGATCTGCCTCTTTAAAAGCTGCGTCCGCAACAGCCTTGACGATCGTATCTACTTGTTGCTGTGAAAATTGTAGATAAGCAGCCTGTGCACTATTGGCACGGGTCACGGCATCTCTCATTTCTTGAATTGCTAGTAAATCTTTATCTAATGTGGCCATTACGCCACCTCCTTTCTAAATCACCGGGTTTCTCGCCAAATTGTCAATTGCTTCCCTAAAAGCATCTGCTGCCGCTTGGCACGACGATTGACTACCACTTAATAAGCCGCCACCAAAATTAGTTTCAGAAGGGGGGCCAAAGAATACCTTGAGCTCCACATCTGCTGCCTTTAATGCTGCATCTAAACCAACAACAGCTTCCAGTGGTGGTGCGATTAAGTAAGCAATAGCTGTTCCTTCTTTTACATTGGCCTGTTCGGCAAGATACGTACCGCAGCTCGCTACAGTATGCGCAAAAAGTGCATGATTTTCATTGTGGAGAATCGCTTCAAAATACGTATCAAACTGTATTTTCTGCTGAATCGCTTCTAAACCACTACGTATTTCATCTGGTGAGCTTCCTGCGATGATGCCAATTACTTCGCCAGATAGCGGGCCCGATGCATGCGCGGCACCTGCATAAAAACTTTTTGCATAGACTACTTCGACATCTGCTTTTTTTGTTGCTTCGTCAAAGGCAACATAGCCAACATCATCAATTGTCAGTGTTACGATGCCAATGCTAGTGTGATTTGGTTTTAAGGCTAATTGCTGTGCTAACTCGTTATTCACTCTAGGAATAATTTGCATAGCTAATATTTCGGCCAATATTTTTTGAGGATTCATGTCGCTTTCCTCCTAACTTTCTTTTGCCACAAGGCCAACACCACTTGCCTTGTACTGCAATATTTTTTCAACAACCGTTCCTAAATAAGCACCTGCCTCTAATGGGGGAATACCACCTTTATGGATGTTCGAAATAACCATCCGATCAGCTTCTACTGTGCCAAATCTTGGTTTATAGCATAGATAGGCACTCATCGACTCAGCAGAGACAAGACCAGGACGCTCGCCAATTAAATAAACAACCACCTCTGCTTGTAAAAGCTCCCCAATTTCATCCATTAGTGCCACGCGCCCTTTATCGATATAAAAAGTAGTCCCTATGTCAATATTTAAATTGCTTAAGCTTTGCTGTAATGCTAAATAGACATCTTGAACATTTGCTTCAATTGCACTTGCACTTAATCCATTCGACATAATAATCTGGACTTGCGGGTTTTTTTGGCACTTACTTTGAATAAGGTCCTTTGATTCGTCCGATAAACGGCGACCTAAATCGGGTCTTGTAATGTATTCCTCTTTGTCAGTTACTCTTGTTGTCACTTGGAAGACATTTAACTGTTTCAATAAATCCTCTGTCACTTCTCCATAGACCGCATCCACAGCAGCTGCATGATCGAGTCGAAACTTAAGCCATGTTTTCGTTTTAGGTCTTGTCCCCGCTCGTCCGACACCTATCCTAGCTGGTGTATGTTTTCTTGCTGCCTGTACACTTTCTGAGACGTTCTCCTCTTCAAATTGAAAGGTTGTCAGAGGGTCCGTTGAGTAAGTCGGCTCATCAAAACTTGGCTCATACGACTGTTGTTGCTTATGTGATGCATTGTTATAAAGCTTAATCAATGTATCTTTAGGTGCTGCTGGTGCGATTGACGCTTCAGCAGGACGCGTGACAGCCGTCTCGTAAAATGGCATACCTGTTTCTTGTGCTTCTTCTATTGGAGTAGCGATGTCTTTAGGTGAATCAGCTGCCGTATTTTGTCCCATCTTTTCCATTACGAGTTGTGTAATCATTGATACTAACTGTTCATTCACATTAATCACCTACCTTTCAAACAAAGATAAATCGCCAGCCCTCGCTGAAAGACGGCCATTTTCATAGACCCCCATTTTTTCTAGCCATGCTAAATAGGCAGGGGTTGGCTTTTTGCCAAACGTTTGCAGCAATGTGGCTACATCGTGGAAGCTCATCGACTGGTAGTTCAGCATGACATCATCTCCCATTGCCGCGGCAATGATAAAGTTCACACCAGCCGCCGTTAGTAAAACGCTTAAATCCTCAATATCATTTTGGTCTGCTTTTATATGATTCGTATAACAAATATCGACACCCATAGGGATGCCATGCATTTTGCCCATGAAATGATCTTCCAGACCAGCACGGATGACTTGCTTATTATTGTATAAATATTCAGGGCCGATAAAGCCAACAACTGTGTTGACAATATACGGATTAAAATGACGGGCAAAGCCATAATTGCGGGATTCTAACGTGACTTGGTCAATGCCCATATGTGCTTCTGCTGAAAGTTCAGAACCCTGTCCCGTTTCAAAGTAAAATAAATTTGGCCCCGTTCCCGTTCCTTGCTTTTTCACAAGGTCCTCTGCTTCTCTTATCATGTCAGCAGAAATACCGAACGAGCGATTGGCTATTTCTGTCCCAGCAATACTTTGAAAAATCATATCTGCTGGTGCCCCCTGCTTAATGGCTTTCATCTGTGTTGTAATATGTGCCAATACACAGTTTTGGGTAGGAATCGACCAGTCTTCGATAAACTCTTTTGTCGCGTGCAATACTTTTTTCACACTTTCTACTGAATCATCTACGGGGTTAATACCGATGACAGCATCGCCAATACCATAGGACAAGCCTTCTTTTAATGAGGCAATGATGCCGTCGATATTATCTGTCGGATGGTTTGGCTGTAATCTGGAGGCCAGTGTTCCCTTTTGCCCGATGGTAGTATTACAGGTCGATAAAATCTCTACTTTATTAGCGGCATGCACAAGGTCTAAGTTAGACATGAGCTTCGTAACAGCTGCAATAATTTCCGAATTCATGCCCTTACTTAAACGCTTTAACTCCCGATCCCCTGTCTCATTTGACAAGATGTATTCTCGAAGTTGCTCAATGCTCCAGTTTTTAATTTCTCCATAGATTTGCTCATTGACGTCTTGTTCGATGATGCGCGTTACCTCATCATTTTCTGGAGGAATTAATGGATTTTCTCTTATGTCTTTTACTAATAGTTCACTTATTACGGCTTTCGCTGCAATTCGTTGTTGTACAGATTCGGCAGCTATTCCAGCTAAGCGGTCACCCGATTTTTCTTCATTGGCCTTGGCCATGACATCTTTTAATGAATCAAAATTATATTTTTCTCCACCAAACATCATCGATAGTTTCACATTCATCCTCCTTTACTTTGAGTGGAATGCAAGTGTTTTGACAACAACAGGGACAACACCAGATGGTAGTACCTCCCCTATGTCGATATAATCACCTGTTTCTACTTTGATTTGATCGATGCAAATAATTGGTACAGTTCGATGAAGAGCTTGTATTGTTTGCCCTATGACCTTTGCATAATCTGATTGCATAACGATAATAATTGGTATTTCTTTGGAACTTCTTGTTGCTAATTGCTGCAAGATGGCCTCGCATAATTGATGGACATCTTGAAAACTTAAATAAGGTAACTGACTAAAATATAAGGCAAAGGGTGCACGGTTCTCTTGAATTGAAAACAGTGTGTCTGCTCTTGCTACGGCTGCTTCTACCACTTGGTCAAACTTTTTCAACGGGGTATCCATATGGCAAGTAATAACAGGCACGTTTTTTAATGGCAAAATATCAGCATTCACTTGTATTGTTGCACCACTAATTTCAGTTGTTTGTGTCCCTGCTCCGGTCACCGTTGCCCGTGATGTTTCTTCTGGTTTTAGCCATAAAAATGATTGCAGCTGCTCATGTTGTAACAGCATTTTCGCTAGTTTTTCACCAATATCATCATACTGGCGTTCTGAACAATCATTTTCGTAGATACAAGCGGCGACCCCACCGGAAAACATAATGGCATCTATCGGTTTATCCCAGCTTGGCAAATGCCCTAACAGTAATGGATGCCGTTCATCTTGTAATTGCCCACGTAACGTCATTGCTAAAGTTTCCACCATCTCTTCAATACACTGTGTAACACGAACATCCCCTGCAACATCCCCAACGCTTAACGGATTTGCCCATTTTTCCATCAGTCTGTTAATCGGTGATGAAATCGACTGAACAACGCCGTGATGAAATTCAATTAGTCGTCCACCGATATGTAGCGTACATGTGCCAATCACTTCTCCAAATTGCATAACAGCTATATTTGCCGTACCTCCACCGATATCAATGTTGGCAATGACTTTGGCAGAATTCTTTGATTGCTGTACAGTACCCGCACCTTTTGCGGCAATTATCCCTTCTAAATCAGGACCAGCTGTAGCGACCAAAAAATTCCCTGCAGTATCTGCTATGGCATGTACAACCTCGCTGGCATTTTGCTTTGTTGCTGATTCACCAGTGATGATAATAGCTCCGGTTGCAATATCGGCTGGTGCAATATTTGCTTGTTTATATTGCTGAAAAATAAACTGCTCAATCTTTGCCATATCAATTACTTCTTTGTTGATAAAGGGTGTTTTAATAATGGGACTTTGATGTAAGATTGTTTTTTCAATAATTTCTATCCGTGGCACTTGCGTCAGCCCAGCAACATTTTTTAACAAAAAACTGCTAACAACCATCTTGGTTGTACTTGTTCCAATGTCAATGCCTGCACTATAAATTTTCTCTGTCTTCAACTCACTCCACCTTCCATCTACTACTGGCTATATATGAGATAAGGACTTTCACTATTGTTCACAAATTGGCGAATTTCTTCGTCGCAATTGAGCTGAATCAGCGGTGCAATATACTCAATACCTTGCTTTTGCCATGCGGAAGTTTTTACGATAGGTCCATGTGTCATGACTTTTTTTAATAATGCGGTGGCGCGTTCTACATCTGCAAGGGGGTCGTCAATTTTCGTAATCACGCCGATTTGTATTTTCGGAATGCCTAAGCTAAATTGCGGTGGGAAAACACTCCTTGATGATGTGGCATCTTGTAAATAGATGACATGTGTCACTTCAAGTGATGTCGCCATTATATTTCTGTAATACATTGGATTTTCAATATATTCTCCTGGTGTATCGACAATCCAATCATCATACACAAGTGCCTGTGTTTTATGGGCCAGTCGATCTTTCCCTAATAATGCATTCATGAGCGTGGATTTCCCTGCCTGAACGCCGCCTATGATCATTACTCGATTTTTCATATGGCACATCCTATGACTTTGTTATTTTTGCTGGCGTATACCCTAAGCTTTCCGATAAAAATCTGTTAATCTCTAGCATCGCCATCTCAACCTCGGACACGCTGCCCACAATAACCAGACTGCCAGTAAAACGATCTAAAAATCCGAGTCGTACATTTGCCGCCTTTGTCGCTAAATCACCAGCAATAATCACCGTTTCACTCGGTGTACAAGTCATAATGCCCAGCGCTCCCGCTTCTTGAATGCCCAACTTTTGAAACATATCGGGATCAGGATTGGCAATGAGATGACTCAAAGTTAGCTGTTTACCTGGCACGAACTCTTGAATAAAACGTTTCTTTTCCTCACTCATACATCATCACCTCTTCATCATTTCTTCTTCCTATTCGGACTTTCGATCTGTTAAGTATTCATCTTCTTTAATAATGCCCGCTTGTCGATCCTCTTGTTCTAGCCTTAGGGCTGTTGGAACCGATAGTTTATAAGCTAGATAAATGGCAATGATACCCGCTAATAGTTTCCCAGTAATGACGGGCAAAATAATCGTTGGCTGGAAATTCGCCGTAAACGATAAATGATCCCCTAGCAGGAAAGCCGCACAGACACCAAATGCAATATTAATCACCTTATCTTTCGGTGGCATATGTCGGATGAGTGTGAACATCGCCAAAATATTGGCAATGGTCGCTAAAATACCAGCACTTCCTACTGAAGATAAACCTAATTTTTTACCTGCAGCCTCTAGCGGAACAGAAGCATATTTTCGAATTAAGTACACCATCGGGAAGGCACCAGCTAACATAATGCCGATATACCCCGCTGTTTCTAATGCACGGAATTGATCGATTTCATCTGCCATGATTGGATCAAAGCCCCACGCCCCGAAAACCTTGGTAAAAATACCTGTAAAAATTTCTACAATGGAGAACACTAACACTAATTTAATGGCCGCATCCATCACACGTCCAAATACCATGAAACCAGTAATCATGCCATTTGGAATAAGCTTTAGACCAAGCGCAATTAACACAACAAAAATAAACAATGGCAATAAATTAATTAATATTTGTAAAACAGAAATGGCAAAAACATAGGTTGGCGCCTCTGTTGTACTAATCACTTCACGGACTTCTGTATTAAAGAGCACAATCATAATCGAAGAAATAAATGCACCTATCGGAATCGTTAAAACACCAGCCATAATGCCTAGAGCCATATATTTATGATCACGCTTGTCCAACATGGCAAGCCCCATTGGAATAGAGAACACAATGGTTGCACCTGACATAAATCCAACAACTAAGGCCATAACCCAACCTTCATAGGACTCTTTCAAGGCACTGGCTAACTGATACCCCCCCATATCGGAAGCTAAAATAGTTGTTGCCGCAATGGCAGGATCTGCCCCAATCAATTCAAAAATTGGGCTTATAAAATGACTAATAAACCAAGTTAAATAAGGAATTGCAGCCATGATTCCTGCAGCTGGCACGAAAATGTGACCAACCGTATGGATGCCATTCATAAACTCTTTACCGATTCCATACTCCGCATCCCGAATTGCGCCAATTGCACCTAAAACCGCACAAATCATGATAATATATACAATTACCGTTCCTATCATCGCCATCCAACTAACCACCCCTTTTGTTTTTTATCTATATAAAAAAGACGCATTAAAGAAGAAATCTCTTTAAGCGTCTTTGCTTTAACTATTTACTTGTAGGGTATTTATAATTCTCTCGGCAATGCGTACCATTTCCTGTTGCGTTTGCATACTCTCATTACGAATTTTCTTATAGGCCTCGTCCTCACTGATATTTTCTGCCTCCATCAGCAAGCCCTTTGCCCGTTCGATAATTTTTCGTTTTTCAATTTCGGTTTGAATATGCAGCAATTCGCCGTTTAAACGGTTGAATTTCTCAATTTGGTGAAAAGCAACCTCCAGCGCCGGAAGTACATTCTTCTCAGAAAATGGTTTCATGACATAGCCAAGGATATTGTCTTGTTTCATGTAGAGTAATAATTCTTTTTCACTGTAGGCTGATATAAAAAGTACCGGTATACCAAGTTGCTGTTCAATGATTTTACTGGCCTTTAATCCATCCAGCTTCGGCATTTTAATATCCATTAAGATTAGATGAGGCTTGTAGGTAAAGGCCAACTCTATCGCAGACTCGCCATTATTTGCCTGAGCCACCACCTCATAGCCATTATCTTCTAGCATAAATTTCAAGTCAATCGCAATAAGTGATTCATCTTCGACAATCATAACTTTCCTAGTCATTTAGGATAAATACCTCCTCACTTACAGGAAACTGAATTTGAGTATGTGTACCTCTTTCACTAGGGATAATTGAAAATGAGCCTGCTAAATCATATTCAACGAGCCTTGTGATAATCTCCATTCCAAACGATGCTTTCACTTCATGCATTCCAACGCCGTTGTCAGAAATATGAAGCGATATAGTGGATTCGTTGTGTGAAAATTGAATGTCGATCATCCCTTCTTCACGACCAATAAACGCATATTTTAGTGCATTCTGTAGTAACTCACAAATAATGAGCGCAAGCGATACTGCTTTTTTGGAATGGCAAAATAATGGAATATTTTCGTGATGAAAAGCTAATTGAATGGATGGTGTACTCGATGTGCCAACCATTTTATACCCAATCTTTTTAGACAATGCAATAACGTCAACTTTTTCTTCGGCATTATCTTCGTTCTCTAAAATTAGTTCATAGACAGATGAAATGCTATAGATTCGATTTAATGCCTCTTGAAAAGCTGTAACATTTGAAGCTGACAGTTCATTGCGCATTTGCAAACGCAATAAGCTCGTCACTGTTTGCAAATTATTTTTCACACGGTGGTGAATTTCTCGAATCGCAAATGTTTTCATCATCAATTCATTTTCTTTCAGTTTAAGCTCAGTAAGGTCTTGAATGATGAGTAGTGTGACTTTGTCGTTTTGATTGCGGATTGGAATTTTTTTGACGATAAAAGATTTACGATCAAAGGTAATTTCTAAAAAGAATACATCATCACCTTCAGCATAGACCTCTTGTAAAAAAGGTAAGATCTTATCTAACGCAATATGTTCAAAGGATTCTAATCCTGAAAGCTCGGATATAAATCGATAGCCTGCAGGATTTGTATAGATCACTTTGTTGTCATGATTTGTTAAAATAATCGATTCCACTAACAAATCGGAAACAACAGGAATAGGCTGCAAATTTGGTGCTACGATATGCTCTATTAATGCAAATGGCATATTTTGAAAATCGTCTGTTGGTTTTGTTAGCGTTTCCACCTGTTTTTCTTGAATCAACACGGCAATCACTTGCTGTTGCTCATTGAAGATGGGGACCACGTTTTGCTCAACTGTTAAACCTTCCTGCGTAATAGCGCGAGGAATAGATGACTTTTCTCTACTTTTAAAAGCAGAAAATACAGCAGGTTCAAAGCTTTCAAAAACAAACTTACCAATAACCGTTTTTTCATATAAACCATGTTGTTTCTTGGGGTAGGCCTCTGCCACGACAATTGCACTTGGTAAATTTTCCATCATGCAATCTATGAACATATAACAATCTGTCAATTCAGCATAATACGTTAGCGTAGCTTCAATCTCTATTAACTTCTCTATATCTGTTGCCGATAAGTTTGTATATTTTCTACACAATGATTGAATGTTCGACAGGTTTAGAACCCCCTATCACCAAAATAACCAACATTTAATTTGATTATTGTAAATTTTCTTGTCATTATTATAAACCTTTTGCAAAAATATTTTCAATAGAAAAATAATTTCTTTTACTAAAATAGATGCATTACTAAGGACTATATAGCTTAAAAGAGAAATATTCAACACTTTTTTAAATTTATCATATATTTTCGATACATTTTATTATTCTAATATAAAAAAAGTGATTCTGTGAACTTCACAAAATCACTTTTTTCGTTATTTTATTTCTGGCACTACAGCTAAAATATTTTCAAATGTTTCACGTTGTTTTGCTTCTTCTTCATTCAGCAAAATATGAATATCTCCATGGTCATTGGACGTACGAATTAAACGCCCCATTCCCTGCTGTAGTCGTAGTTGCATAAATGGTAATTCGACCTCTTCAAAGGCATTTTCTGCAAAGGTACGCTTGGCATCAAATAATGGGTCGTGTGGCGGGAATGGCAAGTCATAAATAATGACGCGTGTTAGTGCTTCCTCAGGTAGATCTAACCCTTCCCATAAATGATATGAGCATAATATTCTGACCGCACCTTCTTGGAAATCGCGGACAATCGCAGACAACTCACGATCCCCTTCAAAAGCTACATACATACGCTCCATAATCGGTAATTGCGCTTTAAAATCTAACATTGCTTGCTTAGACTTAAAGAGAATCAACGTTTTTTCGCCATCTTTTAAGAGCTTTTGCACGCGTGCTGTTTTCTCCTTTTGGGATAACTCATGCAGGTAAATTTTCATCACTTCTTCATAGTCAAAAGGTGAAGGAACTGAGAATGATTGGTAATTACGAATACCTAAACTATAGGCAATATATGAAAAATCTTTATTCACCGATAATGTTGCAGATGAAAATACGATTGGTAACTTCTTCGAGAATAGCTTTTCTTCTAAAACTTCAGTAATAAGACGTGGCATAATAACAAGTGTTTCTTCCCCGTCTGTTTCCTCAAGCCAGTCAACTGCATCCCCCTGCGCAGTAAAAATGCGTAGTGACGCTTCGTATTGCTCTAGATATTCTTCCGCCATATTTAGCTCATACTCTGGAATCATATACATTTCTGATTCAAAGACTAATTCCTCGAGTAAGACTTCTACATCGGCAATAAGCTGCTTGCCGTATGTTAACAGTGTCGCAGATTTATTGATACGTTTACGCTCTTCTTCAGATGCCACGATATCGTCACGAAGCTGGTCGAAAAATAGTTCGTGATCGTCTTGTAATTTCTCCATAGCATACAATGTACGCTCACGCACACCATCAACCATTAAACGTTCCAATAGCTGAACAATTGTCGTCGCCTGCACTTTGTATGTCATTGCTTTTTGGGCAGCATACTCCAATAAATGGCCTTCATCCAGCACCATCATGGAGACTTCAGGCAGTAATGCTAGCTGTCCTTCACGTTCACGCGATTCCTTTGTTGCCAAGTGCTCCATTAGGAAATCCTGTGAGCAAATGATGAGATCCGTTGATTTACGATAGTGCGCACGGTGAAGCGTTTGACCGCAACGATTTCGTTGGTCACAAACCGAGCATTGCATAATGGAATTATAATTTACCTTTTGCCAATCCTCGTCACTGACCGTTGAATAATTACTGCGATCCCCATATGGCTGTATAGCGATCATGGAGCCTTGCGCGTACACACCATCTGGAATAGAAAACGCAATATCGTCAATCCACTCGTCCGTTTCCACTTTTTCTGCTTCTTCAAAACGTTTTAAGCACAAATATTGGTCACGGGATTTTGCTAAGCGTACATCGATTTCTAATCCGAGTGTTTTTTGTAATTTATAAATATCGCCGCCCTCTTTAACAAGCTGGTCGATTAATGTTTCATCTGCACAGGCAATTAGTGCGGGTTTTCCTGTATAGCGTGCATAGGATACGGCTGGCAGTAAATAAGCAATTGTTTTTCCTGTCCCTACTCCTGCTTCTGCAAACAGCACGTTTTTCTCTTTTAGGGCCTGCTCAATTTGATAGGCCATGAAAATTTGCTCATCACGGCATTCAAAGCCCTTTTCTGGTAGTTCATCGTAAAGGACGTCTCCCATCCAGTCACCTAATGACTCGAAAAATGAGCGATCCTTCGTTAATACAAATGGTAAAGATTTACGCAATTGACGTTCCCCCTCTTACAATCTGCTCCTATTATACGCGACGAAACGGAAGATAAGAAAAAATCTCACCTTCCGTTACCTACATAGTCACTCTTTTTTTGACTTTTGTCCCCAGAATTGATATAAATTCGTTTCGATAAAGCCATTGAATAATTTACGTTTCTTCGTCGTTTGGCGACCATATAATTCTTCAAAGTTTTTCATTGAGGACAACATGTACACAGACCAAGTTGGGTAATTTTTCATGACCTGACCTAAATCGCGAATCACCTGTTCCACAACTTCAACATCACCAATACGCTCTCCATATGGTGGATTACCAATCATAACACCGTCTGTTAGCTGTGTCGTAAAATCACGTGCTTGCATTTGCTTGAACGTAATAATGTCGCCAAAGCCTGCTTCTAGTGCATTTTCTTGGGCAATGCTCACCATGCGATGGTCAATGTCCGAACCGATAATTTCAAGTGGTTGGTCATAATTCGCTAAGCTATCCGCCTCATCACGTGCCACATCCCAAATTTTTGCCTTCATCCATGACCACTCTTCTGAAATGAATTCACGGTTATAGCCTGGTGCAATATTTTGTCCAAACATTGCAGCTTCTAAAGTAATTGTCCCAGAGCCGCAGAATGGATCGACAAATGGACGATTTGGGTTCCATTTCGAAATTTGTACGAGAGCAGCTGCTAATGTTTCTTTCAGCGGTGCTTCCCCTTGTACTTGACGGTAGCCACGTTTATGTAAGCCAGCGCCAGATGTATCAAGTGTCAGTGTAGCCACATCTTTCAAAATTGAAACTTCAATTTTATAAGTCGCACCGGATTCATCTAAAAATCCAAGACGTTTATAGTGCTGTTTCATGCGTTCAACAATTGCTTTTTTTGTAATGGCTTGACAATCTGGCACACTAAATAATTTTGATTTTACAGATTTCCCTGAAACCGGAAAAGCCGCATCCACTGGTAAATATTTTTCCCAAGGTAAAGCCTTAACACTTTCAAACAATTGCTCAAAAGAGGTTGCGGGAAACTGACCGACAACGATTTTCACACGATCTGCTACGCGCAACCATAAGTTTGTTCGTGCAATGGCCGTTTCGTCGCCTTCGAAATAAACTTTGCCATTTTCTACTGTCGTTTCATATCCTAATGCCTGTACCTCTTGGGCAACAATGGCCTCTAAGCCCATTGCTGAAGTTGCTACTAATTTATAATTTGCCATACATTATTTCCTTCCCTGATGCTCAATTTCCCAAAACTCAATAAATTCAAGTAACTCATGGAATGGTAATGGTTTACTGTAATAATAGCCTTGAATTATATCACAGTTCATCTTACGTAGTATATCCACTTGTTGTGCTTGTTCTACACCTTCAGCGACAACTTTCATTTTTAAGCGATGCGACATTTGAATAATCGCATCCACGACTGCTTGTTTTTCATCGAGTGTGGATATGTGCTGAATAAAGCTACGATCAATTTTTAAACAATCGAGTGGGAATCGAACTAAATAACTTAAAGATGAATAGCCTGTACCAAAATCGTCAATTGAGATTTTAAAGCCTAGCTGTTTGAGACGAACTAACTTGCTGACCGTTTCAGTCGCACTGTTCATAACAGTACGCTCCGTCACCTCAATCTCAAAATTTGTGGCAGGCGTGTTATAACGTTCTAGAATTGCTTGCACGGACTCTAAAAAGTTCCGCTGTTTGAAATGGATGCTTGAAATATTAATCGCAATCGGAATTTTAAGACCAAATTGCTGCAATTTTACGACTGCCTCACAAGCTTTTTCTAAGATGATTTCACTGAGTGGAATGATTAAGCCCGTTTCCTCTGCATATGGAATAAATTCTGCCGGCGATACAAACCCGAGGCTTTCACTATTCCAACGCACGAGTGCTTCTAAGCCTTGGATTTGTTCATTTTCCATATCTATTTTCGGTTGGAAATATAGCTCGAATTCACGCTCGTCTATCGCTCTACGTAACTCTGAATCTAACAATAATACACGCTGTGAGTCTGTTTGCAACTCATCAAAATAAAAGGAATAGCCATTATGCCCATTCTTTTTTGAATACGTCATCGCTTTATCTGAGCAGTGCGTAAGCTGTTCGGTTGTTTCGCCATCAGCCGGATACATGCTAATACCAATGCTCGTTGAGATAAAAACATTTTGGCCGTTGATGTCCATCGGCTGTTCAATAATCTGAATAATTTGCTCAGCAAACTTTGCTGCTTCTCGAACATTTTTCACATTTGTTAATGTAATGATGAATTCATCGCCACCGTACCTTGCAATGATGTCTTTATTTTTCAGCAATGTTTGCAGACGTGTTGCCACTTCTACAAGGATTGTATCTCCTACTCCATGCCCTAATGTATCATTAATTTGTTTAAATCGATCCAGGTCAAGAAAGTAGACTGCATGCTGTACTGAATGAGAAATAGTAGAAGTCGATTCTAGCAGACTATCCATTCTCTCAATATAAGCAAAGCGATTTGATACATCCGTTAATGAGTCTGTTAACAACCGTTTTTCAAGCTCATTTTCTACTATTTTTCTTTCTGACAAATCTGTGAAAATGCCACAGTAATTTGAAATCTCTCCCTCATTATTAGTGACGCCTAAAATGGTTAACCATTCAGGATAGACATCTCCAGTTTTACGGCGATTCCATATTTCACCCTGCCAAATTCCTTCTTGTCGTATCTTTTCCCACATATTTAAATAAAAAGGCAATTCATGTACACCTGACTGTAATACTGCCGGTGTTTTCCCTATAACTTCATCTCGCTTATATCCTGTAACGAATTCAAATGCGGGATTTACCATCTCTATTTTTTTATGTTTATCCGTGATCATGATGCCTTCAGATACATTTTCGAAGATTTTCGTAATTAAGGCAGTAGGATATTTGGAAATCGAATTAAGCTTCTCCAGACTATTCCAATTGTTCACTTCGTTCATGTTTCCGCTCCATCCTATCTCTCTATACTACCCTCATTTTCATAAGTAAAGCGCAGTCACACCCACACACGCATTGTCAAAAAGTCATTTCCAAGCAACAATTTATCTACAGAGAACGTAGCAAGAGCTACGACGACTTCAGAGATTTTTTGTGCGATAGTGGAGCGACAAAGGCATAGCCAACATCTTGTTAGCTTGTCCTTGAACAGGTGGTGGAAATAACTAAACAGTGATTCATAAGTTTATACTTTCTTAATAAGTTCAAAAGAAAAGCTCTCCACCAAATTGGAGAGCGCTTGTTATTCGAGATAAACATCAAAAAATTCAGTAAGCCATGTTTTGTTCCCGAGTACTCAAACAGCTTGCGCCTCGTACAGCCGGGCAGTAATCATCTATCTACAGAGATAAACTCTGTCCCTCTATCCGTTCAATTCCTTCAAGAGAGTGCCCCTACCATAATTTGGGTTTCTCACTCGTGGGGTTTACCTCGTTCCACCTTGCATGTTTCCAAGCAAGCTTCGTCACTGTGGCACTTTCAGGAAGTTTCAACCATATCATAAAGACTTAGGTCTTCCTTCCGCCGTCAGCCTTAAGCTGCCTTACCTTATTTTTTCAGTAAGCACGAACACTACGGTCATCTCAGAACCGTGTGAGCATGGACTTTCCTCTACGACGTCTAGCGCCGCAGCGATTACTCGAATTTCATGATGATACGAAAGATTATACTAGAGTTTTATGATAAATACAATGTAATTGGCAAAATTTATTCGTATAACTTACTACCAAATACATGTTTTTCTAAATTCGAAAGACGTTTTAAAATATCAAAGTTTGTCGTACCTGCTGCTGATACTGCAGGTTGCGGTTGTCTCTTTGGTGTATTTTCGATTTCTTCTTTAAGCTGTCTATTCTCTTCTCTCAGTTGGGCCACTACTTTTTCAAACGTTTCATAATCTTGAATAATTTCATCAAGAAATGAATCGACTTCTTCTACATTGTAGCCTTTAAAGTTTTTCTTAAATTCTTTTTCAAGAATCATTTTTGAAGTTAATTTAATGTCCATTCACATCGCCCTTCCTCACACTACATACACGAATTCATTATAGCATATTTCATAACATTATAACGTCTGAATACCTCAATTGTAAGGCTAAACTTGTCGTTTCTTGCGCTTACCCGGGAAATTATTTCTTATTTCCTAATCTATGCAATCGTTTTTCCCAAGAAATTTCCCATTTTTGCTTTTGTTCAACTCGCCATTCCTCTGTCTTATTAATCAGTTGTATGCCTTCTAGTGTATAAATAAGGGCCTGTTTGTAATCTTTGAATTGATGCTCATAGATCATTGCTAGTTGCTCTAACGCCTGTAATTTTTTCCTCGGCTCAATAAAATGAAGTGCAGCCACAAAGGCAGCAATTGCTTCATTATAATGTTTATTTTTTTTATGCTGCATGGCTAAGTAAAATTGAGCATTTCCCGCTTCAAGTGCATCGAATTGTGTGGTTACTTTTTCTAAAACTTTCACGCTTTGCGAGCTCTCCTTTAAATCCGCATACCATTTCCCAATATTCGTGTAGGTCTTTGCAGATTCCTCGTTCGCCTCTTCAAATAATAAATTAGTAGAATGAACATAAAGGGTAATGAGCGAAAGTAAGTCCCATTCGTTATGCAGCAGTACCTTCATAAGGGCATCTGGCGCGCCACTTTTCACAGCATCTAAGTAAATAATCGGCGCTAAAAAGCCCGGGATGTCTCCGACGCGTAAAAATCCAAGCTTCTCTTCTTCTACAGATTTCAATTTCATACGTTCCATATCATTTTTCCATAAACGCTTCGAGCTATGCAGCAAATCAATTTGACGTTGCGTACGTAATTTAGGTAATTGTTTTTGATTGAGCGTCCAACGCGTTTCAAGCTGTGGCCAATCAAAGCTCTTGCCATTATAAGTAATCATGGTCGCCGTTTTTTGCCATAGCTTGGACTCAAATAGCAAGGCGACTTCATGTGCTGGGTCAGCAAGAACATATTGCGTTAAGACAAAATCTTCGTCGGTAACTTCTAGAAAGCCAAGCAGGAAAATTTGTGTGCCCACGCCTTTTAAGCCCGTCGTTTCTGTATCAAAAAATAACACCTTTTCGTCCATTGCTAATGCATAGGGATGATCGAATTCAGCTGTCTGCCATTTTGTTAATGCGTCAAAAAATGCCTGCAATTGATAATGGCCATGCTGGTAGGTAAATGGATAATGTACCTGGCGTTTAAATACAATGCCATAGTCATTATTTACACGTGTCAATCCAGCATTCTCCCACTGTTGCGTATAATTTGGAATGACCGGCTTTTGAAAAACTGGTTTTTCTTCTACTTTAACTGGTCTGTGCGCTTTTTTACCGAGCATTTTTTTCATTTGTAAGATTTTATTTTCGTAAGACATCGACTTCACTCATTTTCTGCCTATTAAATTATTGTAGTACGCTTCCCTTTGCCTGCTGCAAGCTATCCTTGCTCTGCCTCACAAGCGCAGTTCTCTATATGATACGTTCCGGTGCTGACAACGATAACCAAGAACAGCTTGTATATATTATCTGGAGGGTATTGATTTCAATGTTAGCGTGCGTGCCCGAACAATTGTTATTGAAGCTTATATAAAATACGTGTAACATGCATATCTTCAATTTCAAATAGGCTGTTTTCTTACCACCAGTATAACTCATCCTCGCTACGTATTTCGGACAAATATGATAAAAAATAAAATTTAGCAATTAAAGTAGTCATTTAATAAAAAGACAATTCACTACATGAAACAGCGATTAGATTAATAAAAGAAAAATTCGCGTTTCAAAAAAACGATCAAAATGCTAGTTCTTTTTATGCAATATATTAGATATTCAGAATTATGAATCATTGAATATTCACCCAGAATCATATCTAAGAAAAATAATAGAAAAACTTTCTATCACTTCTTAATAAATACTACTCAACTTATCTAGTTCATTTAAAAACCTCTGAAGAAATGATACAAGCTGTGGAAGAATATATTTATTTTTACAATTATCAACGTTTTCAAAAACGAATCAGCCATCTGACACCGATTGAACATCGACGCCAGATGGCTGCATAATCCTATTTTAAATTGACTACTTGACAGAGGTAAGACCATTTTTTATCTTAAGACTTATAATCATACATAGTTAAATTATTTATTTGGAAATGTGATGTCCAATTTGACTGTTTGTGTTCCAGTCATCCCAGTTACTTGATCTTTAACACTAGACCAGGCTCTTGGACTACCATCTTCCCACCAAACATATTCCACTTCAGATTATCATTGACTATTGGTTCTAAATACGTAGTTTTACCTGATTCATCATTTGTAATACTAACTTTAACTTGAGATCCATCTGTTATTTTAGAGTTTGATAAATTACCACTTGCATGACTTGTGCCCATTGACAAAAATCTGAATCGTCTAATTTCAAAAAGTTTTAAAATTATGAAAATTTATAAGTTTTTAACTAAAAAACAATTTGTATATAATATAACTAATTAATAATATTGAAATTAATGCTACTCCATCTTTCCAACCCATACCACTTAAATTTCCACCAATTCCTCTATTCATTCCATCGTTTAAAGAACCGGTGGGGTTATTTTTTAATTCACTTTGCCTTAAGCGTTCTCTTTTTTCTTCTGGTGTTTCCTTTGGATTCATGTGACAAACACCTCCAAAAAAATTGATATTTACTTATTCACATCATCGATTGATGATATATGCATTATTGGGCTGAATTCGGTATTCCATATGCAAATGGCACCTTTTTGCTTTTAATTCTCGTATTTTATTTATTCGCTTTAAACCATCGTACTATGCATTAGACATGATCGAACGCATCTCATTTTTAGTAAAAATAATAATCCATTATGGATATTGAATTTCTATTTTTTAGAACTCACTTTAAAAAACTTGTAGCTTTTTGTGCTATTCACTTTATTCGTTCTATTGTTAAACCTTATTGCCAGACGGGTTGCCATGTCACTCCGAATTGATCCGTGACCCATGCCACTTTTCGGAATTGCATCACAGCCTCCGGTCCCATCATTACAGAGCCTTCCTTTGAAAGCCCGCTAAAAACTGCATCAAATTCTGCTTCGCTTTGACAATGAATAAAAAACGACGTTGCCCAACTAAAGTCCGGTGCAGGGTGGGCAGATGACATATCCATAAACATAATTTGCTGACCCATCAAGGAAAGAGTAGCATTCAATACCTTGCCCTCATCGCCATGGGGCTGTCCCTTCTCATACCGCACAAGTGACGTGATTTTTGCACCGGGCACAACAGAGACATAGAAATTCATTGCATCCTCCGCATTGCCTGTGAAGGAGAGAAATGGGATTATTTTTTGATCATTCATTTAAAAAGCCTCCTTATTCTATAATGGATAACCATCCAATTAATACCAAATTTATCTAGTAAGGAATCAAGTAACTTTGCAAAAAAGAGGGTGCCTATTCTATATATATTTTACCACCCTGTCTCAAAAAGTCCCACGCTTTTTTGATAAGTGCCTCATCGGCAGTGATGGAAATATATCGTTACTCCACCTTACCTGAGCTGTTGCTTGAGCTACCCGAGTTGAAGCATAAATAACTTTTTTCAACGGTGATACTCTTTATTTTCTTGTGAATAAAGAGTATTACAAAAGTTAGTCTGACCTGCTTTGTAAAGAGCTATTGTTTTTTACTTGCATCCTCATGGCAGAAAGGCTTTCCACCTCATCCAGTCATGTTGCAAAGACTATTATTGGTATGATAGCATAGCCATTATGGAATGCACTAAAATATCCATTTTTATATAATATTACAATCCATATTTTAACCACTAAAATTATTTGGAAGTGAATGGAATGCTAAAAGTTAACCGGGACGATAAAAATCCCATATGGCAGCAATTGCTTGACCAAGCTATTCATAATATTACAACAGGAAAATGGCCACCTGGCGAGTTACTGCCCCCATCTCGAGAGCTCGCCTTATTAGTCGGTGTCTCCCGTTCAACAATACAGATTGTTTATGAGGAATTATTCAGTCGTGGCTACACCGTTACAAATTTGCGTGGTGGCACAAGGGTAAGTGAATGGGGATATAAAACCAACACTTCACAAGAGGTGTTTCCACAAGGACCATCCACGCCAGAATTGCCTTTATTGAACGCAGCTGTTGAACAGTTGAACAGTTGGTTTAGAGGCAAAGAAAAGCAACACGTAGAATTCGATTTTAGCCCCCATGAGCCTTATTTGGACGAGCATTTTCGCAAAATTTGGCGACAATCTTTTTTACAGGCATCAGCCGAAGTAGATCTGGTCGATTGGGGTTATGGCAACGCCTATGGTTTTATTCCACTGCGTGAACAGATTCAACGTTACTTGACATTCGAAAGAGGCATTCATGTAGATATCGATCAAATTATCTTAACTTCAGGTGCACAGCATAGCATAGATCTCATTGCCCAAGCACTTTTAAATGAAGGTGAAACGGTTTCTGTTGAGGATCCTGGATTTCCCGCTGCCTGGATGACCATGAAATATCGGCGCATGCATGTTGTGCCTGTGCCTGTTGATGAGTACGGATTACAAGTAAATCGCATTCATCCACAATCAAAACTTACTTTTGTTACGCCTTCACATCAATGCGCAGTTGGAGTCATTATGTCTGAACCTCGAAGGCAACAATTGCTACAAAAATCTGCGCAAGATCAATTTTGGATTGTAGAAGACGATTATGATGGCGAATTTAGATATCGCGGTGGTCCGCTTCCTACTTTGTTCAGCCAACAACCTCAAAACACATTGTATATGATGAGTTTTTCTAAAATGGTTGCTCCTGGCATACGAATTTCGGCAATTGTTGGTCCAAAAAATGCCATCCGCCAGCTTGCTCAAGTACAAGAATTAACCTATCGACATCTTCCAATTATGGAGCAATTAACACTGGCTCATTTTATTGAGCACGGTCATTTTATGCGCCATATGAGGAGAGCAAGAAATGTCTATCGACGCAGACACGAAACTATGACTAAGGCGATCATTGCAACTGGACTAGCCCAGCGTTTCAAACTAAGTGGCATTGAAACGGGCTTGCATATGCTTCTTGAAGCAGAAGAATCGTTTGATGAAGAAGCAATGACGAACTTAGCACTGGAAAAAGGAATCCGAGTTTATCCGCTTAGCAAGTATTGTTTGGACAGCAATCGAAAAGGATGGGTATTGGGTTTTGCTAAAATGGATGAGGCAGCAATTGAAGCAGGCATTTTTCGTCTTGCAGAAATACTTTTATAAGACCACCCAATCCCATCCGGTTTAATCGCTGGCAACTAAAATGTCCGTAAAGTTCTTCAAACAATAACAATCGTTTCCTATATGGTAAAAAATCCGCTTTGCTTTCTCGCAGGAGTCTAAGCGGGTTTTTACCTCTATATCAAAAAATTAGCATGCTATGAGTACTCCTAGCATACTATTTTTACTTTTGGGGAAGCTACAATTAGAGGTTTGTAAAGCTTTGAAATACCAGTCATAAAAAAGCAAAACGATGATCTTTTCTAAAGATATGACACCATCATTTTGCTAGTAAACAACTTATTGTCACCTTATCTGTATTCATTTTTCCTTCTTACTATCTCAGTTTAGTTTGTTGTACGCCTTTCATAGTATGGTGTTTTCTGAAAAATTGACCAGTCATCACTAAATGGGCCACTAAACCAGCTACGAGTCCCCAAAATGCCCCTCCGACTCCAAGTAATGTCACATTTGCGGCTGTTGCCAAAAAAGTAATGAGTGCTGTTTCGCGTCCGTTTGGATTTGTTAGCGCATTAGCAAGGCTGCTACCAATTGTACCGAGCAACGCTAATCCCGCTAATGTTGCAATGAAAGTAGCTGGGAGAATTAAAAACAATGCGGCCAACGTCACGCCAAAAATGCCAACAATAATATAAAAAATACCACAGGCAATACCCGCAATATAGCGTTTCGTTGAATCCTCATGGGCGTCTTTTCCGGTACAAATGGCCGCTGTAATCGCTGCAACGTTAAAAGCATGAGATCCAAAAGGTGCTGTCAGGAGCGAGCCCAATCCTGTCACAATCAAAATCGGATTCGCACTCGTTTTGAATCCGTCATTTCGCAACACTAACATTCCTGGCATGTATTGTCCCGTCAAAGTAATAATAAAAAGCGGCAATGCGACGCCCAATAAAGCATGAAGCGAAAACTCGGGCATAACAAACACTGGAGATGCGATGGCCAACTTAACATTGCTGAAATCGACTTTCCCAACACTTACCAAATAAAGCAATCCAATTACCAAGATCCCTACGATTGCATATCGAGATGTAAATCGTCTTAATAGGATATACGCAGTAAAAAGCACAATGACAAGTAAAGGGTCCGCTTTCGCACCACCAAAGGCTGAAATGCCAAACTGTAATAGAATACCTGCCAGCAGCCCAGAAGCAATGCCTGGCGGAATAAGCTGAACAAAACGTTCGAACATCCCTGATAAACCTAAAATGACAAATGCTATAGCAGAAATGATATAAGCGCCAATCGCTTCAGCATAGGGCGTAACTGCCAAAGCTGAAACAAGAAATGCCACACCTGGTGTTGACCAAGCTGTAATAATTGGTTCACGGTATCGGTAACTTAACCAAATACCAGTTACCCCAACACCGATGGAAATCGACCATATCCATGAAGCAGTCATTTCGGGACTCAGACCAGCAATCTTGGCAGCCTGAAACACCAGGATAAAAGTACCCCCGTAGTTGACCAGGACGGATATAAAAGCAGCTATAGTGGGCGATAGTAAATCACGACCACGCAGTGAAACTGATGTTGTGTTCATACGCTTTTCCTACCTCTCTGCTAATCAACCTGAACCACATTTTCATTCCAGTAATACTCATCTGGCAAATAACGTTGGCCAAATACGCTTGTCCCTACTCTTACCATAGTAGCCCCTTCTTCAATGGCCACTTCGAAATCCCCCGACATCCCCATCGAGAGAATGTCCATTTCTACACGCGGAAAATTTTTCGCTTTTATTTGTGCTTGAATTTGTTTTAATAATCGGAAGCAATGTCTGGTCTCGTCATTTTTGGCATTTAGTTTTCCAATCGTCATTAGCCCTTTGATATGCAACGTGTCGAATTGAGACAATTGTTCAACTAATTCCAGAGCTGATTCTGGTGAGACGCCAAACTTACTCGATTCACGGGATGTATTGATTTGTACTAAAATATCCATCGTCTTGTTCTCTTTGACAAGTTGTTGATGTAGCGCCTGCCCTAATTTCAAACGATCCATAGAATGAATGAGTGTAACATGTTTTACAACGTACTTCACTTTGTTCGTTTGCAGGTGTCCGATAAAATGCCATTCTACCTGGTTATATTGCTGCATAAGTGGAAATTTGTCCCGAAGTTCTTGAGCTTTATTTTCACCAAATAAAGTTTCCCCCGCTTCGATCGCCATTGCTAATTTTTCAAGCGGTACCGTTTTTGTTGCCAACAACAATTTTACGTCCTCTTTCTTGCGTCCTGAAGCTTGGCAAGCTAATGCCATTTGCTTCCTGACAGTTATGAGATTTTCTTCAACTAAATAAACCATACTATGCCCCCTTTTTGTCCGTTGTCAGTTTTATGAATGAACGCTCTAAGCATAACGAATTACGGATTGAGAGAAAACATCCAAAAAGACAATTTCCAGCAGTCCATAATTACATATTTTCTTATCATTTACACACCAATTACCAGTACATCTTATCTCTCACACATTTGGTAGCTGTATCGCATGAGGGCTTCATTCTCGCTGTTAGGATAACTACTGATTGGTTTATAGTGCATTATCTTATCTTGATATGACCTTTTAGAAAGGTGGTTCCTTGTTTTAGAGTAAATAATAAAGAGCCACTGTCCCTGTGTGACCAAGGTTAGTGGCTCTTTGATAGGATAGGATAGGATAGGATTGGTTTATCTTTCATACCAAATTCTGTCCTTATTCATCTCCATCTTTTTGCGACTGGCATCTTCCAATTCAATTTCCAAACGATTGGCAAGATCTAATACATTGAATAGAACATCGTACATCTCCAAACCTATGTTTTCCTTTGCCAGTCGAACTTTTTCCTCTGTTGGATTAAAAGAAATACTTAAAATTTCTTTGGCCAATTCGCCAACCTCAGTCACTAAATATAATGTTCTAGTGTGAATTGTATTAACATGGAATCCTTTTTCTTCACTAAACTGTTTGACATATTTTTGCATGCTTGAAATATCCATACATTACTCCTCAACTTGCTTTCTATTAATAGCTTTGTCAACGCTTGATCAACTGCCACCCCCAAAGGCACACCGGCACAAGTTAGTGAAATGGAGGGCATCAATGGACCGAATAACGTTGCAATCGAGCATTGATTTTTTGCTTTTCATGACGATTTCAACCGTATCTCTATGCTGATACACTCGAACGTCTACTTGTTCAGCAACACACCACCAAGTGCCACATAGTCGGTAAGCTCCATTGCTCCTTTTCGGCTGTAAAATAACACAGACATTCCTAACAATAAACATAAAAGTGTGATATCTGTTGCCGTATCACATTTTTAGGAAAGTTCAGGTTTGAACATTTGCCCTTCTTCGATTGGATTTTCCTTCGCGGTAAGATGTTGTGGTTCAATGCGATAAACTTGAACTGGACCACCGAAAACTGCTGATCGATATTTGTCTACGTGTTGCTGGGATAATGGACGATTATAATAACCAGGCACATATTTATACATCATTTCTTGCAGCATATGTGTAGCCTCATCCAAATCGTCGATGGGTTGAGCCTTGCCAAAAACCATGACACTCATATATGCGGTGTCCGTCTTCGCTGGTACTGGATTCGTAATCGTTCCATACTCTTCACACACGGTAAAACAGACTTCTGGATTCTCATTCATCACTTGATTTCGCCTCCCGCCAGAGGCTCCATGAAAATACAGCATCCCATTGGTCCATACAAAATTAAGCGGCACAACATATGGCAAATGACCATCAACCATGCCAAGATGTCCAATTCGAGCTTGCTGCAAAAATGTATCGATTTTGCTCTGGTCCAACACTTCTCTTACCTTGTAACGTACCTCAACCATTGTTATCACTCCTCTATGTAATATTGTGCAAGTGTATCAACCAATGGATTGAATATAAATGTCCAAAACTACAGAAATGAGGCAATCCATATCTTCCATGAAGTAACGCTTCTCTATGTTCATTAACATGACTAAGACAACAAAAGGACTCACCGATTGCGGTAAGTCCCTCTAATCATTCATCGAGAAATTTCAAATAGTACATTGCATTTACAACTTTAAATTACGTCACAAACGACTAACGTTTGGAGTAAACTTAAAACATTTAATTATGCTCGCTGTTCCTACACTGTCACAATTATAATACTCTTCATTATTCTGGATAACTTCATTTTCGAGTTATCTAGTCCTATTATTACTAGTATAATTAATTTTTCACTACTTAGCTGTTAGACATAATTCTAAAAAAATCTAATTTGGCACCATCAAATTATAGTTACTTCTCATTATTTTTTTGGTAAATTATAGTGAGTATAATTATTCCACCACAGAAAGGTTTGTGAAAAGATGCTTTTACCAGCTATTAAAATTGTTAGCAGGCAAGAAATGAAGTTAATCGGATTTTCTTCAAAAGCAAGTCTTAATGATGATATTCAATTTAACATTGTTAAAAATCTCCGAGAAAAAATTCTAAATCATTTTTCACAAATTAAGCAGAGGATTAGTGATAGTATATTTCTTATTCAGATTTATGAAGAAGTGGAATGGACTCCAGATACCCCCTATACGCATATTGTCGCAGTGGAAGTGGAAGATTTTTCTTTTATACCAAAGGGAATGTTGACGCATACCATTCCTAAGGGGGAATTTTTAATATTTAAGCATCAAGGTATTGAAGAAGATGTGGATAGCACCTACATTTCTATTAATGAATGGTTAGAAAACAATAATTATGATACTCTACGGCCATTTGATATGGAACAATGGCTAGATTTAAAATCACTTAGCAACAGCGGTAATATAATTAAAATATACATTCCTTTATAAGTTTTAAAACTAAACGACTAGTTCGGCTTTATTAGCTTCACTGATCATTAACTTTACTGTTCATCACGGAGTGGTCTTATTATGGGTTGTTCAACTCAAACACCCATTTCGTATTATAAGGTCAGCCAGAGAAATCTGGTTGATCATTTTTTATTCAATTTATAGATTGATAGTAGTCGGGGTAGAATGGAAGCACCCGTTGGACTTGACCCGACAACTAAACTGCCCTCTACTGTTAATACATGAACAACTGAAATCTGCAATCTACTTTGTCACTATGGTCCACCTTTTTCAGGCATATTTTTATGATTAGTATTACCTGTCTGTGAGGAATACCCATTACGGTAAAAATTATTAATATACTACTCTACTTTTTATTGCTTTTCTACATCATTCCAGAAGAAATCCATACTTTTATCCTGTTCCAAGAGTTATTTTATAATCTCCTATATGATTAACAGACACGTTTCTTCTGAATTCTCTTTCTCCATGAAAAACGTCCTTTTCAACTGAATATACATCTCTTGCTTCATCATTCTCCTTACTCTTTTCTTCTGGAATTTTTTCTTATCAAATAACGTCTAGTTACTTCAAGAACTATAACTATACCTGCTATAAGTACCCATTGAATAACGTCACTTTTATTGTTTTTAAACAAATCATAAATTGCCCAAATCAATAAAACCACAAGTAAAACAGCAAGTGCAGATCTTGATGCTTCAGCATAATAATCATTTTTTTATCATCCTTTTTTTCTTCCATCCATGTTTACACCACACTTCCTAACATATTTTTACATAAATCAAAAAAACCTTTATACTACCATAATTTTCATGCGTAAATTGCGCATATAAAAAACTCTATTCTAAATGTAAAGTGAACATACGCATCTACTCTTATCTTGCACCTTTTATTTGATTGTTTATATATTAAAGAGTTATTCCAACTGTCTTTTTAAGGCTTGATTAACCAGGACCCTTAATTGCAATAATCGTTTCGAATCGAATGGCTTTTAAATAGCCGCTAGAATCAGTAATAATCACGTTGCAATGATTGTGTCCTAAATCTACTATCACAAATTCTTGTAAAAACTTGCTCTGTTCCCCATTAATCATACAACTTCACGCTCTTTGTGAAGGATTGGAACAACTGCTAAAACATTAATTGATAGGAAATGTACACTTCGCATGTCTTGTAAAACAGAACCTTTGAAACGAATCACCTACAATCCTAATTGTTTTGATACGTCTTTTTGTGACAACACCTGTGCATGTTGTTGTTACGCTTGTATTCATTTAGCTCCCCCTGCTGCTATCCATTTTCCCATTACAACATTTCCTGTCCCCAATAAAAAAGCACCCCCGATTTGATCTGCCCCGTAAAAGTTAGACACCAATCTAACTTTTACGGGGGTTTTTTTATGGCAAAGGTAAGTGTTGAACAACGTATTCAAGCAGTTCAACGATACTTAAATGGAGATGAATCCATGAGTGGAATTGCGAAAGATATCGGAGTGACAGATCGAGTTGTCAGTGATTGGATTCGCCGTTATCAAAAAAATGGTGTAGAGGCTTTCTTAAAATCCTATACAAAATATTCAGCTGACTATAAAATGAATGTACTTAATTATATGAACGAGACAGGTACATCTTCGATTGACACAGCTGCACTATTTAATATTTCATCTCCTGGCATGATTCGGAATTGGAAGTTGAAGTTTGAAGTTGGTGGTTATGATGCCCTCGTTTCTAAGAAAAAGGGGCGTCCATCTATGAAAAAAGAAACAAAAAGAACAACGAAATCAACACCAGCTGAAGGATCTGTTGAGGCGTTAGAAGCACGTATTAGACAATTAGAAATGGAGAATGCGTACTTAAAAAAGTTGAATACTTTAGTTCAAATGCAAGAAAAATTACCAATCAAATCAAAGCGCAAGTGATTTATGAACTAAAGGGAATCTATGAAGTGGTGGAATTAATCAAAGTCGCTGATATTCCACGTAGTACGTATTATTATTGGGAAAAGCGATTGAATCGTACTGATAAATACACGGATGTGAAAGCCGCAATTCAGTCCATTTATCATGAACACAAAGGACGTTATGGTTATCGTCGGATTACCAAAGAACTAAAAAAATACGGCATTCATCATGATCCTAAAACGATTAATAGTTTGATGAATGCCATTGGCATAAAATGTGAAGTCCGTATGAAGAAGTATCGTTCGTATAAAGGAAAAGTCGGAAAAATTGCCCCAAACATATTACAACGTGATTTTACAGCAAAAAATATGAACGAGAAATGGGTAACAGACGTGACAGAGTTCCATCTATTTGGTGAGAAACGCTATTTATCACCTGTCCTTGATTTATGTAATGGCGAAATTATTGCATACACAGTAATGAATCGTCCAGTGTATAATCTCGTCCATGATATGCTAGAACAAGCATTGGGGCGCCTTCAATCAGGTGATCAAGTCGTTCTTCATTCGGATCAAGGTTGGCACTATCAAATGAAAAAGTATCAAGAAACATTAAAGCAATATAGGATTACACAGAGTATGTCCCGTAAGGGCAATTGTTTGGACAACGCAGTCATCGAAAATTTCTTTGGCTTATTAAAATCTGAGCTCCTGTATCTACAAGAATTTGAATCCATGGCACATTTTGAACAGGAACTACAAGACTATATTCACTATTACAATCACAAACGAATGAAGGCAAAATTAAAAGACCTAAGCCCGGTGGAGTACCGAACTCAGGTTTTAGAAGTTGCTTAACTAAATATGTCTAACTTTTTTGGGTCAGATCAATTGAGCGTGCCGAAATTATTTTTGATTTGATCTTTCAAAGGTTGATTCTTTACTTTCTTAAGGCTTCAAAACTAAAGTCTTGGATCCTCATTAATTAGATTCCTAAAACAGAAATGAACTTAGTTGAAAAACTTTTTTGCTCTATCCAAGATTGCAATTCAGTAATCATGAAAATAAGTTGCTTGATATTTGTATCATAGTTCTCTATAAACTCTTTCTCAGAAAAGACGAACGGAAACCCTAAAACATCTTTTAATGAACTAGGATTTGGATTACTAGCTAAGTATTGTTTCATTCTTTCGAGTTCCTTATTAATTAAACTCCAAGTGTCTATATCTATTTCATTGAAAGCATAGTAATCAAATTTCTTGTAGCACTTCTCTAAGGCAGGCATAATGTAGCCAAAGTTGTCTTCTGTAAAGAAAATAGAAGTAGTATTCCAGCATTCACCTTTATATTTATCAGGTAGAACCTCTATATAACAAGAGCCTTCAAGTGAACCCGTATCATAAATTATTTCAATCATTTAAACTTCTCCTTTCATCTAACATCATTTCGACAGAAGGGAATGATTTCCCTCCAGTTTTAACAATAAAAACTTGGTTAGAACTCGAGGAACGGGTTGCCTTTACTTGTGGCACGACTGCTACATCGCTGCCTATACGATGAATAATGGGATTAACACATTCATCGCATAGGCAGCGCCTGTCATAGCATCTGTTAATTCTTCCTCTGACCACTTATCTGACGCTGCAAACGATAACCACGATAAGTTTGTATGCATTTTCTCTATCACCCTACACCTACACCTCATGAAAGGTATTAATAATGGATGAGAATTTGGTACACTGAAATTTCCGAGTCCAACCGAGCAAAACCAAAGTTATTCGTATAGAAATATTAAAAATGCATTCCGAATTATCGGAAGAGTTATTAAATTGAAAATTTTCAAAATTTTTCTTTATTTTCTCTTATGTTTCCATTAAACTGTAAATATTAAAACAAAAGGAGGAATAAAATGAAAAAAATTACTTTTAAGTTTTTCTTTATGCTTATGTTCTTATTAGTTCCTATGAATGTTTTTGCTGAAGGGTCTTTAGGGAATTTCTCTTTTGATCCAAGTCAAGCGTCTCATCCTTATGACATGGTAAATTCAAAAGGTGAGGTAATTAAGTACGAAGAATTCGAAAACAGTAATTCGCAATTTAACAATGAAATACCAAGTATTCAAGGTACAGGAGAAATTTCACCCGTTCAGATTGATTCCATCATAGAGAGTCATTCCTATATCGATCTTACACCGCCACCAGTTATTATTAATGACTTTATTTCTAATGACCCAATACAAATATCATCACGTATTGTCATCGATGAAGATAGTAGAAAAAAAGTAGAGAATACGAAAGAATTGCCATATAGTGCAATTACGTATATTGAAATACAGTGGCCTGATGGGACAGGTGGTTCTTGTACTGGTACTTTAATTGGAAAAAATAAGGTTCTAACAAATGGACATTGTGTAATAAAGCCAGAAACAAAAGAAAGTATCACTAGTGCAAAGGTTTACCCTGGCGTAAATAATAGTGTTGGATTGTTTGGATCTTATAATGTCAATGATTATTATGTAGCTGCTAATTGGGCTTCAACTGGTTCTAGTTCCGAAGACTTCGCTGTTCTTGTTTTAGATGTATCAAAAGACAATAAACAGGCGGGAGATGTTGCAGGTTCTCTCGGAATAAAACAGGTAAATAATCTTCTTAATCAAAATATCGATATTTATGGTTATCCGGGAGATTTAATGCAGGCAAGTGGTGAAATTTCTCAATTCGGTATGAGAGGAAATATTACTAGAGAGGATGCATCTGTAGCCTTTTATACAATTGATACTGCACCAGGTCAATCAGGTTCAGCATTAATAAACACTGACAATCAAATTGTAGGTGTTCATAGAGGTTCATTCGTTATTAATGGGAACCCTATAAATGGTGGGCCTAAGATGAACACCTATATGTTTAATTTTGTTTCCAAAGCTTTGGAGTAAAAGGTAGCAATAATTTCATATACACTTATATTATAGATAAACTGAAAATTTCGGTTTGTCTATAATATTTTGAAAATTTACTATATTCTCACAAGTAAGACATTGCGTTTCAAAACGTGTTCTCTTTTATTATTAATAAACTTAAACATATCACTACCCCCTCATACCTTATAGAAATTGTCATCAATTTTAACTTAAATGTTCAATAAAAAAATCACCTCAAAAAAATGAGGTGATTTTTATCAAATAATGGGACGATTAGGCATATCCTCGTAGTCCATATAACCTAACGCTGTCGATGGACTGAAATTACTGCAAGAACATTGCTGATAATAAAAGTACGCTTTGCTTGCCTTGTAAAACAAAATACCTGAAATGAATCACCAACTACTTTTATAATTTTGACTCGCCTTTTATTGATTTTGCTATTTTTTGATACATACATCATGTTTACTAATTGAGTGTTTCTATTTTTGAATCTGAATATAGAAATTCTTTTATTCAAGAAGTTATGGAAAAATTATCATAACTATTCAAGTATGAAGCTAGCCATTAATTTTGGCTAGCTGACCTTTCCCACTACCGTACTTACGGTTCCATATACGGAGGTTCAATCTCTGGATTAAAATAATGATGTACTTAATCAAAAATTCCCATTAAAATGCAATGTATAAATATAATTTATAAAGGAGTAAGGCAACATGAATTCATTTTTAATAAATGATAAAATATGTAATGTTAACATCGTTCCTTATGAAGACAAATGCGGACTAAGAGACGACGGAACTTATTTGATTTGTTATAGAGGATGGAATGTCGATTTTCACTACGATGATAAAGAAATACTATACGCTTCTATATCTGAAGAAGGACCCTATTTAATAAGATTCGGAAGCTCACCTTTTCCTACTTTCGGTAAAGATATAGAAATAGTAAAAGAATACTTACAGGAAAAACACGGAATAAAAGATTTTCAATATTATGACCCGGACAGAGATGAAGATAGTTATATAAATTTTTAATCATGAATTAGAAAATGACCAAGATGGCAATTAGGCTATCTTGGTCTTCGCTTTTTCTATTTGCTTCTTCGTTGCTGAATCGCAATGTACAGTCCAACTAAACAATCAGTTGTCATAGTACCATTCTTTTAATCTTTCAAATGCGATTCCTTAATGATGCCATCCTTAACAGCTTGTGCAATAAAATTTTCTGTTTCAGTTTTCATAGCTGGTGAACCTGGATTC
>NZ_JBMGUV010000014.1:0-127233 GCF_049058285.1 Lysinibacillus sp. UGB7
TCGCCACAACAAAAAATCCCTGATATGAGGGAATAAAATACCGCTCATATCAGGGAGATCTTTTATTTTATTTTATTTTGCTAGCTGCATTGCTGGACCAAAGAATTCATAGTGAATTTTTTCGTCTGCTACGCCAATTTCATGTAAGTTTTTAATAACCGCTTCCATAAAACCAGTTGGGCCGCATACATATACATCTGTATTATTCGCTATACTTTCAGCCAGTAACTCTTTAGTGATGAGCTTGTCTTCATCAGAGTATAATGCTGTGTATGTTGCATTTGGAAGAGTATTTACTTTTTCTTGAATATCATCACTAAATGCGATGACATTCTCATTGCGCGCGCATTGAATGAAGTTCACTTCATTTGTCGCATCGTCTTTTAGAGATTGAAGCATACTATTTAAAGGTGTTACGCCAATGCCACCACTTACAAATGTGATGGGTGCAGCTGTTTCTTCTAAAACAAACAGACCTGCCGGAACACTTACGTCTACTAAATCACCAACTTGTAAAACGTCGTGAATAAAGTTAGATACTTTACCGTTTGGTGTATGATCGCTTTCACGTTTTACTGAAATACGGTAACCTTGCTCCGCTGTCGCTTGAGAAAGTGTATATTGACGGTTCATTAAGTATTCTTCACCAGGTACTTTCACTCGAAGGCTAATGTATTGGCCTGGCTCATAAGCTGGTAATGGCGTGCCATCTTCATTCACAAAGTAAATAGAAGTTACTAGGTCACTTTCAACTTCTTTTTTCGCTACTTTTAGTGGTTTGAATAAACGCCATCCACCATTAACCTCTGATTTTTGATATAACTCTTCTTCTACTTGAATGAAGACATCTGCAATCATACCGTACGCTTCAGCCCATGCGTTAATAATGTCGTCTGTTGCTGCATCTCCCAGAACTTCTTTAATCGCTTTTAATAAGTGTTCTCCTACAATTGGGTAATGCTCAGGTAAAATACCTAAACTACGGTGTTTATGAGCAATTAACATAACTGCTGGTAAAATCGCCCCTAAATTTTCTATATGAACAGCTGCGGCATAAACAGTGTTTGCTAACGCTGTTTGTTGACGCCCTTGTTCTTGATTCGTGTGATTAAAAATATTTAATAATTCCGGATGAGCCTGAAACATATTTTTGTAAAACGTCTTTGTAATTGCTACACCATGAACTTCTAATACTGGAACTGTCGCTTTAATAATTTGTACTGTTTCTTGTTTTAACATATCGCATACCATCCTTTCATGATTACAATATAACGTTTTGATTCTCTTAAAGCAATATATAAAATACATCTTTAACAAAATAGACATAATTCATGTATTTTAAATACATCTTTTTAAAAAGCATTCATATTACTATGAAATAGAGGATAATGCTATAATTATTTATGAACTTTAGAAAGTAGGGTGTTCTAATGCGATTAACTTTATACACGGATTACTCCCTCCGGACACTCATTTATTTAGGAGCGAAGGAAAACGACCAACTATCCACTATTCAAGAAATTTCAGACGCCTATAATATATCAAAAAACCATTTAATGAAGGTGACACACCAGCTTGGACAGCTTGGTTACATCGAGACAATCCGCGGACGTGGTGGTGGTATTCGTCTGGCGATCGATCCAAAGACGATTACGATCGGTGAAATAGTACGTCATACAGAAGAAGATTTCCACTTGGTGGAGTGCTTTGATAAAGAAAATAACCTATGTAAAATTGCCCCTGAATGTCAGTTAAAAGGCGTACTTTATGAAGCACTCCAAGCTTATTTAACTGTTTTAGATCGCTATTCACTCGATGATTTTTTACATTCCAAGGAAAAATTAATGGCTTTACTGCTTGGCAAATAGCAATACCCGCTCAACCAGAAGTTGGACGGGTATTTTTTTAATTAGCTGACATTTATCCATTTGTAGTAACGCACCCTCCAAGGATAGGACACCGCCTCGTTAAACTAGCTTTTTCCACAGTTTTAAATAGGTTTCACGACAAAAAAAAAATCGAGGAATTTTCGCCTCGATTTATAATGCCTTTGAAAACATAATCATATCTAAGGCACGTATACCATTTTCATAGATAGGTTCTGGATAACTACTAAAAAAATCTTTTTCAATCGCTTCCATACGAAAACCAGACTTTTGATAAAAAGCAATATTATCAATACTAGAATTTGCCGTGCCCACAATGACATTTTTATAACCTTGTGATGCGCTAATCGTAGTAATTTTTTGCACGGCTTCCTTCCCAATACCTTTACCTTGAAACGCCGATAAAATGGCAATATTCTTAAGTTCAATGGATGTTGCTGAGTGCGCAATAAGCAACGCAATACCCACTAATTTTTCACCGCACTTAATCTCGTATAAGTCACCGTCATTCATATACTGACGAACGGCTACCTCACTTTCATCCGCAATCAATAACTGTGGCAAATAGCTTTCACGTGGGCCCTCCACCTGTTCTAGAGAGATACAGTGACGCACAAAATCATTGCGTTCAAAGACATTTAAAACACATGGTTGTTTTTCCTTCACCTCTAACCATGTATGCTCTTGCGGATAATCCTGCTCTACACCTAAACGAATAAAAGGCAACTTCTCTTGCGCCTTTTGTGAGCGAACATTAACCTTTCTTGCCCCTGCAAAAACGCGCTTTAGCCCTAACTCAAAAAACGCAATATCAAGTATCGCCGTTTTTGCCTCTAGATTATAGCCCTTTCCCCAGAACTCATAACCAAGCCATGAACCAATATGACAGCTCTTTTTCGTATGATCTATAAACATCAGTGCTGTCACACCGATGACTTGTCCTTCCTCGTTCAAGACAACACGTGGAACGGTCTTACCCTCTTCTTCATCTATACATTCTCGTTTAATAAAATTGATCGTATCTTCTACTTTACCGGCAGGTAACCCAAGTGTATCTCGCACCTGTGGCATAGAAGATAACGCATGTATCGCTTCTGCATATTTAATGTCGTGTTTCACTAAAGTTACTGCCATACCTTATTCCCCTTTAATCGTTATTACATTTTTTATACCAGACATGCAGCGGATTTTTTTCTTCATCCTCTACTGGTAATTGTATCATTTGAAATGTTCGTTCGGCATCAGCCTTCTGTAGATCAGCGTATACCTCACTTGAGCGACCTAACCCTACCGCTATGGCATCTGCTAGTGAATTAGCAAAATAAGCCTTATCCACACCAGCCATTGCCATCGCGCCAAAGCACATTGGGCAGGGGGCACCGCTTGCATACATCACTGTACCACGTAAATCTATAGAAGCTAGATTTTCTTGAGCACGTCGTAAGGCTAGTAGCTCAGCGTGACCTGTGCTATCTGGACGTAGATGCAGTTCATTGACGCCCTCGCCAATAATTTCGCCATCTTTTACTAATATAGCTCCAAATGGCTGCCCGCCTTGTGCTACGTTTTCAAGCGCTAGCGCCACAGCTCGTTCCATCCACTTATTCATATATACTCCTCCATATATTTAATTATACGTAATTTGCCAGGATACACCGAAACGATCCGCAATCCAGGCAAATTGCTTAGAGAAGCCATAATTGTCCAGTGGCATTAAAGCTTGTCCACCTTCTAATATTTGCGCTGCAAGACTTCCGACTTCTTCGAGTGTCTCACATTCTACAAAAATAGATGTAGCAGGTGTAAAAGTAAAATCATGCTTAATGACACTATCATTCACCATAATTTTCAAACCTTTTAAATCGAGAACAGCCATTGCCACTTGTTGAGTATTTTCCATATAAGTCAAACTTTCTACTGTTAAATCCGTAAACCATTGTTTATATTGCTCGATTGCATCATGTGCTTGTCCTTGAAACATTAAAAATGTTGTAGCGCTTTTCATCTGTTCAGCTCTCCTTCATATTTTAGAATCCATTCGGCTGGTGTCATTTTTGAAACAAGCTCGCCAATCAAATCATAAGGGATATTTTTCGTACTCGTAAAACGAATGCAGCTTTTCCCCATATTCAGTTTTGTGGGTACACACTTGGCATACTCGTCTTGAAACCAAGAGAGCAATGCCTTATCCGTATAGATACCCATATGATATAAAGCTATATGCCGCTTTTGAGCAGCAAGACTAATAAACGGGAGCGGAGTATTTGGCGTTACGTGATAACCTTTTGGATATGTCGATAACGGCACAACATAGCTTATCATGTCATAGTACATTGTTCGTTCAAAGCCTTCGGGTAAATTAACTTCCACTACTTCCACTAGCTTAGCCAAACTTTCGCGCCATTTTTCATCTACTTGTTCGATATAAGTACTCATACTGTAACCCTCACTTTTAAAATCGTATCTTTTGCCCCGAATTATATATCTCACTTTTCAGATAACTTTAAAGCAATTTTTAATTCCACACTACATAATAAAGTAAAACTTCAATCCAAAGGGGGTTTCTTCCTCCTCTACGGATTGGTAGTTGAACCAATGTGGCATTTAAGGTCAGCTGTTCGACAACCTCGTGTAAAATTATAAGCCTGTAATCGCTATTGTCCCATATATGCTTTCTCGGTGCTTTTTTCGTGAAAGTTTTCTTTTTTCATCATGCAATGCTTTCAAGAAACTTACTCACGAATATATTATGCTTTCCTTCACTTTTTGCTTTACGATATAACTCCTTCGTCTTAAAGCCTTGTCTTGTTATGTCCCGCATTTCCTCTAAACGAGCTGCCTGCCGTTTCTTCCTTTTTCGCGCTATATATATAACGAGCCCAGTCCTTTTGATACCCTGGTGTTAGGCCATCATAAAAGACTACATCCTGAGCATTATCTACAAGCTTTTCTCGCAATTGAGGAACCATTCTTTCATAGTCGCTAACACATTGACTATTTGCCGTCTTTTTCTTACCACGGGCCATACTATCTCTTAATGCTCAAAATTGAAAACGTCTCATCGTGAGACATCAGACTTGCAAATTTATAATCACTACTGACAATGTATTTCTCTTCATCTACTTGAATCGCAGGGAAAATTTCATCACGATGTATAAACTGTTCATATTTTTTATTACCCTTTTTCGGATAAACAAAAAATAAATAGCCCTGCTCCACTAACACATTAGCCTTGAGCGCACTGTTTAAATAAGTTACCATGTCCTCAACAGAAAACACAAAGGAAATGATACGATCATACGGGGCATCCCCTGAGTGCGAAATCCCCTCCAATATCACATCTTGTGGCTGGTTTAGAATAGTAATTGAGCGTCCACCCTGTAATTTAAACTTCTTTTGCATGTCTTTCTTTCGCACCTCTTTCAATTTCCTATATCCTAAATTTACCACAAAAAAAAGAGAGGTGTCTCAAAAGTTAGAGACACCTCCATTTCTGTGCTAAAGTATTGCATTGGACACAAAATTATTAATTCATAATGGAAACATAGCTATTTAATTTTTGAAGATGCAACCAAACCTTTTATAATGGGAATTGCTGTTCCAATCAGTACGAATGGTAGGAACCACCAGCCTAATGTTTCTACTTTCTCTAAAGCAATACGAACCATCTGGAATGAGATGAATGCAAACAAAATTAAGCAAAAATTTTTCACTTCATTCAATATTTTTCGGCTATTTAAATAAAATTGTTCAACGTTACTTTCGTTTAAACGTGCAGGATAGTTATGCATATGTGGTGCTTTTTCAAGTAGCCCCATTAACACCCACAAAAATATCCCTACAAACGGAAGGATAAATAATTCAATTTTGGAGCCCCATCGATTTACCTCTCCTCCACCGTTAAAATGCGCTGGAATTTCATCGGGTATTTTTCCCCACATCACAATAATATATAAGATAGACACAACAAATACCCCACCACCAATATAGTCCCACATCTTTTCATATGTCGTCTTCGGTAATTTTAGAACTGGTCTATACATTTTTCCACATCCTTGTTTAATCTTAATTAATTTTACGTATCACATCCTCTTAAGTTTCAAGTTCACTTAATGCCATTGCCCAAAATTCTATTATTCTACGACTTATTTCTCTAATTTGTATAATAATCACTACAAAAATACTCATAATACTTTGTAAATTCCATATAATCTGATATAAATGATATATATACATATTTCACTTTTTTGTAACATTTCTACTAATCTACTAAGAAAGGATTTTTCAAACATGCGATTTACTATCTATAAGAAATTATTACTCGGCTTCCTAATTGTCATTTTTGTATTAGTTGGGACAATAGGTTTAAACTTCAAACAGTTAAATTCAGTAAATAGTACGTACCGTGATTTACTCGAAGAACAAACGACAAAATCTATTAGTATTCAAGAGCTCAAAGCTATCGCAAAGCAAGAGATTGTTAGTATGCGAGGCTATCTACTACTAGGCGATAAACAAAATCTCCAAAATAATAAAGATTCCCGCGATGAATTCAAACAAAAATCTGACGACTTAATGGCATCACTCGAGTCCCAGAAATCTATTGAATTATTAGAGGCTATTATTAAAAGCGAGGAAAATGTTCAACAGTTCGCAGATCGTATGTTTACTTTAAAAAATGATGGGCAAACCGAACAATACGAAAAATTGGATAGCACTCAAGGTCGCCTCATTATCAAACAATTTGATGAGCGAGTTGAAAACCTAGCCAATTATCAAAAGGAATTTGTAGATTCAAAAATTACTGCTACATCAAAAGAAATTCAATCTATTAAGTTTCAGATGATTTTACTTGGAGGATTTGCCGTTGTCATTAGTCTGATAATTGCCATGGTAATGGGAAGCATTATTTCCCGACCTATCAATGGTATGGCCAAAGCAGCAAAAAAAATAGCTGAGGGCGATTTAACAGCTGAACAAATTCGCATCAAGAACCGCGATGAGGTTGGCGATTTAGCCCTTGCTTTTAATCAAATGGCTCAAAATTTAAAAGACGTAATTACAAATGTACGTCAAAACACAGTACAAGTTAGTGCTTCTGCTGCGGAATTAACTGCGAGCGCTGACCAAACGATTCAAGCAACGGAGCAGATTACATCTTCCATTCAAGAAGTAGCTAGTGGCTCTGAAGCCCAGGGAAAAAATGCTACCGACAGCTCTGCTGCAATGAAAACTATGACAAAGGGTATCCAGCAATTAGCAGCCACAACCGCTGCTGTTTCTGAACTCACAATAGAGACAAATACAGAGGCAAACAAAGGAAATGACTCACTACAACGCGTCATTACACAAATGGATACCATTAATACTGCCGTATTAGAATCTGCTGCAGTTGTTAAAAATTTAGGAAACCATTCGTTGGAGATTGGGAATATTATTAACATTATCACTGATATCGCAGAACAGACCAACTTATTAGCACTGAACGCTGCAATCGAGGCAGCACGAGCAGGTGATCATGGTCGTGGGTTTGCAGTCGTTGCAGATGAAGTTAAAAAATTGGCAGAACAATCTAAAAAATCAGCTGAGCAGATTGCTGGTTTAATCTCAGAAATCCAACAAGATACAAAACGGGCAGTAACGGTGATGGATACCGGTACTGAAGAGGTTCAGATTGGTATACAGGTTGTAAAGGTCGCGGAGGAAGGCTTTTCAAAAATCGTCGAACTCATTGCCCAAGTATCTATGCAAATTCAAGAGGCGACAACCGTTTCCGAAGAAATGTCATCGAGTGCTGAACAAATTTACGCATCCTTCGATGAAATTGCCACAATCGCACAAATGTCATCCGCTAACCTGCAAAATGTGGCTTCTGCCTCTGAAGAACAATTAGCGACAATTGAAGAAGTGGCCGCTTCTGCAGCTACACTCTCTACAATGGCTGAAGAATTACAAACACAAGTTTCACGCTTCAAGGTACAAAATGAAGAGGCTATATCATAAGCCCCTCTAAATAAATAGCAAGAATCTGCTGACTTCCATGAAAAAACAGCAAGCCTCTGTAGGTGCATAGGTGTCTATCGAGGCTTGTCTAGTTTTCTAGCAGATTATTTTCTTCAGTGAGACACAGATGAATATTATGCATAGTAAGGTCAAATTTTTCTGTCAGTATGCATTCCACATTAGCATTTATATTTATCGCTTAATCCTTGTAGCGTAGCTATAACTGCTACTTCTTCACCAGAAACCTGTAAAGTAGCATATTTTCGTACTTCATGCATGCCCACACAGACACTTTCCTTTGCCTTCACAAACATTGCTTTATCGTTAGCATCATTACCAAAAGCGATAAAATCCCCTTCCAGAACACCTAATTTTTTTAAGCCATTCCATTTATCAATACCACTAGGACTCATATCGACAATATTTTCTGACGTATGCTCATATAACGAAATCGGTAGTTTTACTAGCTCTGCCATTATTTCTTTATGTTGTTCACCGGGAAATAATACAATTTTCACAATGTCCTTCAGTTCATCAAGTACTACTTTTTTTGCAAGCTTCAGTGGGTCTAAATTTCGGTAAATCGGATGGTCTTCACTACCTGTGTACGCGTAGTCCCAATCACCATCGATTAAATACGGTAGTTCAAATGTATAAATAATTCTTGAAATTGCTTCCACTATTTCTTGTGGAAAGGTGCTTACTTCAATCGTAACCGCATTCTTCGCGACGAATGCGCCGTTGCCACCGACCATCGGAAGTTTTCGCAGTGACTCAGGTAATACGGGCAATAAATCACGGATTGGACGTGCTGACGCAAAGATTACTTCATGGCCATTTTCCATACAACTTTCCAGCGCAGTAGTTATACCTTGGCTCAATGGCTGTCCTTTAAAACAAATCGTACCATCTAAATCAAATACAAATTTCATTGTCACGCCTACTTTCTATGTATAGAATCTCCACATATTATCTCATAGAAAATGGGTGTTCTTACAGCAATTTATCAATTTCAATGGATGCTAAACACAATATTCCATGCTAACAAATTTGCTACCCCACATTAAGACAGAAAACAAAAAATTTTTAGAATATTGTTGACAGAATAACGATATCCAAGTATTATTGCTTTCAACAACACATTGTAGGCCTAGATTGGAAATAGTAGAGATGTCTGTGTACTTGTAGAGAACCGGTGGGTGGTGCAAACCGGGAGACACACATTTTGAACTCGTCCATGAGCTACTCCCTGAACTATAACTTCGCCAAAGCGTAGTGAATAAAGTAAGGGATGTCGGATTCCCCCGTTATAAGGATAGACAGTAATAGCTGTTGATAAGGGGACTTTTTCTGTAAAGAAAAAGTCAATTAGAGTGGTACCGCGAGCAAAAACTCGTCTCTATATTTTTATATAGAGACGGGTTTTTTTATTTTTAAAGCCGATTGTGCGCGTTAATATCCGACTACCACTGCTTGGATGCGGCATGCTCAGCTTGCAATATTTTAATTAAACAAAAGGAGTGTTTGAAAATGGGAAGAAAAATTTGGGTGTTTGATACAACTTTACGTGATGGCGAGCAAGTACCGGGAGCAAAGCTGAACTTATACGAGAAAGTAGAGATTGCACAGCAACTCAAAAAATTAGGCGTCGATATTATCGAAGCTGGATTCCCTGCTTCATCACAAGGTGACTTTGATGCTGTGAAAGCTGTCGCACAAAAAGTCGGTAACACGAATGATATTATGATTACTGCTTTAGCGCGTGCAGTACAGGCAGATATCGATGCTGTTTACAATGCTGTAAAATACGCCGAGAATCCAATGATTCATATGGTGCTTGGCACTTCTGACATTCATGTTGAAAAGAAATTTAGTAAATCCAAAGACCAAATTCTTCAAATTGGGGTGGACGCTGTAAAATATGCAAAAACACTGCTACCGCAAGTCCAATATTCTACAGAGGATGCATCTCGCTCTGATTTTGAATACCTATGGAAAACAATAGAAGCTGTCATGAAAGCTGGCGCCACGATGATTAATGTGCCTGACACAGTTGGTTTTGCAGAGCCAGAGGAATTTGGCGCGATGATCTATAAACTAAACGACCGCATGAAAAATCTTAACAACCGTGTTCTGCTAAGTGTTCACTGTCACAATGACCTTGGTATGGCAACAGCTAACACACTTGCAGCTATTAAAAATGGGGCTGACAAAGTTGAATGTACCATTAACGGTATTGGTGAACGCGCCGGTAACGCTGCACTAGAGGAAGTAGTGATGGCATTAAAAACGCGCAGTGCTGTCTACAATGCTGAAACACACATCAATACAAAAGAAATCATGAATACTTCACGTCTTGTATCTAGCTTTATGGGCTTAGATGTACAAGTGAACAAAGCGATTACTGGAGACAATGCCTTCGCCCATTCATCAGGTATTCACCAAGATGGCCTATTAAAATCACGTGATGCCTACGAAATTGTACATCCTGAAGACGTAGGACTAGACGACATGGAGCTAGTTTTAACTGCACGTTCAGGTCGACATGCCGTGAAAAACGCCTTAGAAAAACTTGGATTTTCAAATCTTTCTACTGAAGAGTTCGAAGGTATCTTTGACGGCTTCTTAAAGCTAGCCGATGCCAAGAAAGAAGTATACGACCATGATTTATATGTAATTGTAGAAAGCTATTATGAAAAGCACGATGCAAATCACGCCAATGCTACTCATTATAGCGATCAATTCTTTGATTTCGCTGACCTACAAGTCGTCAGCAATGCAAGCTTCCCATCTGCAAGTGTGAAGATTCGTAAGGGCGACGAAGTATTTAAAGCTAGTGCAGTTGGGTCTGGCCCAATTGATGCGTTGTATTCGGCAATCGCAGAAACTACAAAAATTGATGTGAAGCTAGTGGAGTACAATATAAATAGTGTCTCTCGTGGAAAAGAAGCGCTTGGTAAAGTAAAAATTACAATCGAACATGAAGGTGAGAAATATATCGCAAAAGCAGCGGATACAGATATTTTAAAAGCAAGTGCCCTTGCCTATGTTAATGCTATTAATAGCATCGTTGTAGCGAAATTAACCCCTGTTATGAACTAGGTAATTTTTGAGCAATTTAAGCGAACTGGCTCAACAACATTATTGATATTCATGGAAAAGCAGTATGACGAGGAAAAAAGTCATACTGCTTTTCTTATTTATTGACTGTCATTTACTAATTTTTGATATTCTTCTTCAATCAAGTCAACATCAAGACGCTCAAACAGCGGCGTCACCTCTCCAATGACTGATGGCAGTGCCACTTGCTCATGCCACATCATTTCCTTTACACCTAACATATCTCGAATTTGTCCAGCTGAAAACGGTAGAAAAGGCTGCAGTAGCTGACTAAGATTGGCGATAATATAGACGCACGTTACAAGTGTTTGATTTCCTGCCTCAACGTCATTCTTCACTTGCAACCATGGCTGTCGTTCATCAAAATAGCGATTTGCTGCACGAACGTATTCAAAAATAGCTTCTAAAGCCTGCTTAAAATGCCCCGCTTCAATACTAATACCGGCTTCACTAAACAAGCGAATCGTCTGCTTCCTTACATCTCCATCCACCTCAGCCTGTGGGACTTGGCTGGCAAATGACTTTTCTAAAAATTTCAATGTACGATTGACAAAATTACCGTAAGCGCCAAGTAGTTCACTGTTATGACTATAGATAAATTCGCGCCAAGAAAAATCAGTATCGCGATTCTCTGGGGCATTCATCGTTAGAAAATAGCGAATGGAGTCCGCATTATAGCGACTTAATATATAAGGAACCCATACAGCCCAATTTTGGCTGGTCGATAGTTTTCGCTTCTCTAATGTCAAATATTCGTTCGAAACAATATGTGTTGGTAATGCCTTCGCTCCAATGCCCATTAAAATGGCGGGCCAAATAACTGTATGGAAAGGGATATTATCCTTGCCATGTATATAGTACGAGATTGTGTCTTCATTCCATAGTTCCTCGATGGCCACATCGTGCTGTTTAGCCCATTCGATACTTGCGGTTAAATAGCCAGCCACAGCTTCAATCCACACGTAAATCTTTTTGCCCTCAAAGCCTGGCACTGGTACATTTACACCATTCGGTAAATCCCTTGTTACTGCACGATCAGGCACACCTTCGCCCAAATAACGCTCTGTTAAACCTAACGCATTATCGCGCCAACGTTTCTCTGCCTTTGCATCAGCTAAATAAGTCTCAAGCCTTCCCTGAAATTGACTGAATGTAAAATAAAAATGTTCTGTCTCTCGAATCACTGGCTCATTCCCACATATTTTACAGCGCTTATCAATTAAATCAAGCGGATCTAAAATTTCCGAACAATTATCGCACTGGTCTCCACGCGCCTTCGCACCACAGTTCGGACAAATCCCTTCCACAAAACGATCAGGTAAAAACTGCTTATCCGTTTCACAATACGCCTGTTCAATCTTCTTTTTATATAAATAATTATTTGCTAAAAGCTGTAGAAAAATGGTCTGCACTGATTCGTGGTGGTGCTGAGCATCTGTTCTTGTATACATATCATACGTAAATCCTAACTCCTGAAAACATTGTGTAAATTCATCATGATATCTATTGGCAATGGCCTCTGTTGTGGTATTTTCCTGTGTAGCTCGAATTGAAATCGGTGTACCATTACAGTCACTACCTGAAACATATAAAACTTTCTCACCTTTTTGTCGGTAATATCTAGCCAAAATATCACCTGGTAATAATGCGGCGATATGACCTAAATGCAACGAACCATTCGCATATGGCCAAGCGCCTCCAATAATAATCGTCATCCTAAGTTGCTCCCCTCGAAAATGTCTATCAAATTCACCTTGGCGTATCTGGTGTATTGCTCTGGCGCAAATAACATCTGAAACGGCCGCAAAATAAAGATAAAAAAAACGCCCTAATCATTACTGATTAGGACGAGTATACCCGTGTTACCACCTATATTTACAAATAGCTCAAACTATTTGCCTCAATCAGTACGTCCACATATGAGAGATACTGCTGCTGTTGTAACGAGTGCCATCTCGTCGTAGCCTACTCGCCAAAGCTTTCGGTACGAAGCTCAAAGGTCATTTTCAAAAGGGTTCATTTACCTCATTTCCACCAGCAGAGGCTCTCTATTAAATGCTTGTCCAATTTACTTTTCCTTCTCAACGCTTTTCTTAGATTGGCACCATTTTACTCTTTTCCCTCAAAATTTGCAATGCAAACATTTGGAGTTGAAAACGCTAAATGTCGATAAATGAGTAAAAGTTGTGGATAAACCGACGAAATTACTCGATAAAGTGAAACTTCAATCAGTGCCCACTGATTGTTAGTTGAACCAATCGGGCTTTTACATTCCGTTGATCGACCGCCTCGTTACTTTGCATTTGAGGTGGGCGGCTTACTGACCGTTAATGCGGGATAAATATAAAAAGTTGGGCGATAAATTTTAAAATGTTAGAGATAAATGCTAAAGGTTTTTAAAATTAGTTTAGTACGGTTAGCAGTTCCTTTAGATCATCAATGACAACATCCGCTTCTTGTAATTCACTTTCCTGTGCAAAATCAAAGCGTACACCAATTGAAAGAAGGTGATTATCTTGAGCCGCTTGAATATCAGAGACACGATCACCGACAACTGCTCCATGTTGAATGTTATTTTCTTCAATTACTGTACGAACCAAATCTGATTTGTGACCACTTGAGATGGACTGAATACTATAGATATTTTTGAAAAAGCGTGTTAACTGATAAGTTTCAACAATGGCTTGCAAATACTCGATTTGACCATTACTTGCTATGTATAAATTATAGGTTTCTGCTAGAGTCGTTAGGGTTTGCTCTGTATTCGGATACAATGCGCCTCTACCCTGCTGTATCTGTTCGATAAGTTTTGCATGGAATATAGTATTACTGTCTTCACGAACTTCCAAGGAGTGCTCTGGACATAATGTTTCCCATACGATAGGTAAAGGAACACCCATAATTTCACGATACTTTTCAATTGGTGTATCCTCTTGCCATAAGCCCTTTGCACGCAGTACATCAAAAGTCGATGTAAGGGCTGGCTCCAAAATAAGATTGGTTTGAAATAAAGTGCCATCCATATCAAAAATAATTGCATTTTTCATAAAGTTGCTCCTTCCTATGAACCTTAAATCTAAGAATATAACGTTGCTACTTTCGTTAAGGTTCATTTCATGTTTTTCCACAGTTTCAAACAGTTGTCACCAATCCTTCTTTGAATATGTTGCAAAAAATAAGCGTCTCAAAAGTTAGAGACACTTACTTGTTACTATTAATCAAAAAACTCCATATGCACTTTTTCTTTTTTATAGTATTGTAATCTATCCTGTAAAGTACCTGTATGAAATTCAAACTTATGACCATCTGGATCCGTAAAGTAAATGGATTTTTCATCCCTCACATCTCGCTGTCTACCTTCTAAAATATTGACATTATAATGCATTAGTTTCTCATACATTTTATCGAAATCTTCTTCAAGAATTGAAAATGCAATATGTGTATAGGATTGATGAATCTCATTGCGCGGGATATCCTTCTCTACATTTAAAGCAAGCCACAGTCCATTCAGATCGAAATAAGCTGTGTTGCTACCTTTCACTAATAATTTTGCATCGAAGACGTTTTTATAGAATGCTATGGAATTACCTAAATTAGAAACTGAAAATAAAAAATGATTGATGTTTTGTATCGTCACGCACGGTCACTCCTTACCTATTCCTCTATAACTATGAACATACGCATCCTTTGTTCATGCAACATTCCTTATTAAAAAGTAGAACACAAATATCTTTGTTCCGTCATGCTTATTTCTTTTTTCCTTTCTTCAATCCTTTGGAAATTTTCTTCCATTTCCGCTGTTCGTTTAATCTTGCCTGTGTATTGGTTTTACGTTCCATAAATGCGAGTTCCCTCTGTAACTTGAAGTAGCTTTGTAAACGTGAGCTTTCAAGTGCCCCATCTATGATCGCTTGCTGAACTGCACAACCTGGCTCCTCTTGATGCATGCAATCTCGATAGTGACAAGCAGCAGATAGTTCTTCAATATCTTTAAAACTGGCAGAAAGACTATCTCCCTGATCCCATAATTGCAGCTCACGCATTCCTGGCGTATCAATTAAACAACCTCCATTTGGGAGTACAATTAACTCACGATGTGTCGTCGTATGGCGGCCTTTAGCATCGTCCTCGCGAATATCCGAAACTTTCATGAGTGTTTCGCCACTGAGTGCATTTGTCAATGTAGACTTCCCGGCCCCTGAAGAACCAAGTAATGCACCCGTTATCCCCTCAGTAAAAAGAGCACGAATATCTGATAAGCCTTCCCCAGATAAAGCACTTGTCACAAAAATATCTACACCAAATGCGATAGCTTCGACCTCACGTAACATAATCTCGACGTCTTCACATAAGTCTGCCTTTGTCAGTACAATAATTGGCTTGGCGCCTGAGTCCCAGGCTGCTACTAAATAACGTTCTAAACGACGTAGATTAAAATCAGCATTTAAGCTCATTACAAGGAGTACAACATCGACATTTGAAGCTACAATTTGCTCCGTTATTTCTCGACCTGCAACCTTACGTGAAAAAACTGATTTTCGTTCAAATAGTTTATGAATAATTGCCTTTTCTTCGCCAGCCATTTTCTCGACCAACACCCAATCTCCAACAGCTGGGAAGTCTTCTCGTGCTAGAGAAGTATATGCGAAATGCCCAGCAATCGTTGCTAGCCACTCTCCTTCTTCTGTCAATACACGATATGAGTGTTTATGCTCTAAAGTCACTCGCGCCGGGATACAGTTGGCTAATTTCGACTCCTCTTTAAACGTCGTCATTTGCTCTTCAAAATATGTTGAAAATCCTAAAGTTGTTAAATTCAATTCGTTTTCCTCCTGATATATGCATGTTATTTACGCTTCAGCATATTTGTGCACAAAACATCTATGCACTCACCGAAACTTTATCTTTATGCAGCATTTGATTTGCTGAAAAAATAAAAAACCTTGTAACTGCAATTCGGCAGTTACAAGGTTTCACAGCACGTTCAAGAGAATGTACAAGTAGCCTTATTTATGTAGAAGTTTAACTAGCTACTGAACAAGGTCTAACATGTATATTTTAGGCGTGTGAAATTGAACAACCCGAATTGCAATTCGCTAAAAACAGATCTATTCATCATGTCACATCACCTACTTCCATTTATTTGTTTCCAATATATCTAAATTTTGCGAAATTGTCAATTCCAAATTATCAAGCATGTAACCACTCCCCCCATGCATACAATGACTAAGACCACTTTTGCAAAGGAGATGTTGAATTGTCGAAAATCGTTTCTATCAGTACATATCAACCACCTTACACATTACATCAAGCAAATGCTGAGGAGCTAACGAAAGAGCTTTTTCATAAAAAAGTCGCACGTTTAGAACGCTACTTAAAAGTCTTTGAAAGCGGTGGTATTGAGACACGCCATTTCTGTGTACCTGCCGAATGGCATCGTACCGAGCATACTTTTGAAGAACGTAACAACTTATATATTGAGTTGGCAACAGCATACAGCGTTGACGTCATACAAGCCTGTTTACAAAACGAAGCGTTCTTAGCAACACCGATTTGTCCTGAGGAAATCGATGCCATTATTTTTGTTAGTAGTACGGGCATTTCAACACCAAGTATTGATGCTCGAGTTATGAACCAACTTGCCTTTTCAGACAGACTAAAACGCATGCCACTTTGGGGACTTGGTTGTGCTGGTGGAGCAGCTGGTGTCAGTCGTGCCTATGATTTCTGTAAAGCACACCCTCAAGCAAAGGTACTTGTTGTTTGTGTCGAACTTTGCAGCTTAACCTTTCAACCAAACGACTTTTCAAAGAGTAATTTAATAGGTGCCTCTCTCTTTGCCGATGGTGCAGCATGTATTCTCGTTTGTGGAGATGACGTCACAATACCTACAAGAAAGCCGTCACCTTCCATACTCACAACTGGCTCTAAATGGATGCCAGATTCTGAAGATGTAATGGGCTGGAATATTAAAAACAATGGACTTCATGTCATTTTCCAGAAAAGTATCCCTGCTATTATTACGAACTGGCTTGGTCCATTTATTGAGCAATTCTTAGTAGAACAAGAGCTATACAGTGAACAGCTTGATCATTTCATTGCTCATCCTGGAGGTAAAAAAGTGCTGAAGGCCTATGAGGATGCATTGTATCTTGCGGAACAAAAAACCGACATTTCTCGGGAAATATTAAGACGTCATGGAAATATGTCATCCCCTACAGTGTTATATGTATTAGAGCAGTTTATGTTAAAAGAAGGTCAAGTAGATGATGTTGGTTTGCTCGTCGCTCTCGGTCCCGGCTTCTGTGCGGAAGCTGTATTACTTAAATGGAGGGAGTAGCATGTTTTTTTATATTATCTTGATTCTTGTCATTCTACAAAGATTGACAGAAGTCTCTATAGCGAAACGTAATGAAAAGTGGATGCTTTCGCAAGGGGCGTATGAAGTAGGAATAACGCATTATCCCTACATGGTAGCCATGCATTTCAGCTTTTTTCTATTTTTAATAACCGAAGGGAGCACCAATAACAATGGTCTTTCGCCCTTATTCCCTTTATTCTTTTTACTATTTATTGCGGTGCAAGCACTACGTATCTGGTGTATCCATTCACTAGGACCTTTTTGGAATACAAAAATTATCATATTGCCTGGTGCGGAAGTAGTGCGAAAAGGACCATATACATTTATGCGTCACCCTAATTATGCAGTTGTTTGCTTGGAAATTCTTTTACTACCTTTAATGTTTCAAGCTTACTTCACAGCATTTTGCTTTACACTTTTAAATATTACAATGCTTTCTGTACGCATTCCCATTGAGGAAAAGGCATTGCGTGAAGCAACAAACTATAACAAAATATTTAAAAAGGAACTACCTCAAAAGTAATTTGAGGTAGTTCCTTTTTAAAATAGAAATATCTATATGAAACCGTTGATTTCCTCTACGACGGACGCTTTTTCGAGGGCATGGCTTCAGTCTCCTCGTCGCTACGCTTCTGCGGGGACTTTTCGCTCATGCTATTCCCGCAGAAGTCGCCGCCTGCGCTCCAATCAACGAGTGTAAGTCTATAAATGATTGAGATGATGGATAGGAGGACGAACAACTGCTTTTTTTTTAACTTTATCTATTCATTAGTAGCATCTCATGCCCCGTTGATTTCCGCTACGGCGTACGTTTTTCGCGGGCGTGGCTTCAATCTTCTCGTCGCTACGCTCCTGCGGGGCCTTTAGCTCATGTATGCCCGCAGAAGTCGCCGCCTGCGCTCCAATCAACTCATATTCAACGACATCGAAGAAGGCAGAAGACCGTATAAATCCAATCCACTACAATGCGCAAATTGTCCGTTATTAGCTCCATGTACGACGAGTAAGCATCATCGGAGGAATGGTACAACCTGTTTGTTTCTGTTAACTCCAGTCCCAATTAAATGGATCTACTAAGTTCTCCCACGGTTCATTAAATTCTTCATCAGATAATAAACACGCATCCAGCTCTTTTACAATGGCTTTTTTATCTAATTCAATGCCAATAATGACGAGTTGTGTCAACCGATCACCAAATTCTTCATCCCAATCTTCCAGTACTTCAGGACTTTGTAAAAAAACATCCTGCTGCTGTGCCTTAGGTAAAGCCGCTACCCAGTATGAAACGGGTTCAATTTTTGCGGATGAACCTGCTTGTGACAGTAATAGTGCCACTTCCTGATGTTTTGCACTCCAAATAATCCCTTTGGCACGAACGATGGACTCTGGCATATTGTCACACCACTCTACAAATCGCAATGGATGAAATGGCATTCTGCGCTGATAGGTGAACGACGTGATGCCGTACTCTTCCGTTTCCGGTATATGATTTTCATGGCCAATCTCTAACTCCTTTAACCAACCAGCAGATTGTGAAACGCGTTCGAAGTTAAAACGTCCCGTATTTAATATTTCTGCCGGCTCTATAATACCATTAGTTGTCCGAATTAATGTTGCCTCAGGCTGTAATACTCGTAAAATTCTATCTAATATTTCCAGTTCCTCTTGTGACACTAAATCACATTTGTTCAGTACAAGAACGTCACAAAACTCAATTTGGTCAATCAGTAGGTCCGCTACATCCCTCTCATCTAATTCCCCTACCGCTTCCTTACGCTCTAGCAGACTCTCTCCAGATTGAAAATCATGCCAAAAACGATTTGCATCCACTACTGTCACCATTGTATCGAGCTGACAAAACTTTGTAAGATCAATATCAAGTTCCTCGTCCATATAGCTAAATGTTTGTGCAACTGGTATCGGCTCACTAATGCCTGTGGATTCTATCAAGATATAGTCAATATTCCCGAGCCCTGCAAGACGCTCTACCTCCTGTAGTAAATCCTCACGTAACGTACAGCAAATGCAACCGTTTGATAGCTCTACAAATTTTTCTTCAGTGCGTGAAATACCGCTACCCTTCGCAATCAATTCAGCGTCAATATTGATTTCACTCATATCATTGACAATAACTGCCACACGCATATTTTGCTTATTTTGTAGCACATGATTCATAATTGTCGTCTTACCTGAACCTAAATAACCACTTAAAACTGTAACCGGTATTTTCTTTGTCATCTCTCTAATCTCCTTCAAATCGTAATCATTACTATTTATATTTTGTAATTAAAACACAAAGAATATTAAAGTGCAATATTTATTATTTTAAGTAAACCAGTATTTGACAAATGAAAGTAAACATAATATCTTATGAAGCGTAATTACTACGATTTAAAAGGAGGTGTTTTTATGCGTGTACAAATCACATTAGCCTGTACAGAAACAGGGGATAAAAACTATATCACGACAAAAAACAAGCGCAATAACCCCGAACGGCTAGAACTAAAAAGTATTCACCCCGCGTGAAAAGAGTAATCTTACACAGAAAAACAAAATAAAGTGAAATAAGTACGCCAATCTGTTGAACAAAACTTACGTGTGCTTAATTTGCCACTCAACCAGCTTTTAAACTTATAAAAATTGGCTGATTCAAAAGTATAATAAACTTTTGAATCAGCCTAGTCTTTGTGCAAACCTTATCGTAATAGAAGTTCCTCCTTAACATAATCCTTAACAGTTACTAGCTTCTCTTAACTTCTATTTCAATAGCAAGCTGATTCAACTTCTGTTCTAAGTCATCCAGGATACGTAATTTAGCATCCAACTGGTCCTCGAAGCCCATCGATTGGTCCAATATTTTTTTTACTTGGGTATCTAAATCTGATAAAGTTTGAGAATTTAGAATGGTTTTTCCACTTGAAAGTATAGAATCATTCTTTAAAAGAAGTTCTCTCTGTTCTTTTAAATCAGCTATTTCATTTAAGAGTTTTTCATTCTCACTTCTTTTTTGTTCTATCTCTGTTACTAAACACTGATTGTTGTTATCGGAACCACTCCTTTCACTACGAATCATTCCTAATTCCCCAACAATACTTTCCATTTGTTTGCTTGTTTCTTTTGTAAAATCAATTAGCTTATTTTCGAGATTTTCGATGGCAGACTTATAATCTGCCCCCAGTAGTTCCTGCCGCTCTCCTTTCATTGAAATCAATTCACCTTTAGTGGCTTTTAGTGTTTCTACTAATAGTTCATTTTCCGTACGCAAATCATTTTTATCTTTCAATAAAGCCTCGATTGAAGAAATATGTTTATTTCTTTGATTTTCCCTCACCTGAATATCATCTTGATAGCCCTTCGATGCCTTTTCTAATTCTCGCCTTAGCTTACTAAGCTCTAGCGAAAGCTCTTTTTCTCGATTGATTAATTGTACATTTTCCCGTTCTAGTCTGAGTACGAGTGAATAATAATCGCTAGCTCTAAGTCTTTCCACTTCCTTTTTATATTTGGCTAATTCTGCTCTTAAAAAAATAATCATTTGTTGTAGCTGAATAGGATCGTTATTTTTAACGCTGTCATTATTCACATTGGTACCCCCTATCACGGAATTTTTTTAAGAAAATCAATTATTTCTTCAAATTGCTTTTTGTTAACGTCCAGGATTTCGTCAAGCTGCTTTAAGACCCATAATTCAAATTCTTCATCTACTATTTCACTCTTTCCACGGTTTTCTCCCGATAACAGATAGGCTATCAGTAAATTCAGTGTACTTTTTTCTAAAAATGCAAAACTATTATCTTTCTCCTTACTATTCTCTGGTAATTTATTCAGCTGAGCTATCATAAATTGGCGGATGTGCTCCATCCCAACATTTTGCTCATCTAACTCACTCATTTTCATCCTCCTGTATACGAGTTATTCCATTTAGGTTGATAGGGTTTATAACAGCAACCCCCTCTTTGAGTTGATCACAATATGTAAAGCCCATGATTGTTCCTGAATAAGATAAATTATGTGACCACTTAATCTGAAAGTTCGAAAAGGAAATGGTTTCATTAGGCTCAATCGCTGTTTTTTCTAAAGGTTTAAGCCAAAATTCCTCATTGCTCGATTTATCATTTATTCGTTCCCAACTAGTCGGTCCCTTTAAATTCTGTTTGAAATGCTCATACACATAGCGCCCAGAGAAGGAAAAAGGAGAATCTTCAGGTAGCTTTATACACAAATATGGATTTGTCAGTGGCTGATTGCCCATGTTTCGAATATGGAAGGAACCTAAACACAAACTCTCCTGTTCAGGGTCATAGGAAATATTGAACGAAGAAGTGAAATAACTGATGATGTTTACACTGTCAGGAATAATAAGGTCCTCAACCATCTTTTTAATTTCAATAACATACGATTCCGTTTGTCCTTTAAGTTCATTTATTTTTTGTTCTACATCATTTCTGCCAGTCCTCATTTAACTGCCCCCTATCTAGAGTTTGAAACCACATGATTGAACAAATGCACTAAAACATTCAGTTATAGTGGTGACCCAGATGTAGACATCTTGCTTTTTGCGCTAGGGCTCCACCATCATATTTTAGAACAATAAAAAAAGAGAGGATTACCCTCTCTTCAAGATATGACTTTTAGTTATGTGTTAGCACTATTAACCGCCAGTTGGGAAAATAATTGAGCATTGCTTTGGACGAACTGCAGTTGGACATGAGAACGGTAAATCTGCTCTTGGTTCGCAGAAAGTTGCTAAGAATTCAACAGTAACAGGGAATGTAGACTGGATACTTTGACAAACAGCTACAGTAATTGTTAACGCAGAAAACGTAATTGTACCTGCTCCAGCTGTAAGTGTTCCAGTTGTACATACGAAGCAATCTAAATCTGTATATAATATTTCTACATCTGTCCCTTTAGGTGCACATAATGTAACTTGCTCACAGCGTGAAACCGGAATATCAGTACTTGTGAAAACCGCGCCAGTTGGTAAAGTAACTACAATCGTTAGAATGAAGTTCTTTTGAATATTTAGATGTTGAAGACATACAGTTGATCCATCAATGGAGAATTGACGATTCTCACGGTTTAGGATCACAATTGGATTTGTAGCTGCTGGGATTACTCTACATGAAACAATTGCACCTGTTAAGTCTGTCGTCGCTGTTACGCCTGGGAAAGTAATTGGTCCAGTTGGTGAAATATCAAACGACATCTCCTTTACAATCCAGTCATATACCTTATCGACATTTATACAAATTAATTCTCGATCCTGGGATGGCATATTTTCTTGCATCCTTTTGACACCTCCATAAGTTTTTTATCTTTCGTTTGTAGCATATGTATTCTGGCTATAAGTGTATGGGCTAATAAATAGTTCTACATGATATTTATTAAAAGTCATGAATATCGGCATGTATCATTTTTACTTACAAAAACCTCCTCTTAAAGAGGAACAAGAATGTTAAAAAGAACCGGTATATCTGTAACAGAATTACAATATTTTTAATAAAATATTAAAGGACTGAAAGGGGTGAAATGCAATGGAAGATTCTAAATTGTACTCCACTCAAGAAATCGAAAGATTAAAACAAAAAATTGAGACCTATAGGGAAACGTTAACTTCATTAAAAATGGGGACATCAATTGAAGAATTCCTATTTATGAAAAACGAGTTTGATGGGCTAAAAACGCAAATCGCACATTTGGAAGGGCTAACAGAAACATTAGATGATAAGCAAAATTCACACATCAAAGGATATGAGGACCAAATAAAACTACTTTCGACACAAATTGAGTCTTTAAATCAAACCATTGAAGAAATGAATCAAGAAATTTTCATGGTTTTAAACAGATTAATAACAATTGAAGTTAATGAAGCTTCAACCACTTTACCTGCCATTGAAAAAAATGCTAATTCTACGGCTAACGATTCACAAAGGCATCCTAGAATCACACAGACAGCAGATCAATCCACTATTACATCAAAGCAACCATCTTATAAACTGCTGCAGAGTTTGGCAGGAAAAGCAACAAATATGCAAGTAAATTTAAACAATGGAATACCTTCTGCTCAAAATGACATACAGGGAAACAAACCCGAAGAACGCCATTTTAATCAACAATACTTTCAATCGATAAATACTCAACCAAGCCAAATATATAATGGCCTATACAGAAATACCACCGTAGAATCCACCTTCCATTTTAAAAAAGCTACTGACGCACAGGAGATCCCAGTTAGTGTTTATAATCCTAATACCGTTTCATCTGCTATAAACAATGAATCCTTCGATAATAATGCCTTAAATTCTTCTATCGTTAATGAATCCGTCAATGATGTAGAATCTGAAAAAATAAATGCCTCTGTCGATTACGGGAATTCAAAAAGAGTAGTTGAAACTGACAATCAGAGGATTTCTCCAAAAATTAATGATTCCATCGGCCATGTGAATTCTCAGAGAATTGTTGAATCAGTCAATGATGTAAATTCTGAAATAGTTAATGAACCCGGCAACCTTGTAGACGCTGGAACAGTTAATGAACCTGGCAACCTTGTAGACGCTGGAACAGTTAATGAACCTGGCAACCTTATAGACTCTGGAACAGTTAATGAACCTGGCAACCTTGTAGACGCTGGAACAGTTAATGAACCTGGCAACCTTGTAGACGCTGGAACAGTTAATGAACCTGGCAACCTTGTAGACGCTGGAACAGTTAATGAACCTGGCTATTCTAATAATTCTCCTACTATAACACCAGATGAAATTGTGGTTTTTGAAACTAAATCAGGGGAAAGCAATGAAATTCATATATCACTTGAAGAGGTAAACAAGCAACATGAACTTATAAAAGAGTCGACTGTAGAAGAAAATAAGAAAGTAAAGAACTCGTTTTTCAATTTCTTTAGAAAATGGAGTTAATTAAAACCATGAATTCGTGATTTCAACACTAATTTTTTAAAATCGTCCAATATGTACAAAAATACGTATTGGACTTTTTCGTGTTTTGTTTAAAGGTATATAACCAAGTGACTGAAAGCCCCTTATCAATATAGAAACCACTATGTAGATAATTGCCCGTAACTCCCAGTCTTAGATGAATAGAATAATGAGGAAAGGGGGTGTAAAAATGTGTACAAATAATTTTATGAACCATGGTGGATGTGGTTGCTCATCAGGTAATGGTAATGGTCAATGTACAGCGCTTGGACCTTTTGTAGCAATTGATGCTGCATGTATTATTCCACCTCAAGCAACTGGCTCCATCATTCCTTTCTCTTCCGGTATCACACCTGTTATATTAGCATCTTTAGTTACTGGTTTGATTGCCACACCTAGTTTAATCGGGTTCGGTACTGCTGTTCCTGGTGTAACAATTGTAGGTAATACTATTGATTTATCTGGTATTGTGACAGAGGCATTTTCAGTTCCACGACCTGGTAATATTACGGCTATTTCGGCTTCATTTACTGCAACAATTGCACTTGCAGTAATTGCCGGCACAACAACAGTCACTGCAACAGTTTACCGTGCTCCTGCTGGAAGTAGTCTTTTCACAGCTACAAGTGCAACTGTAAACTTAGCACCAGCCTTTACTGGTTTAGTATCTCTAGGTCAAACTGCATTCGCTTCCGCAAATGTAGCACCAGTGCCAGTAGTAACAGGTGACCGCTTATTAATGGTTTACTCCATTACTACTTCTGGGGTTACTGTTGTGCAAACATTAACAGGAACAGCAAGTGCAGGTATTACTATTGCATAATACCTATAAACTATGGTAGATATCGTAATTTAAAAAATTCAAATAGGCGACTTCTTCTCAAGAAATCGCCTATTTAGTATTCTATAAATTTTCTAGTTTGATAAAGCATTTTGAATATGTGCAAGATGGTGTTTTCCATGCCATGCATACAGAGCAAGAGCTTTTACTAGTGTCATCAATCCTGAATCTGGATGATTAAATGCTCGTTGTAATTGTTGTTCTGTTAAGCTTGTCAGCAAATAAACCCATCGTTCATGCAAGCTTTCAATCATTTTATAGGAAGTGGCTACCGGCACTTCACAATCTGGTAATCGTGCCCAATCTTCTTCATTGTAGGGCTTAATCGTTGGTGTATCCTCAGTTAAAGCTAGCTTAAAACGAATATAGCTATTCATATGGCTATCCGCAATATGATGGACAAGTTGCGATACAGTCCAACCATTTTCTCGGTAGGATTTTGCTAATGATTGTTCACTTGCACCCCCCAGTGTTTCAGCAAGTTGCCTCGGCAAAAGGCGGATGTCCTCCATCCATTCCCTTACTTGCTGTGCCGTAGTGACTTCTGGAAATCGAAATTGTCCAATTGGATATCGTATATCGTTCATTAGCTTTCCTCCGTTTCTATTTACTCAATACACTAACAATTTAAAAGTTTTCTTGCCAAGCACTTTTATTTAATTTAATGTTGTGGTCAATTTACTCATTAATTTCATAAACCAAAGTATCAATTTTGAGGTCTAAAAATCATTTATTACAAGTTTCACCTCAAGTCAATTTTATTGAGGTTTATGTTATTTTTAATTGTGTTAAAACCGCACGAACTAAAGCTTGTAAAGGATGTATAATTGCTGTTCCCATTTCCTTGTCAAATTGCTGTGCCGCCTCTACCATCGATAGTTGTGCTACAGATATTGACTGCTGCTCATTCACAATTTCATGGAGAAATTGCAAAAGCGCCTTATTATATGCTTCCTTTTTGCCCTGCATAATCAACTCAAATGTATCATCGATCACCTTTGCTTCAATTTCTATTGCCTTGTCATGGTGCTTGGCAAACTGCTGAAGCCGTTTCATTGTGCCCTCTACAGTCGCAGGATTTGTAAAGAGTATCGTTTGAGGATGCGCGTCCTCACAAATAGTCGCAAAATAAGGCTCATCGATCTTGATAATGGGAATAGAGAGTGCCAACTGTTCCTCCATCAATAGCGCAATGTAATTTGTACATGTTATTAAAATGGCATCAACATTACAGCTCGACATCCACTCCAATTGCTCTCTTACCTTTAGTGATAGCCCTTCAGCTCCCTCAGTCACGCGGTGCATAAGCCCTGGGTCAACAAAATGTACAAGTTCTATATCTTCATTACTTCTAAATGCCTGCTCTATGTAGTCAATATTCGAATGATGGGCATGCAAACAGCCTACTTTTTTCTTCAAGTTATCCCCCCTAATTGGAAAGCGCCTTTGCCATTGTCACGACTGGAATGGCAATGCTGTTACGATTTACAATGATTTCTTCTTTTGTAATAACATAGCCTAGTGCTTGATAAAACTCAATATTTTTTTGAACACGCATGCGCACTTTACATTCACTTATACTTTTTCTATGTGTACGTGCATATTTTTCAAGCTCAACAATTAAAGTCTTGGCCAATCCTTGTCCCTGATTTTGTGAAATAACAGCAAGTCTAAAAAATAAATTCCTACATCATTCACCGTGAATTACATCTGCTAGTACTATCTCCACATCACTCGCATCCCCTTGTGTTTTATTATTCATTTCAATATTTTTTTAAACACAAATAAACCGCATTATCAAAAGATAATGCGGCTATCCAAATTTACTTCTTTTAGATTGTGTAAAGGCTTCTATGGCTTTCGGTAAATAAAAGCATCTTAAATTCCCTTACACTACTATATAAATAAAATTAATGGTTATTCACAAAACGTATCGCTTTACTCATAACAGTGGGGACGACTGATGCATGATTTTCATCCATCGCTTCATAAAAAGCGATTTCTATCATATTCCCTAAATCACTGACCATTTGTCGCGCATCATCTACCATGAAGGTTTCCAGCTCACCTACACCGATAAATAATTTTTCATTTACAACCGTTTGCTCTTTCATAAACGATGCTGCCTTAGGTAATAATTCATGGTTGTTCCACCAAATTGATGGGCTGATCGCTATATAGCTTTGGAAATTCGATGTCGCAGAAAATAATTGCCACAGTACAAAATAGCCCGCCAATGAATGGCCGAAAAGTGTTTGCTGTTCTACATTTACCTGGAATTGAGCCTGAATACTTGGCTTTAACTCCTCTTCTAAAAATCTGCTAAAGTCCGCGGCTCCACCATGCTTGTCATAGCCCTTTCCTTTAAACCTTGCTGGGTAGCTATATTCTTTTGCGGGTGCAGTAAAGTCATAAAAGCGTCGTTCTTGCATATCTTCTCCATGACCAATTCCGACAACAATCGCGGGTGTTACATGCGTCTTTGCTGCATTGCGACACTGTAGACGCACCGCTTCTTTCACTAAATGGAAATAAGATGAGCCATCTAACACATAATAGATAGGGAAGCCCTCTTCCGGTGCCTGTCCCTGTGGCACATGAATATAAACTGAATATTTATAGTCTGTGAACTTCGAGCTAATTTGATAGGTTGAATAATCAAGTGTTCCTTCTAATTTTTCAATGCTCATCTGTTTGCTCCTTCAAAATATCGTAACCATAGCACACAGGTGTTTTCGTTGCTGGATCTTCCATGATGCGTGCATTAATATGAAATACCTTACGCATTACATCAGCACATAAAATTTCTTTCGGAGTCCCCATCTCGATAACAGCACCTTGACGCATTGCTATTAAATGGTCTGAATATCGTGCGGCATGATTGATGTCATGCAAAACCATTACAATTGTACAACCATGTTTTTCGTTCAAGCTTTTGACAATGTCCAGCACTTCTAATTGATGGGCCATATCTAAGTATGTTGTCGGTTCATCTAATAACAAAATATTTGTTTCTTGGGCTAGTGCCATTGCCAACCACACTCGCTGACGTTGTCCACCTGAAAGTTGGGCAATTTCACGATTACGAAAATCAATTGTATTTGTAACAGATAAAGACCACTCAATCATCTCTTCATCTTTCTTGGTTAAGCGATTGACATTATTACGATGTGGATAACGGCCATAGGCAACCAGTTCCTCAACCTTTAACTGTCCAGGCGCGACTGGCGTTTGCGATAAAATAGCAAGCTTTTTGGCTATATCCTTTGATGATAAATTTTGCATATTTTGCTCCTGTAAATAGACAGTCCCTTGCTGTTTCTTTAAAATCCGTCCAATTGTTTTCAATAGCGTTGATTTACCGCAACCATTTGGCCCAATGATTGTTGTTACTTTTCCCTCTTCAATCGATAAATTTAAGCCTTCAAACACACGAACCTGCTCATAGCCAGACGATAAATTTTCCATACGAAATGCAGTTTGCATGCTATTTCCTCCTATGCCTTTGATTTCACTAATAAATATAAGAAATACGGAATGCCAATAATGGATACGACTATACCAACCGCTAATTCCGATGGTGCAAACACCGTTTTTCCGATAAAGTCTGCGATAACAAGCAAGCATGCGCCAATCAGTGCACTTGCTGGCATTACATAACGATGCTGAATACCGACCAGCTGTTTCGCTATATGAGGAGCCATTAAACCGATAAAGCCAATACTACCTGATACGGACACACACGCACTCACTAAGCCGACACTCGCTAATAACAGTTTGATTTTCTCTTTTTCTACCGCTATCCCTAAGCTAGTAATACTATCTTCTTCTAGCTGGAAATAATCGAGTAAATACGATTTCTGATAAACATAAAAGCTTAGTATTATCAGCCACGGTAGCATAGCGGCAACAAAAATCCAGTTAGCATTATAAATGGAGCCAGCCATCCAAACAGCGGCAGATTCATAATCCTGCGCATTCATTTTCAATGATAAAAACAACGTCAATGCCCCAAAGCCACTATTAATGGCAATACCTGTTAAGATTAGTCGTTGCATATCTAAGTGACCATTTTTAAGTGCAAAGGAAAAAATAAGTGCAGCTGCCATCGCACCTCCTACAAAACCGAACATAGGCATCATTAAAATCGATAACCAGCTATTCAAATCCGCAGTAACAATATTCAGTTGGAAGAAAAACATGAAAATGACAACGGCTGCACCAGCCCCAGCATTAATCCCTAAAATCCCTGGGTCTGCTAAACCATTCCGTGTAATGCCCTGTAGCACCACCCCTGCCATCCCTAGTCCAATACCAACTAGTGCTGCAATAACAATACGAGGTAAGCGGAATTCAAAAATAACTAAATCAAATTTAGGATTCGGTTCAATACGTAGCAATGTTTTCACTACATCGATGACAGACATATCAAAGACACCATTTGTAATATGTAGATAACTAGCACCTAATATAAATAAAATGAGTATAGAGATTGTTAATACAAATACACGTGAGGTATTTTTACGCACGTTTTTCACCTCCGTGCTTACGAATTAAATATAAGAAGAATGGGACACCAACTATTGCTGTTAATACCCCGATTGGCGTTTCCATTGGGTAATTAACATAACGACTGAGTACATCACAGAGCGCCAAGAAAAATGCACCTATTGCTGCTGCACAAGGAATGATAAAGCGGTAATCTACACCGACAAGGAAACGTGTAATATGGGGTATTACTAGCCCTACAAAGGCTATTTTTCCGACAAGCGCTACCGCCGTCCCTGTTAAGCACACAACAGCTAACATACTAATAATTTTTACTGCTTTCGTTTTTTGTCCAAGACCTAAGGCAATATCTTCACCTAATGAGGTTATGGTGATAGCTCTTGCTGATAATAAAGCAAGAACTAAACCGACTACTCCAAATGGAATGGCTAGAAGTAGCATATCAATATCTACGGTATGTACCTTTGTGTTATACCAAACACTTACTGTTTGCGACACTTGGAAATACATTGCAATTGCTGTAGCAATACTGCTCAAAAATGTACCAATTACCGTTCCTATAATGGCAAGCCTTACTGGTGATAGCCCATTTCGAATTAGGGAGCCAAAACCAAACACTATACCTGCACCTAATGCAGAACCAAGCATAGAAAGTAAAATCATTTGATAATTTGGGAGACCTGGAAAAAATACTATTGCTAACGTGATCACAAATGCAGAACCATCATTAACGCCCATCAGTGAGGGAGATGCCAGATAATTTCGTGTAATACCTTGCATAACTGCGCCAGCTACTGCCAAAAATGCGCCCACTAGTAATACCGCGGCAATTCGAGGAATACGTCCTGTACGAATAATCTGGTGATCAACATTCGAAGGGTCAAAAGCTATAATCGCCTGCCACACCGTTAATGCACTAATATCTTTTGTACCGTACATAACCGAAATTAATGCCACAACCGTTATCAGGAATGGGGTAGCTGCTAATATAGCAAATGACACAATATTTGTTTTTTTCAACTTCCACACCTTTTTCTATTTGAACTCTATCTTACAAAAGGCTGATAATAGCCCGGTGACACCACCAAATCTACTACCAGCCTGTTTAAACTATTTAAGTAATTTTTCCGCTGCAACATCTAAGAATTTAACGTTAGACCAGGTAGTACCACCTTGAGCTAATGGCTCAATTGCATTAACAAAAATCTCATTGTTTTGAGATGCCTTTAAGCTTGCAAAAATCGGGTTCTTTTGTAGTTCCTCTAACGCTTTTGGTGCATCTGTATTTTCAGATTGCTCAAATTGTAGGAAGATAGCATCTGGATTTACCTCCGCTAATGTTTCAAGTGAAAGTTCAGCCTGGGCTTTTACCGTGTTCACAATCTCTGGTACTGGCGCCCCTAAATCTTCATATAGTATTGGGTTTAAGTACACTCCTGCAGGGTAGATATACATCACACCGCCACGAACACGAATGATTAACACTGATTTATCTGCTAATTGCTCTTTTGATTTCACTTGTGAATCAGCCACTTTTGCCTCATAGTCTGCAATAATTTTTTCTGCCTCAGTCTCTTTACCAGCAAGCTGTGCAAGTACTTTTAAGTTTTCCTTCCAGTTTATTGAAATATGTGAATAAGGAATCATTGTTTGGATTTTTTTCAGCTTTTCAGCCGTTTCTTCAGGGAATTTTGATGTTCCAATAATCACGTCTGGATCAAGTGCTAAAATCGCCTCTGCATTCGGCTCCATTTTGGTACCTATAAGTTTAGCATCTGCAAAATCCGTAGCAAGGTATGAAGGGACTTTCCCAGCAATTTCAAGCACACCGACAGGTTTAATGCCAAGCATTGCTGCGTCCTCCATTGACTCTAAGCTCGCTGCTACAATGTTATTAACCTTAGCTGGTAATTCATATGTCTCACCGAGATATGTAATTTTCTGAGTTGTAGCCTGTTCCTGAGCTTCTGTAGTACTTGATTCTACCGCTGAGCTCGTTGCAGGTGTAGTCTCTTCTGCTTTTTCTGAACCACACGCTGCAAGTGATAAAGCTAAAAGTGCAGGTGCACACATTTTGAAATATTTATTCATGTTTATTCTCTCCTAATCATTCTCAGTATCTATATTGATAATGATAATCATTTTCAATTATAAGTCAATAGTATTCATAGATTTAATTGATATTCATTATCATTTATGGATGCTATTTTAACAAAGAGAAAAACAGCTGTGAATGGACATATTTAATTATCACATGGACTTTTGCCGACTTTTAATATAAAAAGGAGTTGTTTCTCTTATACAAGATACAACTCTTTTATACATATTTAGCTTCCTCATTCACCATCTTTCGATACATTGTCGGGGACATACCCGTACATTTTTTAAATACCCGACTAAAGTAAAAACAATCTACATAGCCTACACATTCTGCTATTTCCGCTACTGTACTATCGCATGATCGCAATAATTCCTTTGCTCTTCTTATACGATATTCCGTTAAATAGCTACTTGGATTCATACCTGTATGCTGTTCAAATAAATCAGCAAATCGACGACGCTCCACACCAAATTCCTCCGCTATCTTCGTTATCGAAAGTTGTTTAGCATGGTTTTTGTGTATGTATTGTAAAACCTGTTCCATCTTTTCACTGGCTGTATCTAAAACCTTCATTTTTGCCGAAACAAGAATAGCTTCCACTAGATTCATAAATAACGTCTTTGTTTTGAATGTTGCCATACTACCTAGCATTGAATAGCTTTCTATAAGTTGCTGTACGAAACTAATAATCTTTGTATTATCCCCAGTATTTATTAAGAAATGCTGTTGAGTAAGTGGAAAAAGTGCTCTTACCTCTGGTGTAACATGATAATGGATGACCGCATACTCCCATATTTTTTCACCAATCACGTTAATTTCTATTGGCATTTGAGGCCCAGCATGTACCACCATTCCAGGCTCCATCGTATAAGTTGTGCCATTGAAACTAAAATTAGCACATCCGGCGAGAGGGACGACTAATCCACACTTTCCAGGAGCTGTGGTTCGACCAACATCCTGTCTCCCAGGTTCCATTTTATTTGTAAAAACATCTAAAAAAGTTACAGATGCATGCGCATAGTAATCAATTATCTGGTTAACCGTAATTTCCATTCCATTTACTTTCACTTTAGCACCTTCTCAATTTGTAAAAAATGATGCAAATCATGTTCCACCAAGCCTAAAAAATAACGATAAAGTGTAAGTTCAGATTCACCAATATGAAAGCTTTGCTGCCATTGTTCATCTGTGAGATGATGCAGCGCGTTGACAAGTTGTCGTCTGCAATTTAAAAACTTCGCCATCGTTTCTTCCTTACTTTGTAAGCGACTACTATGGGCTGCGTTTGCGTTCATTTCCTTTACATTCGGTGCCTTTGGCAGACTGTCCTCCATAAATAGAAACGGAATACGTTTACTTACCACAAATTCATCCCATGGGATAAGATGTCCAATAACCTCGGCAATCGACCATTTTCCCACTGCTATTGGTGTTCGCCACTGTTCTTCTGTTACACTCGCCAAGCTCTCCACCCACATCCGAGAGCTTTCGTAGTGTGCCAATATTTGTTTTTTATCTTGGTTCAAGCTCTCCCGCTCCTCTACTTCAGTCAAAGATCTTTAACTTTGGCCAGGTTGATTTCCACTGTTTATTGTGTATTCTTTGTTTATAAATCTCATACATTCGCTCATCTTTTTGAAAGTATGGTGTAGGAGAGACAATGCCAGCGACTAAATGATTGATTCCGTAAGGCGCAGTCATTTCGAGTAAATCATTATTTAACCTAATCCCAATAGCTGTTGGCGTTTCTGGAAAATGCGCGATTCCATCTGTAGAACATTGATAAGGTTTACTATTATTTATCAAATGCATCCTTGCTTGATTTTTCACAGACCAAGGCTCATTTGGTAAATATTTTCGCAATTGTCGTTCATACTGCTTTTCAATGGTCTCTGAGGTCAGCCATGTATCGAAATAAATAACATCAATATTGGCGATTGGTGTTCTATCACTAAATTCATGAAGAGTATCCCACACCTTAGAGCGAATAAACCCTGCACATACCCAACAATCAGGCAACTGTAGCTGGTCCACAGTTTTTAAAATGTCCATCATCCAGGTATCTGCCTTAATTAATTTTTTTAAGTCATCTTCTGTTTCTAAGCGTTCCATACAATCAAACCTTTCAGCTAACAACGTACCGCTAAACTTTCTTTTATAAAATGTATCAAGCCATTCTCGGCTTAGGGCATCACCTGCTAACTGCTTAAATGTTCGTGAATTAACTTCCATTCATTATTCTCTTTAGTAAAGATATTCGTTGCTCTTCCGCTCCCAGATACAAATTCCCCATCATGATAGCCTTCGTAGTGGTAAGTATAAATACAGGTAGCGGCTGTTTCATCAACTGTAAGCCATTGAACATTCGTAGCACTATATACCTCTTCCTTTATAAGATCCCATGCTTTATCGAAATAATCGCCGATTTCTTCGATCGATGTGCATGTTTTATCAGAAAACCAATAAACGGCTTCCGGATGTAATATTTCTTTTACTTTATTGAAATCATGTGAGTTCGTTGCTTCTATATAACGTTCTAACGCTTTTTTAAATGACAAGATCATCTCTCCTTTATTTATTCTAATTTTAGCTGATTTTATATTTCATAGGAACACCTTATCTCCATAGCTGAACCGTGAACTATTTTAATTGGGGTACTTTGGGAGATACAATAGAGAAAAAGAAACTTACCCAATCAAATTATTTTAGATTAAAAACAGCGAAAGAAGAGATATTAAAGAAGGCGTGACAAATAAGTTATAATGATTATAAAAAAAGAGGTGGATACTAATGCTAGCTACTATTCAAAAACAACCAAACAATTATATCGCTCAATTCACACGTCCACTTTCCCATTCAGTTGATGCCGTTTGGGCAGTGTTGACGGAGAATGGCAAGTTGCAGAAGTGGATGGGCAATTTAGAAATGATTGATCTTCAGGAAAATGGCAAAATGCGTTTTAATATGAATGATGGCACAGATGCTTTTGAGGAAATCACAATTACAGATTATGCCAAACAACAAATACTCGAATTTGAGTGGGGAAAAGATTCCGTGCGATTTGAACTTTCCACGACTAGCGATGGCTCATTACTGGTGTTGCAGGAAACTATCAGTGAGCTAACAGATCATACCCCTAAAGATTTGGCAGGTTGGCATATCTGCTTAGAGCTTCTATGTGATTTACTAAATGGCATTATTCACGATGAATTTCCAATGGAGCAATGGAGAAAATGGTTTGCGGCGTATGAACAACTTGTCGCAGATGTGGAGAACAACTAAAACATCCCCGAGTAAGAAATATACTCGGGGATTTACTATTAACGGCTAAATGCTGTGGCAATGGCAAGTGCCGTCATTGGTTCTTTGATTGAATCAAGCGTATAAACAAGCTTGCCTTCCTGCCAGACAATTAAATTACCGGATTTATAAACATCTAAATGGGCAAAGCCATTTTGGCTTGGTATAGGTAGCGTATGCGTTTCTAAATATTTTACTGCCTGTTTAGCTAACTCCACACTTGCTTGTGGGTTATCCGTTCGTGTATGAGCTGCCAGTGCCCATCTTCCCTCATTCCAACCGGTCCATACCGAGCCAGCTCCAGCGTCCTGGTAACCTTTAATATTATATCCAAGATTCACTTGCTGCCCACCATTTTGACTGTAATCCTCAAAGGCAATTTGCTCACTTGCTTCGGCTACGCTGCCATATTGCGTTACAAGCAGTTTTGCAATAACAGTCGCATCGGTTGAATTTTTGAGTTTTATATCATTAATTGGCATATACTTTTCGCTTTCGAAAAATACAATTTCAACCTGTGTACCTTCAACCTTTGTAGTAGCCGTTAAAAATGTACCTTCTGTTATAGGAAGCTCTTTTGGTAAGACAACAGCTAAATCAGTCTCTAGCTGTTCCTTTACATTTTTAAGAGCCTCAGCCTGCGTAATAGCGGCTACCGTCTCTTCAGATTTTGTTTCAGATGTGTCGTCTGTCTTGTCATTTTGTTGATCTTCTTCTTGCTGGTTATTTTGTATTTTTGTGTTGTCATCATTGTCCGTAGTACATGCGCCTACTAAGCTTGCACTAATTAATAGTAGCGGTAACAATAATCCCTTCTTTGTCATGTTAGACACCCCTTCTAATAAGAGTTTAGCTATTTACTTTTTCCCTAAGTGATGATCTCTTAAACGTTAGTTTGACAGCTCATTTATGCGTTTTGTCAGCTCGTTAAACGTCTGATCCAGCATGGCATAGTCTTTATCCTTTGCTGTTAGGAAACTGAGTTTACCGAGTATTTCCTGCCTTTCATTTTCAAGCTTTAATCGCAGGCTAGCTAAATTATCAGCTGATGTTGGAGGGTTATCTTGCCACTTTTTATGAATGCGTTCATTTTCGAATGCCCACACACTATCCGTCGTTTTCTCAAGGAAATAACAGTCATGGGACACCACGAGTAATGTTCCTTTGTATTGTGCCAATGTATGCTCCAACTGCTGTCGAGAAGGTAAATCTAGATGATTCGTCGGTTCATCTAAAATAAGAACATTCTTTTCCTCTAAAATATAGGCCATTAGTTTACACTTCACCCGCTCCCCCATACTCATATTACCAATCGGGGCCATCCAGTGGGTTGGTGTAAACCCTAAATGCTTCATTAAATTTTGAACTTTGCCTCGCTCTTCAAAGGTCTCTTTATAAAAGAATTTTTCAGGCGTTAGATCGAGTGGTAAATCGAATACCTCTTGTGTTAAGTAGCCGATATTGGCGGCTGGCGACATCCAAATTTCTCCTTCAGCCTTTTCCTGCCCTAATAGCACCTTTAACAAGGTCGTTTTCCCACTACCATTTGGTCCAATAATCGCAATTTTTTCACCATATTGAAGGGTCAAGTTAGCGTCTTTAAACAACAGACGATTATCAACATACTTTGTTACATGTTTCAACTCTAAAAAACGCTTGCCAACACGTTGACTAGTCTCTAATGCAAATTGTATTTCGTCATCCGCTTCAACGCGTTCAACCTTTGCCTTGGCCAACTCCTTTTCTAGACGCTTCTTCTTGGATTTCACCTGAGCGTCCATGCGCTTTGCTTTGACACGGTAATGCTCCTTAAAGCCTTCTTGCTTTGTCGATTGTGCATGCGCCTTCTTTGACCAAGATGTTAGCTCCTTCATCTGCGCCTCGATACGGTCAATATTTTTTTGCTGTTTTTCATAGGCATGTTGTTGTGCTAATCGCCGCTGTTCTCGTGCAACCATGTAGCTCGAATAATGACCGTTGTGTTCAAGCAGTTTACCCTCTTCAAGTGACCAAATTTTTGTTGCAACCTCGTCTAAAAAATAGCGATCATGTGACACTACAATGATTGTGCCATTATAATTCTTCACTTTTTCGATAAGCAGAGTAGTGCTTTTTTCATCTAAATGATTAGTCGGTTCATCCAATAATAATAGCTGTGCATCCTGCGAAAAGCCTTTTGCTAGCCGCATTTTAAGCTTCTCGCCACCACTTAAATCTGAGTATTCTACGTCAGGTACATGCCATTTAGCCAGTAAATCTGCCTCGTTGGATACTACTTCTTGCATGTCAAAAATTGCTTGCTCCTGTTCCACATGAGCAATTTTCACAGATTGCAACCACTGTAACTGTCCTGCTGTTGGCAATAGCAAGCCTTGTATCAGTTGTAGTAATGTAGATTTCCCAGCACCATTTCTGCCAATAATGCCAATCACCTCACCTTGCTTCACAGAGGCTGTGACATTTTCGAAAATCTGTATATCCATCACTTCATAACGTACATCTTGTAATTTTAAAAGTTCGTTCAATCTATCCATCCCTCTCTATTTGGAGGCACAAAAAAATCCCTCCAATTTATTTTGGAAGGATTAGTCGCAAAAAACTGTACACAAATAAGCTATTTTTCATAGCTAGATGTGTTATCCTGTACTACAGTATGCTGAGACTCTCACTTCAAAACAGCGAATATGCACATTCTTAAAGTGAAAAATAAACATACTTAAGTACCTGACTAAAGTTTATGTTATGGAAAACGGGCAGACTAATCCTATTTTTTAATTCAATGAAATTCTAAATTTCATGCATAAAAATAAGATTAGTTAATCATCGGCCACCCATCATCCCTTCATTCGTAATTACAATAATTGTAACATCTATTCCTTAAAAACAAAACATTATTTAATCGGCAACCAAATTTCAGAATAATAGTGGTCACTAGATGCATCACCATTGCTATACACTTCTAGCTCAGAACCGCCTGTTAACTCAAAGGCATTCGAAGGTAGCCACTCTTGATAAATTTTCTCCCACATGGTTGTAATGGCTGTTGGCATAGCCCCCGTCACTTCAAAAACTACCCATTTCGCTGCTGGCACCATCAACGTTTCAAATCCGTGCGAATCATCACCTGCATGATTGGTCGCAATCCAATAGTTCATGATATCGTGCTCAATCATATCGCACACACCCATGACTCCATGAATCTCTCCTGTGTTTAATGGAAATAGCTGTGCATTTGTGCCGTCCACATACACATCCTGCCAAAATTTCGTGATTTCCTTTGTCTGTTCTCCATCCTTACAAGAGAATGTCCGTTTAACCCCTATCAATTGGAAACTTTCTTTTTCAATAATTTTATACTTCATTGGTTCTGCTCCCTTCAATTGCACATGAATGACTAGTTTATTGTAGGAGTGAATCATTCCCACTGCTTTACGCACATCAGACGGTTTCATGCCATGCTGCTTGCGAAAGGCTTTGGCAAATGCCTCAGGTGTTTCATAGCCATATTTGTAGGCAATATCAATGATTTTACAATCACTACTGGCAATTTCTTGCGCTGCTAATGTCAGCCGTCGCCCTCGCATATATTCGCCAACGGTCATACCTGTAAGAATCGCAAAACCCCGTTGAAAATGAAAAGAAGACGAATGTGCTACGTTTGCAATATCCTCGATCTGTATATCCTCCGTTAAATGATTTTCAATATACTCGATAGCCTGTTGAATTGACTGTAACCACACAAAACTTCACTCCTTATATGTATTGTATCCAACCCACACAAATAAACTGGTCATTTTCTGCTGAGATTGGACAGTTAAACATTTTGCATCTATTTTATTGGCAACACAGTATCATTTTACATATTTTGTGACTATTACTTGTATACTTTTTTCAATTTCTCCGTATTCTTTTATCCATATAAAAAGGCCGTGTACTTTTATCTATACACAGCTCTTGAAGATTTTTATTTTATCTAAAGCACTCAAATGATCGGATATTATTTCTTATAATCGTACGGAATTGCCACCCATATCTTCTGCTCCAGCGGAACCCTGCAACGAATTCTCTACCAACAGCAGTTGGGAAGAACCAAAAGCTTCTCCCATTATTCAACCATATATACGTAAATGTAAATAAACAAGAACGAATACCACTAGAGCCTACGCGCCAAGCAGGAATTGGTGGTGAAAATCCAGGTGGTGAGCCCATTGGCATTTGTCCAGCTGGTAGTGGCCCAAAATTTTGCGGTCCAAACTGTGATGATTCGAAATAATCAGGGTCATTCCAGCTCGGACGTCTGAAATTGTCTCCAAATTGATTATTTGGATAGTAATACAATACAAACTCCTCCTTTACCTTTACATAATTCAATATATGTAAAGGGCGAAAGTCCGTTTGAGCAATAGCCTACCCCTTCCTGTTGTCTAGAATTGCTGTATAATCAAAGTCAAATTTACTTACTAAAGGAGATCTAATGCGTAAAATATACATAATTATATTAACTTTCTTATTCTTAACTATCTGGTTACTGTTAAACAACAACGCCAAACAACTACCAAATGCATCTACAACTATCAAAGAAAAACTAGCAGCGGTTGAAGACTATAAATATTATTTGGACAAAGGAAATAATACGATTGGCGAAGCGATGAAAAACATGGATTTGGTTATTGTTGAACCGATTGAAATGCAACAGCAGTACATTGACGCTGCTCAAAAAAATGGAACTTTAATTTTTGGTTATATTAATGCAATGGAGGCAGACAAATGGAATGAGGCCTTCTATCAACAATTACAAGAAATCGATTTTTACAAAGATGTATATGGTGAGAAAAAGTATTTTGCAGAGTGGGATTCTTACTTAATGGATATGACTTCCTCACACTATCAACATCTTTTACTAGAAGAGATTCAAAAACACATTGTTGATAAAGGCTTAGATGGCGTATTTTTAGATACTGTCGGCAATATAGATTCCTTTTTGCCTCCCGAGGAACAGGTAAAACAAAATCAAGCGATGCTTACCTTCATCAAAAAAATTAAACATTGTTATGATGGCTTGTCCGTAGCCCAAAACTGGGGCTTTCAAACACTAGCAAATTACACAGCACCATATATCGACTTTATCATGTGGGAAAATTTTTCATACGATGTAGTTGGAGAGGATGACTGGTCGTTGGAAAAGATAGAACAACTGGTACATCTACGAGAAAAGTTCGGTACACAGGTGATGACTATCGGATTTAGCAATGAATCGCAGAGTCGTTCCTTAGCAGAAAAGCATCACTTTAAATTCTTTTACAACCCTGCAGGCTCTTATTACAATAGTTGGCACTAGCAATGGCCTCTGACAAACTACCTTTTGCATATCGTTTGCAGAGGTTACTTTTATGTATAGCAAAACGCAGTTTCCATCGCATATGGATTTAGTACAATATTGTTTCACTTACATTGTTTAATGAAAAACCGCATGGGTAAACTAATAACCTTAATGCGGGATAAAAATCTTTCTTATAATGAGGTGAATAACTTGATCGTGTTTCAAGAGAACACTGTTAAACATGAAAATCGTTATGACTATGGGCAACTTAATCTATGGACAGGCTTATTATTTGGTCTAGGCGTGGTGGCGTTTATAGACGAGGTAATCTTCCATCAATTATTACACTGGCACCATTTTTATGATAAGTCCACAGCTAATATTGGATTAGTGTCAGATGGTTTATTTCATGCCTTTAGTTTTTTTGCTACAATTGGTTCTGCTTTTTTACTAGCAGACCTCCATCGAAAACATGGGTTCTGGTTGAAGCGATGGTTAAGCGGAATATTCATAGGCGCAGGAGCATTTCAACTATATGATGGTATTATTCAACATAAACTGATGAATCTTCATCAAATTCGCTATCATGTCAACATAGTTCCTTATGATGTCGTTTGGAATGTACTAGCTGCTATTTTGATTTTAATTGGAATTTCCTTACTTTTACAAACAAAAAATTCACTAAAACAATAAGGAGGTTCTTTGTCCAATGCACATACATGATCATCACACACAAAGCATCTCTATCATTGTTCAGCTTATTTTAGCCGTGCCCTTTGTTATCTCACTATTTATATATATTTTTGCTGTATTTCTTTCAAATCGGCATAAGAAACAATGGCCTTTGTATCGCACATTTTTTTGGGTTATTGGACATGTATGCGCCATTATCACCTTAATCGGTCCATTTGCTGAGCGTACTCATACTAGTTTTTCAGCTCATATGATGGGGCATCTATTACTAGGTATGCTTGCGCCTCTTCTAATTGCTCTAGCAGCACCTATGACCCTGTTATTAAGATCCATACCTGTGAAAATGGCTCGTACCCTCTCACTTATATTGCGAAGACAACTCTTTACTGTTCTGCGCAACCCTATTTTCGCGTCTATTCTAAACGTAGGTGGTTTATGGTTGCTCTATACGACACCCCTCTTTAATATGATGCACGACAGCACACTATTATTTATTTTTATTCACATCCATATATTTTTAGCAGGTTATTTGTTTACAATTGCATTTATTTATATAGATCCAACTCCGCATCAAACATCCTATATTTATCGCTCTACTATTTTATTATTAGCGTTAGCAGCACATTCCATTTTATCTAAACGTATTTATGCTTATCCGCCTAGCAATGTTTCAATCGAGCAAGCACAACTAGGTGCAATGATTATGTATTACGGTGGAGATGCCATCGAGATTGGGTTTGTTTTTTCGCTTTTTTACCAATGGTTTAAAAGTAGTCGCAAACCTCTTCACTCGAAGGTTGTTGCACCTAGTTAAACAAATCCCTTCAGGTACCACATTCAGTTACGAAGACAAATAAGATTGCATCACACGCCAATCCGTTAACTTTTGCTCAAAAGATTTAATATTTTTGCCTGGTATAGGACTGGTAGATGGCATTTTCTGATAGTGACGATTGGTTAATAGTTCGAATCCAATATGTTTCCTAAAAACCTCGAACGCCTTGGAACCATTAAAAAGTACAAGTCGAATATCAGGGTAACGCTCAAAAAGTGTGTTAAAATCATTGGGTTTTTCATTTCGGATTGCAGCATCTAAGCTTCCTTCACGCTCACACGATTCTATGGTATCCCAAAGACCTATACGATTCTCCAATAGCAATTGAAGTCTCTCGGTGTAATTCTCTGGAATCTTTACACCTAAGATTTCCCCAATTATTGGCCAAAAATGATTGCGCGGGTTGCCATAGTATTGTTGTTTCTCTAATGATTGCTTTCCAGGCATTGAACCGACAATTAGCACCCTCGTTGATGAATCAATCACTGGTGGCAATACATTTTTAACTTCAGTCGTCATTAGAATCACTCCTTACTTCTATTGTAGCGGAAAATCAGAGCCCGCAACTAGTTCCTGTGCTGATTTCAAATCGAGCTTATCATTAGGGAAATTCTTTTTATAAGTACGTACAATTTCGTAGCCTATGCAATAACCAATCCATTTAGGTAGCTCGCCACCATATAAAAACTCAAAATGATTATGTACACCCAGTACATCTAATGCAGGTACAAAAATGCTCTTCCATATCTTCAAAATCTCATCCATTGAGTAATGCTTCAGCCAGGGCGCTAACCACTTATCACCATACAACTCTTCAACCGCGCATTCTGCCAGTCCCTCTAAAACAAGAGAATCTCTCAAGGTTATTTCATCTAATGACTTATTGACATACTGCAAGCGACAAACATGATTATATTCATGAGCGAATAATGCTTTCAGTTCCTCTCTTTCAAGTCCCGTGGCTATAAATAGAAACAGGGCATTTGGATAAGCAACACCATTTTTTCTTGTCAATGATTGTTCCATGTTTATAGGGAAAATATAAATAGGGACATCTGGTCCATTCCATCGTTTTTTTAACCGCTCAAATTCTTCCTGCACAATCTTCCATACATCCTGTTTTTCTAACGCTTCCATAGCGACTTCTTCATGTGCCTGAAATAGACCATTTTGCAATAAATTATATTGAATTTCCTCGGGTGAAAAACCTATAAATACATCTTCTAAGGGATTACAGAGTATGGAGCATTGTATCTCCTCCAAACTTTTATCATGATTTCTCTTTCGTACAATAATGAAGTTATTAAGCCACTCACCTGTCGGCTTTACTGACATCTTCCCATCCTTTTTTCATAGCTTATGCCTTGAATAGACAATCGGCTAATGCTGAATGTGTACAGTCGCATATATTAACTTGTAATGAAGATAGAAAGGAGGGAAATTTGTGAATCCAGCTGATGCTTATAGTCTTTGCTGTAAATATCATGGTAAACGCGTAAAAATCACTGATACATCTGGCAGAGTACACGTGGGGGAAATAACAAGGGTAGACAGAAAACAGGTATGGATTCTACCTGATAGACGATACAATGGCTACGGTCTAGGTTTTTGGGGCTTCAGAGGTTCAGGATTTGGTTTTGGTATAGCACTAGGTACAATTTTTGGCATAGCACTAGCACCGATTTTGTTTTTCTAAAAAGTGAAACTTGCAAATGGTTTTTATTGATCCCATCGTATTTAAAATGAACCATCTCAAACAATATTTTGAGATGGTTCATTTTTTCTTTATTTAACTGCCTCTTGTTGTTGTTTGCTTTCGATTAACTCCGATACGGTAACAAATGTATATCCTTGCTTCTTTAATGTTGGCAAAATTTCTTCAAGTGCTTTAAGCGTTTGTGTACGATTGCCGCCACCATCGTGAAAAAGAATAACATCTCCAGGCTTTGTGCCGTTCAGTACTTTTTTAACGATTTTACTCACTCCTGGTTGTTTCCAATCCTGTGTATCCTGATGCCAAGACCACATTACTACTTTGTATCCATCCTTCACCGCAGCATTAATCATTTTGTCATTGTAATTTCCACCTACGGGGCGAAACAGAACAGGATAGAAACCTGTAATGCTATAAATCATTTCATTCGTCTGGCGCAGTTCCTCCTGTAACTCAGTTACTGAAACCTTAAAAGGATGCGTATACGTATGATTGGCTAATTCATGCCCTTCCGTATAAGTGCGTAAAACAAGCTCAGGATATTTTTCTGCATTTCCTCCAACAACAAAAAAGGTAGCCTTCGCCTCATACTTGGCCAATAAATTTAAAACTTCTGCTGTATATTTTGGATGCGGGCCATCATCAAAAGTCAGAGCAACAATCTTATCTTTGGTGTTAATATCCCACACAACTTCCCCCGTCTCCTCATAATAGCTTCGTCCTTTATCAGCAAAGGTTTTCAATCCTGCATAAAATATCGAGATGATTAAAAAACTAGCCGTTAAAATCAATATGTGCTTACGCATCATAGCATCACCTCCCATGCACAATTTCACCTAACTTCGTTAACTTACTATTTGCGAAATGCAGTGAATTATACTTCAGAATGACTGGCTGTTTTCCCCTACATCTCCTAAATAACTACACCTATAAAATAGTTAGAAATGTTTTCACTTCAACACATTACTGCAGTTCATATACTGATCTTCATATAATATTCACAAACGGGCGCTTATTTTTGAACGATTTGTGAAAACAATCACATTGCACTTTCTTTTTTAAAAAATCGGTGTAAAATAGGAACTATAACTGATATATAACAATTTAAGAAAACCACCGTGAATTATCCGGTTGTTATAGAACAAAAAAATCAGATACAAAGGGGCCTTTACAATGTGGGTTATTACAGTTTTTGAAAAAGATACTTTCCGCATGTTCGAATACAGCACTAAAAATGAAGCAACAATTGCATTAGAAAAATTTAAGCAAACAGCAATGCTCTCTTATACAAAGTAATAAAATGAAAGGCTACTCTGAGGAGTAGCTTTTTTTATCCCTTTTCGTAAATTCCCCAAATCTTCTACATACTTTCATTCGTGAACTCTCACATAAAGTGAAGAAAGCTACTAACATAGCTACAGCTGTTTTGGACATTCACTATTGGATATTGAACTGTCATTACATGCTTTTTAAAATCGAAATATCTTGAACACCTTTTTGTCTATCGCCATATGTATATAGAGAAAAGGAGTGATTTAAATGGTGACAATTGAGCCTATCATGATTAAAGGTCATTTTTTCACAGCTGTCATTGTTCATTTACCAAAAACAACACTACTGACAATTTCAAATGATACAGGCTACATCATGTGTGGCGCATTAGATGTTGGTCTTTTAAATAGTCGTTTGGTGGATCGTAAAATTGTTGCTGGTCGAGCAGTTGGTGTTAAAACAATTGATGAGTTATTAACAGCTCCGCTTGAATCCGTTACCTATGAAGCGGAACAGCTTGGCATATTTGCAGGGATGACTGGGGTAGAGGCATTATTAAAAATGATTTAATGTAGCACAACTGCTATGACTCGAATCGTCAATGACGCTGAAATGGAACAATTGAATTTTATTCAGCTGGTGTTTTAACATCGGCTGAATAAGCTATTCACTCTTTCCTTATACTATAAGGCAAAGGGAGTGATTTAATGCATACAAATAAACATTTGAAGATACATTTAGCTTTATTATTCATTGTTATTGTAGTTTTTATATGGTCTATTATCAAACCTGTTTCCTATTTGGATTGGTTAGCAGAAGTCAGTCCTGGTGTCATTGCTATTATTACGGTTATTGCCATTTACAACAAGTTCCGCTTCACGACATTTTCGTATTTTATCATCGCTCTTTTATCTATTCTGACATTCGTTGGCGGACATTATACGTATTCAGAAGTCCCTCTTTTTAACTGGCTAAAAGAAGAATTTCATTTACAACGCAATCACTACGATCGCTTTGGACATTTCCTTAAGGGGTTAATGGCAATTGTGATAAGAGAGATATTATTACATAAAACGCAATTAACCAAAGGAGCTTGGTTGTCGGGCATTACCATTAGTATCATGCTAGCCATTGCCGCTTTATATGAAATTATAGAATGGCTTAGTACCAAAATTTCAAAGGGAGGACATGTTTCCAAGGATTTTTTAGGGATGCAAGGTGATAAATGGGATGCTCAATGGGACATGTTTTTAGCCCTTATTGGAACGATTCTAACGCTACTCCTTTTCACCAAATTACATGATAAGCTTTTAAAAAGGCAATCAAAGTGAACCTAGATTATTGTCTAAACATAATGCCATTCCTGTAACGAGCATAGCCTACTAGTATGAACCATACGGAAGGTGGTATTCTGGTGTATTATGCAAATGTCAATCAACACTCAATCCCTGCGTCTCGTATCATTACCGTGACAGGGAATGGAAAGGTACTAGCTAGAGCAAATTATGCCCAGCTTCAAATAGAAGTGAGCACACAAGGGCAAAGTGTGCAAGAAACGCAGCAAGAAAATGCTAGTATCATGAATCGTGTACTTCAATCCATCTTGGCCCTAAATATTCCAAGAGAAAATGTGCAAACTGCGGCCTATACTATTGCTCCTCTCTATGACTTTGTAGATGGTAAACAGGTGTTTAAAGGCTACGAGGTGACAAATGCCATTACGGTTAAAATACCGGACACGAATCAGGTTGGGTCGGTCATTGATACGGCCGTGCACAACGGAGCAAATCGTATTTCATCCATCCAATTTAAAATTGACAATGCAGATGTATATTATCAACAAGCACTCAGCTTAGCTCTTCATAATGCACAAATGAAAGCCAAAACGATTGCTGAAACCATGCAATTGTCTTTGCATCCTCAGCCAATCGAAATTGTCGAGGAACATGAAAATGGCCCTGTACTGTATAGATACATGGCAATGGCAGAATCGACGATTTCAACCCCAATCGAACAGGGTCAAATGACAATTAGTGCCACTGTACGAGTCAAATTTCAATATTAAATTTATTTCCATGGAAATTTGGAAGCTTAAAGAGAGCCTTACTACATTCATGCTGTAGTAAGGCTTTATAGAGGTCAATGTGATTCATCACCTCGTAGATTTTATTAAACGGAAAGTCTTTGGCGCTAATTCACATGGATTATACCCTCTCTGCTAATAAGCTCCAATTTATTGGATGCATCTCCTATTTTACCTTGTTGTAACTTCTCACTATCCGTTCCTTTCTGATACCCATCTAAATGAACTGTTATATCTGAAGATTCGCTAGTAGCTATAAACTTTAAAGATTTAGGTTTGTCTTTATAGGATATCGTAATATCTCCTGAACCAGTTTCTACAGATAGCGATGTCCCTTCCTTCATCTCTTTCATGAGGACCTCACCGCTTGTTGAAGTAACTTCCAGCTTAGGACTAATAACTCTTGTAACATAGCTATCACCATTGGTTGAAGCGATTGCTAAATCATTCAATGAACTGTCCATAATGCTCAGTTCTCCGTCCTTGGATGTAATTTTACCTTTATCTGCGGAAAGGCCTTTAATGATTTTAGAGCCAGAATCATTCGTAATAATAATATCTTTTGTTACTATATTATTGATTTTTATATCACCATTGCTATTATTTACTGTAATCATGTTCACGCCATTATTAGGTAAAGAAATGTGGAGTGTACCCTTTTTACCAAAGCTGACGTTTCCCAAAACTCCACCTGGTGAATCTTGCTGTTGTACTTTAATTTTATTCTCTACCTTGTTAATGGAGACTGGATTTTTCTCGCTATTTTGTTGTTTACCATCTACCATAACTGTTATTTTTTTAGATTTCGAACTTTTTAATTCTATATTCCAAGACTCACTATTTATTTCTACTTCTTCAATTTGATCACCATCGAAGGACTGTTCTTTTTTGTAGCTTTTTTCACCAACTGCTTTGAGGCTGAATACGACTCCCCCAATTACACCCACTAATAAAAAAGCAATTATAGCTTTTTTCAACTTTACTCCTCATTTCCATAGATATTTTAAATTACATCAATTTTGTCGACTTTATGATAAGAAAGGAAGCCTATTATAAGACCCAATAAGCAAAATACGATTGGCACAGCTATAAACTGAAATAAACTTGTAGGGCTTCCTCCATTAGAAACAGTTGCGTTAATCAAGAATCCAATGAATACAGCTGAAGTAATGGTCGTTGCCGTTGATTTTTTTCTCATGCCAAAATACAAGGGAATTAAACTCACTCCAGCAATCATAAATGCACTGATAAAAATGGATGGTACAGCGGCGACCATTTCGTGTATTTCAACTGGCGTTTCAAATAAGCCCATCATTGGATTTAACAAATAAATGAATAAATTAATTATCAAAGTAGCACTAATGATGCTCAAGAAACAAAATCCAAAAACAATGGATAATTTGGCTTGAATTATTTTTTTCCTTTTTACTGGATAAGTGAATAATGTTTGAATGGTATTCCCCTTATATTCATCAATAACTAAACGGGATAAAATCACACTTGAGAAGATGATAAATACGATTCGAATTAAAATATTCGTTAACGACATAAATTCTGCGTAATCCGGAAACATTTGCTCCGCTTCGCCTTTAGAACCTAATGCCATTAGTGCAACAGCAGCAAATATGCCTATAGTACACATGGCTAATCCTTTAAAATAACTAGATAAGCAATTCTTATTCCATTCCAGTCTCATCAGTTTAAGCATATCGGTTCCCCCCATTAATAAGGTTTAAAAAATACTCTTCTAAATTATGTTGTTGTTTCTCGATTCTGTTCACCACAATGCCATTTAGAACTAATTCTTTATTAATTTGAGATTGGGAAATTCCTGTAGCAAAAATTCGAATGCAATGCTGATCCACAACTTCATATTTATGGATTCCTAGTTTCTTCTCCAGTACTTGTGTCGTTTTTTCCAAATTGTCTACCTTAATCTCAAGGTACTCCATGTTTTCTGCTCTAACTTCCTCCATTCTTACTTCTTTCAACAATTTTCCATGATCGATAATGCCAATAGTGTCGGCTATCGATTCGATTTCTGAAACGATATGACTTGATATTAAAATGGTGATGCCATGCTGTTCTTTTAAAAGTAATAGGAGTTCGCGAATGTCTTTAATACCAATAGGATCAAGCCCATTAATTGGCTCATCCAAAATGAGAATTTCTGGTTTAGTGACAATCGCCCGCGCTATGCCTAATCTTTGCTTCATGCCCAAAGAAAACTCATGTATTTTTTTATTTCCTACATCTTTCAGGCCAACAATTTCCAATGCCTCTTTAACGGCCTCTTTCCCATAAACGCCAATATAGTCGCAGTGAAGTTGTAGATTTTCCTTTGCCGTTAGTCTTTCATAAAACTCTGGATACTCGATAATGCTCCCTATGTTCTTTAAATATTGATACGAAGTCGGCAGGACCGGTTGGTCAAATACTTTAATTTCACCCGATGAAGGTTTTACTAAGTTTAAAATCATCTTCATAATTGTTGTTTTCCCCGCTCCATTTGGGCCCAAAAATCCATAAATTTCTCCTCTGTTAATGTTCATATTGACACTTGAAACCGTTTCAACCCCTTTAAATGTCTTGCTTAATTGATGAATGTGGATAACTGATTCCATTCGACTTTACACCCCATCTTTATTTTTTGGTTACGATACACTAAGCTTAATGGACGAAAGTAAAATCAAAGTAAACACAATGGAAAATGACCGTAATATTTTCAATGGAATAAAGAAATACGGAAAAGAACTTGATATGATGAGGTTGAAATGAGGGAAAATCAAATGGAGTCTGCAAAAATTTTAGTAGTAGATGATGAAATCGGCATTTTAAAATTACTCGAAATTACACTTAGAAAAGAAAACTTTATAAATATTGAAACTGCTTCAACCGGCAAAGATGCGCTTCAACTTGTAAAAGACAATATTTACGATATTATTTTGCTCGATATTATGCTGCCAGATATCAGTGGCTTTGAACTTTGTACGGAAATACGAAAACATACGAATACGCCTATTATTTTTGTTAGTGCGCGCTCTACGGATTTCGATAAACTAACGGGATTAGGCATTGGTGGGGATGATTATATTACAAAGCCTTTTAATCCCTTAGAAGTTGTTGCTCGAATTAAAGTCATCCTTCGACGTCAAAAAATGGATGAGGACATAAAACTGAAAAGGGACACTAGATTCGATTATGGCTATTTCATTTTCAACCCTGAATCTGCTACGTTAACAGTTAAAAACCAACACATCGAATGTACTGCAAAGGAGCTTGAGTTACTGCATTTTTTTTGTAAAAATCCTAATCGTATTTTCACTACAACACAGCTCTATGAATTCGTATGGGGAAATGATGTATTCGGAGAAGAAAAAACTGTGACCATCCATATAGCAAAATTGAGGAAAAAACTCGGCGATGATACTCGTAAACCTAGAATCATTGTTAATTTACGAGGGATCGGCTATAAATTCATTCCACCAAAAGAGGCGTTTGCATGCGAATAAATACTCGATTTACATTGCATCTAGCACTGGGGATAATTTTGTGGATATTGGCGACCGGTGTAGGTATTCTGTTTATTCTTGAAGGTATCCTTCCACTAATTGAAATGAATGTTAATGAGGCTAAAGAAGGTTTACTTGTAGCATGGATTTTTGGCATTAGTACGATAATTTGTATCAGTTTATTTGGATGGTATTTTGGAGGACCCCTCGGTTTTATAATGACTTGGATTTATCAGCTCTCACAAGAGAACTTTAAACAGCCTGAAGGTTTACCTAAAATCTATACAAGAAAAGGAAAACTCCGTAAACGCTATCTTTTATATAAAGAGGTACTTCAGCACCTTCAATCCTTATCTGTGAAATTACAGGCTGCTGAAATAGAACGAGTACAAGTCGAACAAGCGAAACAAGAATGGATAGCTGGTATTTCGCATGATTTAAAAACACCCTTAACCTATATAACCGGCTACTCCACATTGTTATTGAATGAGCAGTATGAATGGTCAAAAGAGGAGAGTCATTCCTTTATTCAAGAGATAGCAGATAAGGGCCAGCATATGGAAGAACTTATTGAGGATTTAAGTCTCGTGATTCAGCTTAATAGTGCGGACGGTGCAATTCCCTTGCACAAGAACAGCCAGGATTTAGTTGAATTCACAAAAAGAATTGTTGCAAACATAAGCAATAATCCACAAGCACATGACTACATGCTGCACTTTAAAACGGATACGCCTGTGCTAAACGTTGAGTTTGATGCTAAATTTATGCAACGGATTTTACAAAACATACTGATGAACTCGATTATCCACAACCCTCAACACACAGCTATTTATACACAGCTTTATGATAACGATAAAAATATAGCCATCCACATTGTTGATAATGGTGTGGGTATGTCTACGCACATGGTAGAAAATATTTTTCAGCAGTATTATCGTGGAACAACAACAGACGCCTCTTCTGAAGGCACTGGATTGGGCATGGCTATAGTCCATAAGCTAGTTACAGCACATAATGGGACAATCTCCGTTCACAGTGAGCCCTCTAAAGGAACTTCTTTCAAACTTACATTACCGAAAAAATAGAATACTATACAACATGTCAGTGTTCTATCTAGCTGTCTGCGTAATCTCAAAAATTTCGCGTGACCACTAGATGCTTCATTCATCTAAGGGGTCACGCGAATCAACAGCACAATGGGCGTTAAATTTTTGCATTAGTTTTTTTAACAATGCGTTCATTCGAAAATAGCAGAGCAAAAAGAATTATACATATGCCCACCGAATGTCGCATCGATAACGTTTCATTTAATATAAAATATCCTAAGAGTACACCAACAACAGGAACGATATAATTACTAAAGGATGCAAATAGAGCACCTTCTACTTTAATTAAAAGATTATAGAGCAAGTAGACAATTCCTGAATGGAAAACGCCTAATATAGCAATCGATACTATTTGTGTTTTGTTTATATTCACTTGTAATGGTTGTTCAAAAATGAATGACAATGGAAGTAATAGTAGCGTCGCAATCCATAGAACGTTCCTCATATGGACCACAGGAGAGCCCCCCTGTAATTTTTCCATTAAAATCAATGACAACGCAAAGCTTATTGCGGCCAGTAGGAGTAGGACATTTCCAAGAATATTTCCCGAAATATTCAGTGCTGTTTGATCGGGCCATGATAACACAATGATGCCTAAAAAGCCTAAAAAAATACTGAGGACTTCTATCCTTCTTGCTTTCTTTTTAAAGAACAATGTAAATAAGGCGAGCGTAAAGATTGGTACCATCGCAATCAACATCGATGCAACACTGCTCGATACGTATTTTTGACCTTGTGCAATCAGGATGAATGGTAATACTACTTCAAAAAGGGCAAGACAAAAATATAATCTAATCGTCGTTTTATTGTTTTCTTTTATTAAAAATAGACTAATAATGCTTAAGCACATGGCTCCAATAAAAGCCTTTAACATCGATAAAGTAATGGCTCCTATATCATTCGTTACTAACGCTACAAAGAAAAATTGGGACCCCCAAATGCAACTTATCACGAGCAAAAAGCTATATTTTCTCATTGCATTTTCTCCCATTCCCCAAATAATTAGTTCCTACTACCCCAATAATAATGACAATAGCCCCCATTAAATGATAAAGATGAAATGCCTCTTGCAAAAAAATTACGCCTGCTACTATCGTAATGAGCGTGGCAAAATTACTAAAAACACTCATTTTAGATGCTTCCATTTTTGATAAAGCATAATTTGAAAGATACGATGTACCGAGTGACGATAAAATACCTAAGTATAAAATAGCTAGGATAAAGTTAATATGCATAAAAGGTCTGAAGAACTGATGGATAGTACCGTTTACTAAATGATTACCGACTGCTATTCCGTTAAACACTAGAAATCCACACAATGTCATGACATATGTTAATGTCACTAAGGTATATTGTTGTGTTAACTTCCTTGCAAAAACGTTGTATAACGATGTGGCTATCGCAGACAGTACTATGAAGCCGCTGCCGAGTAAATTCGCAGTATTAGCGCTCACTCCATTATTCATAAAGAGCATGTATATAACACCAAGTACCGATAGACTAATAAAGGCGAGCTGTCCACGCGTAGCTTTTTCCTTTAATAAAATACTGGCAAGGACTAACGTAAAAATAGGCACAGTTGCTTGAATAATTCCCGCTTCTGAAGAGCTAATACGAGCCAACCCAAACACTTGAAAAGTGAAAAAGGCAATCGGGTATAATAATGCTAAGGGTAAAATTCGCAATAAATCATATTTATTGATTTTCAATTTTTCTCGTTTAAGAAGTACTAAAACAGTGACACCAATCATTGCAATGGTAAATCGATGTGCAAGTGTATCCATCGGGCTTGCGACAGTTAATGTCACTTTAACGAACATAAACGATAGCCCAATAACGATGGAATAAATAATTGCTGCTATATATGCCATTCTTTTTTCTGCCATACGATTGACTCCTTCTATATTCTTTCCGGCCGGTAAAGCTATCGTATTAAAAAATATAGCATTGCACGATATCAAAAAAACACATCTGTACCGATACAGATGCGTAAGGAGATTGAACATGCTTAAATATGACTTTATATATAATCAACTACTGCAACAAATACAAACGGGTGTCTTACAAGCTGGTGCAAAGCTACCCTCTATAAGATCTTTATCGCTTCAATTTGCTTGTAGTAAAAGTACAGTCCTAACCGCTTTAAATAAACTCGAAAATCAACATTTGATCTATGCAATCTCTAAAAGTGGCTATTTTGTAGTGGATCATCAACTACCAAATTTGCCGTTGGAAAATGATTCTATAGATTTTGCGACTTCATCACCAACCTGGCATGCATTCCCTTACAAAGATTTTCAACACTGTATGAACAAAGCGATTAATACATATCAGATGGACTTATTTCGATATGGCACCCCCAAAGGCTTACCATCATTAATTGTCGAAGCTAAAAAGTTGTTAGAAACGTATCAAATATTCACACCTGAAGACAATATTTTCGTTACTTCAGGTGTCCAGCAATCACTATCTTTGCTCAGTATTATGCCATTTCCAAATCAGCGCACAACCATCCTAGTAGAACAGCCGAGTTATCATTTATACATGGATTACTTGAAAACCTATAAACTGCCAGTTGTAGGTATTAAAAGAACTGCTGAGGGCATTAGCTTAGATGAGTTAGAACATATCTTTAGTAGCAATACCATCAAATTTTTTTATACAATGCCACGCTTGCAAAATCCATTAGGTTGTTCTTTTAGCAAAAAGAAAAAAGATAGTATCCGTAAACTTGCTGATAAATACGATGTATATATCGTAGAAGATGATTATTTGGCGGACTTTGAGCAAAATTCGAAAATGGATCCGTTATTTACTGAGGATCTCGAGGACCGAGTGATTTATTTAAAAAGTTTTTCTAAAATTATGTTTCCTGGTCTACGCATTGGTCTAGCGGTGTTGCCTCATGCATTAATTAACACTTTTCAGCAATATAAAAATACCACCGATATCGATAGCTCTATGATTTCTCAGGCAGCCTTGGAGCTTTATTTGAAAAGCGGCATGTTCGATCGCTATCGATTAAAAGTATCTGAAGATTATACAAAGCGTGCCCATACTCTTCAACGCTCCCTAAAAATACATTTACCTATGTATTTAACAACAACTGATATTTGTATGCATAGCCATATCGTTCTACCAAGGCAAGTCAATATGAACTTACTTATTCAACAATTGAGCCAACAGCATATCTTTTTAGATAGCATTGATCGCAATTATTTAGAAGGATTTGACCGTGAACGAATTTTAAAACTAAATGTTTCGAATGTAGAAGAACAAAAAATTGACACAGGTATTAAAGAAATAGCTATCGCTCTTACTAACACTAAAAACTATTTTAGTTAATAACAATTCCCTCTCCATTTTTCTCTGTAAATAGTAAGCATTCGCGTAACATTATCCACTCATGAACTCCTATTATTAGGCATATGTTTAGACAGTATTAAGTGAAACTTCAATCAGTGTGAGTTTCATCCCACGCTGATTGTTAGTTCAACCAATCGGGCCTTTACGGTCAGTTGTTCGATCACCTAGTTAACTCGTTCTCATGAGGTGGGCATCTTACTGACTGTTAAGTCGGGATAAAATGGTGTACAAGGAGGATATTATGCGAAAAGAAAAAATGCGCCTTCGAAAAATTCAACATCTTGCTTATGAAATTATGGATGAGATGAATGCCGGGAAAGAATTGACACGATTTGATACGTTAATTCCTGTGATCGATAATTTATCCCGTGCAATTGGTGATTTAACAGATTCTGTTGGGCATTATTCGTTAGACTATGTAGAGGAAAAAGTCAAAAATGCTCATTACTTGTTATTCCACAAGGATAAAGTGGATTTACATCAATAAAGTGAAACTTCAATCCATGGGGTTTTCTTCATCCCCATGGATTGTTAGTTGAACCAATCGGGCTTTTACGGTCAGTTGTTCGAATACCTAGTGGACGTCTTACTGACCGTTCATGCGGGATAAAGTGAAACTTCAATCCGTGGGATTTTCTTCATCCCCATGGATTGTTAGTTGAACCAATCGGGCTTTTACGGTCAGTTGTTCGAATACCTAGTGGACGTCTTACTGACCGTTCATGCGGGATAAAGTGAAACTTCAATCCGTGGGGTTTTCTTCATCCCCATGGATTGAAAATGCCCTGCAGGAGCGTAGCGACGAGTTGACTGAAGCCACGCCCGCGAAAATCATCTGCCATAGCGGCAAACAATGGGTTCATATAGATACTTCTATTTAAAAGAAAAAAACTGTAAACAAACACAAATTTTTGAGTTTGTCCACAGTCCGAGGGTGATCATATTAATGATTACCCTCATTGATTTAATGCGTTTCAGGTGTAAATGTTTTACAATCCGTATCCTCACTATTGGAAGCCTGTTGACCTTTTTGACTAACAACGTAAATAGCTTCTGCAGTACATTTGTTTCCAGAGTCCCAATACGTGCAGTTATTGACTTCACATAAAATCTCTTGTGCCATCGTATCCCACCTCCTCTGTTGTTATCTTTCACAAATTAGAGGCAATCAATACTTCACCACAAGAGAAATTCCAAAGATAACCTTTATCCCACCTTATTCGCTAAAATCCAGATTAAAAGGCTGTTTTGGCAGTTGTTCTTGAGCGAGCATATTTGTTGTTGGCACTTGTTTATCTACTTCCTCGAAACGAAAGCCATCCGCCCATACTTTTCCCGCACCAATTAACAGTACGCCGAAATAAATGGATGCACTGTCTTCCGGTACATCTAACACGACTGAATAATGATTCCACTCCGTCGTGCCTTGAATGGACCGATTATCCATATTATCAAATTGAATGGTATCTCCTGTGCCGTTATCAATGCGAAGCCATGCGCCACATTTAGTTGCTTGTGCAGTTTTTAAATAACACGACATTTTTAGTCGCTTTCCTTTGTAGACGTGTGCTTGAAAGCCTTGCATCATCGTCGCAAATTGCTCTCCATTACTCGCAACTTCCTTAGCATACAATACACCGGATTTAGTTCCTGAATGAAATACCGCTTCATCCACTTGAAATTCATATAGCTCAGGATTCGCTCCGCTTAATAACCAACCTTTAATTGGTTGTTGTACGTTCATCGCTTGTTCCTCCTTTTTCATACTTAATGACTGCATTAATTTGCGATATTTCCCTGGTGGCAAAGCGTACACATCTTTGAAAGCTCTTGTGAATGCTTCTTGTGATTGAAACTGGAGTTCGAAAGCAATCATTAAAATGGATTCATCTGAGTACAACAAATAGGAAGCAGCCGTAGCTAATCGGCGTAATCGAATATATTCTCCAATTGTTAAGCCCGTTTCTAGCTTAAAAATACGGCTTAAATGAAACTTCGAATAACCGACAACTATTGGAAGGTTCACTAACTGAATTTCCTCAGATAAATGCTCCTCGATATAGGTAATGGCCCTTTGTGTTGCTTGACTATACTCCATATTGCTCACCTCACAAATTATCATAATAGATGATGTGAAAGAATTTTTGATTGTGCTTGCTAAATCGGTGCTTATTGTATGTTATTCCATAACTGATGTTGCTGTTGCTTCTTTGACAATAATAATGCCATCGTATGCATCTGCTGGTGTCATTTTAATTGTATAAAGCATCTTTGAAAACTTATACCAAGGGCGGAAATCATCACCTATATTGCCCATTTTTTGCTCTTTCGCCAAGATATCTGCTAACTCATCCAACTCACTTGCTTTTTCGAAGTCTACATAGAAAATATTGTCCGTTACCTCACTAAATGCATCCACTAATTCATTATGATGCTTTAGTGTATAGGTTTTACGCTCACCTGACCCAGCATTTTGTGCCTGAAACGTATTGTTCATAAAGTCCGTACCTATGGCAAAATACGCCTCTCCGTATACTTCGTTTAAATAATGTCCCATCGATTTATAACCTGCCAACGATGCGGATGTTTTTTCGATATGCCCATTATGTGCAGACATAAGTACCTTGTCATGCCCTCGACCTGCTTCATAATCAACAATCCACTGCAAATTGTTCGCTAAATATTCATCCCGTAGATTCATATAATCACTATCATGTAAAAACAATTGTGTACGCTGCTTCATGATTTGGGCGTATTGTAAGGCAAAGGTAAAGTCATCATTAGATGATTGTTTGATATAGGATGCCTTATTTGACTGTAAATCTGTAATAATAGAGTCAATGACGTCATTTAGTTCTTTCAGTTCATTGTTGGATAACTCTCGCATTGTCTCATTAGAAACGTCAGCCAACTGTGTGGCATATTTTTTTGCGCTATCTTTGTTAACCACTTCATAATAATGTAAAACGCCCTGCTTACTGTAGTCATAACGTTGCATATCATTACCGTAAAAATATACTTTATCTTTTTCATCCGCCGTCTTGTTATAGTCATGCATCCACTGAACAAATTCAATCATTTGTTCAGTTTGATATATGCCATAATCAAGAGCTCTCACAGCCTCTTCCGCTGTTCCAGCACCATTCAAAATAAACTGATTGATTTGCTGCGCACCACCAAAATCGCCTTCTAAAACAAAGACACGAACATTTTCATTATCAATTAATGCTTGAAATACATCTTTCTTTAATGCCTGAAATTCAATGTTTCCATGGGTCGCTTCACCAAATCCAATTACTTTTACACCATCCGGAATATCGATATCTTCAATTGCCATAGTATATTGTGAAGCATCCTTAAGTACTTCACCATTACCACATCCCGCTAAAAAAACTGATAGAAAAATAGCTGTAACTATAAAACTCTTTTTAGAAAATAGCATTTTAATCTCCTCTACAATATGAAAAAGTTATACTGCTTTTCGTTGGAAATACAAATAACCTCCAAGGAAAAATACAATGAACCCTCCCCCTACTACTGTTAATAATTGATCCCAAGGTACAAAGAATACATCCTCTGTATTTCCACCTATATACATCATTGAAAAGGGTTGCGCCCATGGATAGTAAGGTCCAAATTGTTCAGAATTTATCGCAAATATGGCAGGCAACGTAAAAATAACGTTTACAGCAAATGGTGCGGCAAAACTCTTAAACAGTATAGACATCCACAACTGCAATGCAACTAAAGGTAATGTAGCCACCCATCCGCCAAGGATACTCTTCCAAACGATTTCCATTGGAAAAGGATCTGTAAAGCCTTTCATCATGCCCACTGCATAGATAGAACATAAATAAAGCATTTGCATTGTCATGACCAGCATCATAATTAATAAATATTTTGCTACGAATACTTTCCCTCTTGTTACAGGCAATGCTAAAAGTTGTTTCCAACCGCCCGATTGATGTTCATATCTACATATAACACTAGCGAAAACACCTGTAATCAACGGTAAAAATAATAATGCGTACGTTAAATTCATTGAAAATAAAGTGAGATACCACTCATTTATATGACTATCAACTTCAAGGTTTGAAGTTAATCCTATAAAAAGACCTATTATCGGCCCCGCCAAAATAATTGGCACCATTTTTGATTTTCGTAATTTATACCATTCAGCTTGCAGTAAAGCGCGCATTATTTCACGTCCCTTCTTGCAAAATCAATCATCCCAATAATGTACAAAATAATTCCTACAGCAAGACCGAACAGTACATTGATGATGGGCTCATCCCATTCATTCATTAATGACGGCCACTTCCAAATCATCCAATCTGGCAAAACGTACGCAGAATATGCAAAAATCACGCCAAAAATTCCTACTGTTATGGGAATTCCCTGGTTATGACTAACACTCGCAATCCAGAGCTGTAATGCCAATATCGGTAATGCTGCAAAGTATGGATAATAACTAAACTTAGCTAGCTCCATATATGGTACACTTTCACCCAAATCTAAAAACATGCCATAAGCACAAGTAAATACCATTAATAGTGTGGAAGACAGCAGTAACAATGTTGCCAATACCGTAAATTTTGATAGATACACAGTTAATTTAGACACAGGTAAAGCTATTAATTGCTTCCAGGCATTTGTCTCATTTTCGATGCTTGCTATAAAAGATGTTAAAATTGCGATACCTAGTACAAGGGCAAGCGGTGTAAAAGAATGGACATTTAATAAATAATAGCCCCAATCATCCTCGCTTTGCTGTAACAAATAGTCTTTCCTGATCCCGTAATTGACCATCTGAAGTGCAACAACACCAGTAGGACCTAAAGCTGTTAAAAACCATAATCCTTTTCGTTTAATCTTCAAAAAATCAGCCGTCAACAGTTTTCCTATCATATCGCTTGTTCTCCTGTTGTCATTTGAAGGAAAATATCCTCTAAGGATCTTTTTTCCTCTTCAACTCGATAAATGGAAACTCCTTCTTGCACAAGGATTTGAACAATATGTGCTACTTTTTCATCCGAGCATTCACCCATTAAAATTTGCCCTTCTTTATATTCTGCCTTGATGCCATTCGCAACGAGGGTACGCCATGCTTGCTCGCTATTACTTACCTTGAAAGAAACCTTTGGCTGTGCATAGGTGCGCATGGCTTCAATCGAATCTTGGAAAATCATTTTTCCCTTCGTGACGATGCCCACTGTAGTAGCCATTTGATCGATTTCTGACAGCAAATGACTTGAAATAATAATTGTCATCCCGTATTCCGCAGGCAGTCGTTTAATTAAATTCCGCATTTCAATAATGCCAGATGGATCAAGTCCATTTGTTGGTTCATCTAAAATTAGTAAGTCTGGATTATGTAAAAGGGAAGCGGCAATACCTAAACGTTGTTTCATGCCAAGAGAGAAACCCTTTACTTTTTTGTTAGCGACATCCTTTAATCGAACAATTTCTAACACCTCATCGATACGCGCTTTTGGTACACCTAAAATTTTTCTTAATACTTCTAAATTTTCATAGGCCGTTAAATGTGGATAATAGGATGGATTCTCTACCAATGAACCGACTTTCGCTAAAATATTTATTCGTTCTTTCGTTATATCCTTTTGGAAGATTTTAATTGTCCCGGATGATGGCTTCATCAATCCTAGAAGCATACGAATCGTCGTTGTTTTCCCGGCGCCATTTGGCCCTAAAAATCCATATATTTCACCTTTGCGTATTTTTAAATCCATGCCTGCTACAGCTTGCTCTTTACCAAAACGTTTGGATAGATTTTCTGTTTGTACGATATATTCCATTTCCCTCACCTCTTTATTAAGCATAGAAAACGAAGTTTAAAAGCAGGTAAGGGCAAAGTTTAAATTTTGTTTAAAAAAGCTGACATTGCGGTTAGATAAAAAAATCTGCAGACTCTTTTCGCTGAAGTCTCGCAGATTTTCTTATCAGGTAACCTATTTAAAACGTTTAATTTTGATTTCTGTGCCGGATTCACTGGAAGTAATATCCCACTCTAGTTCCATACCCTTCACCATTATGTCAACAATGGATAAACCAATGCCGGCACCTTTTGCATTTGATTCATTTTTCATTCCTTTTCCGTAATCCTTCAAGATAAATGCATCATAGTATGCTGTAGATTCTGTTTTTACGCCAATATATTTCCCGCTATTCGCATGTCGTAGTACATTCTGGAAAATGTTATCAAATATGCGTCCTAACCAAAGCGGGTCAATCAGCCACTTATTATCATCAAATGCCTGTAGCTCGATATCAATGTCAAAGCCTTCCTTTTCGAAAACTGGATACCATGTCGTCATTTGCTCTCGTGCAAATCGAATCACATCAATTTCCTTTGGCTCAAAGATATATCTACTAGCCATGAGCAGTGTATATGACATTAAATTTTCGATTAATCCGTCAATATTCACAACGGAAGTTTCCATTGCCTTAATCGCTTGTTTGCCTTCTTCTGATAAATCCTCTTTACTGATGGAATAAGCTTGAGCACGTATTTTCGTTAAAGGGGTACGTAGATCATGTGACAAGTTAGCGATTAGTTCTCGCCGGAGTTGCTCTTCCTTCATCTCACGATGTTTACTTTCTCTAAGTTCAACAACCATATGATTAAATGTTTGTTCGAGCTGTCCAATTTCATCCTGCTTTTTCACATGAATCTCAATGGGAAGTCCATCTACATCTCGAATTTCCATCGCATCCTGCAGTTTTAATAAGCGTTTTCGAATCCCTCTAAAGAATAAAAAGGATACACTAATAAAAAATAGAACAATCACAATAACACCTAATAATACGAAGGCCCCATATTGTTCATAAACTTTCACGAGTGGTGGATTAAATACATCTCTAGGAATTTCTAAAACAATAAAACCATTTGTTTCATCCTCCCCTAAAAAGGCAATAACCGTAAAGGGATTTCCTCCATAACGCTCTTTGATAAATTTTGTTGTAAAGGAGGGGGTCCATTTTAACGGTAGCTGCTCCTGGACATTCACTTTTGAGCGTAATGTGCCATCCTCGCTTATCCAAAACATTGCTGCTTTCGGGTATCGCTGCTTCCAACTTTCGAAATGCTGTGTAATCGTTTCATCCGTAAAATTTTGTATACGCTTCGCTTCATCGTGCCATCTTTCCTCAACATTGCTCTCTTGGTTAACCTCATTCAAACTTCCATCTTGCCCGGTTTTAGTGATCTCTAACGCAAAAAAGGCAATAACAAAGTAAGCTATCTGAGTAATTGACATAGCTATCAGGATAATCAACATGTATTTAGCTAATAATGATCGCAGAAAAAAAAATGGGCGCAAAAATTTCATAATTTCACCCTATAGCCAATGCCACGTATCGTTTCAATAATCATTGGCTTAGCTGGATTTACTTCAATTTTTTCTCTTAAGTATCGAATATGGACCATTAATGTTTTATCACCTTCTATGTAACTTTCACCCCAAACTCCTTCATAGAGCTGTTCTTTTGTTAATATTTGATTTAAATGGCGAATGAAAAACTGTAATAAGTAAAACTGCTTACCTGTTAATTGAATCTCGTCATTAGTTTGTTTATTAATAATACGCATATCTTTCGTATGAATTTTTAGATGCTGCAGTTCTAGCACATCATCATTCTTTTGATATCTCCTTAGTAATACTTCAAGACGTGCGACAAGCTCATCTGGATGAAAGGGCTTTGTTAAATAATCATCAGCAAAATTCAGGCCCTCTATTTTATCCTCTACAGCAGTACGGGCTGATAGCATTAAAATTGGTAATTCTTTATTTTCCCTCTTGATTCTCTTGCCAATAGAAAATCCGTCTAATCCCGGTAGCATGACATCCAATACAACAATGTCTACGGATACTAAGTATTTCTCAACTTCTTCACCAGACTCAAGCCACGTTACCTCATATCCTCTTTCCGTTAAATCCTTTGCCACCCACTGTCCTATCTCTTTTTCATCTTCTATGTACAATATACGAAACAATTTTTATCCTCCCAAAATGGTGTTTTGCGTTTTCAGGAATAAATGTCCACACCAAAAATCCATATTTTGTATTATACATTTACAAAAACACTAACTCAAATCATAATCCTACATTTCTATATGATCTCAAATTTATCTTTGAAAAAATTGTCAGCCTTTCAATTTACCTGGAATTTAAAAAGGCATGTTTTGAAAAAAAATTTCAAAACACGCCAGAAACGTTTTAATTCTCTGTAATAATCAACATATCGTTGTCATCAAACTCCCAGCTATCGCCATATGCAACTTCCCAATAATAGCCGTTAGGGTCCTGGAAATAGCCACTATACCCACCCCAAAAAACTAATTCTGGCTTCTTGACGATTTTCGCCCCCGCTTTTTCAGCTAACAAAAATACTTCATCGACTTCTTCTTTTGATTTTCCGTTATAGGCAAGGGTAATTCCTGCAAAGCCCTTACCTAATTCTAGCGGGTTTTCTTCGTTAATATCTTTTACTAAGCGATCCATTTGAAACAGTGAAATTTTTGTGCCTGCATTATTAAAGAAAATTACATCTGGGCTTGACTCATCTCCATATACAAATACTTCAAATCCAAGTCCATCACGATAAAATGTTAATGATTCTACCATATCTTTAACACCCAAAGTTATTAAATTTAATCGGTTCATCTCGTAATCTCCTTTTCTACAGTCTCCTTACTTAATTCTATTTCTGCACGTAAATCCCCTTTATCTTTATCAACAGTCCCATCTTATTATTTATTTAATTGACATCTGTCCAAATACTTTTTGTATTAGCCATCTTCAATCCACAGCGCTCCATATTATTTTGACTAGTAGAAGCAAATTTTGCATGTCCTATCACGAAGTCAAAGTTCATGCTTTTAACACCACCCCATTTTCACTATGAAAACTGATTAAAATCACATTAATCGTCTATTAAAAACTTAAGGAAGGCACTTGTTTTTTTGTGTCGTCCTCCATATTTTATCTAGCATTATAAGGTTAAAAATATACAAGTTATAAATTTTTTTCATTGTGGATCATTGATATAACACAATAGGAACCTCCGCGTTTCTATGAAACCAAAAAGTGCGTACTTTTTTTTATTTCTAGACAAAAGCATAATAAAAAAGCAACAAAGAACAAACCACAATGGAGGACTGAAAATGATAAATAATTTACAAGATACAATCACATTACACAATGGCTTAAAAATGCCTGGTCTAGGACTAGGTGTATTCCAAGTTGAAAACGATGCTACCGCAGAAATGGTGAAAAAAGCGATTGAGGTTGGTTATCGCAGTATAGATACCGCAGCCATTTATGGCAATGAGGTAGGCGTTGGTGAGGGTATAAAACAAGCATTGGTATCTACTGGTTTAAAACGTGAGGATTTATTCATTACTTCAAAGGTATGGAATGATGGCCTTGGCTATGACGAGACAATCGCAGCATACGAAGAGAGCTTGCAAAAATTAGGATTAGATTATTTAGATCTCTATCTCATTCATTGGCCAGGTAAAAACAAATATATGGAATCTTGGAAAGCACTGGAGGACTTATACGAGGAAGGAAAAATCAAAGCAATCGGTGTATGTAACTTCAATGTCTCACACTTACAAGATCTATTAAAAATAGCCCGCATCACTCCAGTTATTAACCAAGTGGAATTCCATCCACGATTACAACAATTAGAGCTACGTTCATTTTGCCATGAGCACAAAATTCAACTAGAAGCTTGGGCTCCATTAATGCAAGGTGGACTTCTTGAAGATGAGACAATCTCAAAAATAGCAAAAAAATATGGTAAGTCTACTAGCCAAGTTATTTTACGCTGGGATATCCAAAGTGGCATCGTAACCATTCCCAAATCAGCACGTAAAGAACGCATGATTCAAAATGCCAACATCTTTGACTTCAGTTTAAATGATGAAGAAATAGCATGCATTCATGCCATGAATTTAGATAAACGCGTCGGACCAGACCCAGAAGAATTTGATTTTGTCATGTAATGAAAAGAACAATTACTATAACAGTAGAACGACCAAAATGACTGCTACCATAAGTTAAAAAGAATCTGCGAGGCTCCTGCAATTCACCCGCAGAAAGCTAGCAGATTCAATTATACTAGAAAGCTTCTTTTGCTATTTTTAAGAGGTTTGCTTAACTGCAATATCTTCATCTCGTTGCATTAAATGGACATCTTCACCGTTATCAATTAATAGCTCAATGTGTTTCTCACCCCAAGTGCACAGTAAGTTCAGCACCGGATCCATTTCTTGTCCATAGGGTGTTAATGAATATTCAACCTTTGGCGGTACTTGATTGAAGACCTTACGATTAATTAATCCCGACTGCTCTAATTCTCGTAATTGACTCGTCAACATTTTTTGGGATATTCCTGGAATTAACCGACGAAATTCATTTGTGCGAATCTTTCCATGGTGAATGAGATGACACAGAATGACCGGTTTCCATTTCCCACCTATTACTTCAAGAGTAGCTTCAACACCAATATTATAAACTTTTTTCATAGTAACCTCCTGTAATATCCAAAAGTAACTAAAAGTACTCTACACAACTTTTTGATACCTATGAATATTACTACACACTATAAAAAAAATCAAAGGAGTTAGCAATATTATGACAACAACAAAAGCACTGAATGCTAAACTAACGTTACTTGCATTAGCAATTAGTGCGTTTGGTATAGGTTCAACAGAGTTTATAAGTGTAGGGCTTCTTCCCCTCATTACAAATGACTTGGATATATCGTTAAGTACGGCAGGTTTGACGGTTTCAATATATGCATTAGGTGTAACCATTGGTGCACCTCTTCTAACTGCTTTAACTTCTCGAATCAGTCGAAAAAATGTTCTATTGCTCGTCATGGTACTTTTTATTGTAGGGAATTTACTGGCTGCTCTAGCCCCTACGTTTTCAATATTACTAATTGGGCGTATTATTTCAGCTCTGGCACATGGTGTATTTATGTCCATTGCCTCTGTCATAGCGGCTGAGGTTGTAGAGCCAAATAAACGGGCAAGTGCAATTGCGTTTATGTTTACAGGACTAACACTAGCAACTGTCACAGGTGTTCCATTAGGGACTTTCATCGGTCAAGTGACAGACTGGCGAATGTCTTTCATTTTCATTGTACTAATCGGTTTAATTGGTTTAATAAGCAATGCTTTACTTGTGCCAAGTAATTTGTCAAAAGGTGAGCCTGTTTCAATGCGTGATATCGGAAAAGTTTTGGGTAACTTACGTATGCTCTTAATTTTTTTCATTACAGCAATTGGTTACGGTGGTGTATTTGTAGTATACACGTATGTATCGCCTATTCTAGAACAACACTTGGACTACTCTTCTCACGCGATCGTAATAATTTTAGTCGTATATGGTATCTGTGTGGCCATTGGTAATACATTGGGTGGTCACTTTGCAAATAACAACCCGTTACGTGCTATTTTCATTATCTTTATTGGCCTTGCTTTATCCCTACTGGGTATTAATTTCTTCTTGCAATCACATATTTTCGGCTTAATCATGGTCCTTATAATGGGACTGTTTATGTTTATGAACGTACCTGGCTTACAACTATACGCCGTACAGCTAGCAGAAAAACATGTACCTTCAGCTACTACAATGGCTTCAGCGTTAAATATTTCTGCATTTAATATAGGCATTTTCCTAGGATCTTACCTAGGTGGGTTAATTATTGACCATCTTTCTTTATCGCAGACACCCATGTACGGGTTCTTAATGGTTCTGCTAGCTGCTTTCGTTACATTAATTTGGCTACTCTTAGACAAAAATAAAAAATAAGGTTTGTAGTTGCTGCTACCTCTTCACGATAATTCTCAAGTTTGTATAAGAAACATCTAGAGAATGTGTATTGTTTGTTTTAATAATGTGTCCTATAATTTATTTGAACCAAACGAGAATGATTATCATTCTAAATTACATTTTTTCACAGTGTATCTGTACTTAAACTATAGGAGTGAATAGCTATGCGTAGAGGTCAATATTTTTCGTTAGCACTTTTATTGGTGCTGACGTTCATTTTAGGAGCATGTAGTTCTAACGAACAAAAAGTTGAGTCGAAAGAAAATCCATCATCAGTAGAAACTAGAATCGTAGAGGATGCGTTTGGTAAAGTCGAAATACCTGCCCATCCACAGAGAGTCGCAGCCGTATACTTAGAAGATTATTTAAGCGCTCTTGATATAAAGCCAGTCATCCAATGGTATCATCCAACATGGGGTATACAAGAGTATTTAAATTTAGATGTACCTAAGTTCGATGTGACAGGCAGTATAGAGGCTCTATTGGAAGCAAAGCCAGATTTAATCATTGTAGACGGAGCAGTCGATTCAGCGAAATATGAAAAGTACTCAAAAATTGCACCAACTTATCGATTAAAAGAAGAAATTCTCCAAAATCCTCGAGATATTGTAAAAACAATTGCAGATGTTTTAAACGTATCAGAAAAAGCGGATGAGGTTGTTAAACAGTATGAAGAGCGAGTAACTTCGTTAAAAACTGAATTAGATGCCTCTTTAGGTGACGAGACAGTAGCCGTTTTACGTTTAAACGTTGGAGATAAAACTTTAGCTTTATTTGGCATCGAAAATCGATTCACAGGGAATGTTTACAAAGAAACCGGTTTAACACCACATCCTTTGGTGCGTGATATGAAGGAATTCCAAGAAGTTTTATCTGAAGAGGCTATTCCCAATTTGGATGCGGATCATATTATCATCTTCCCTTCTGAAGGAACATGGGAATCGAAGGAAAATCAAGAGGCAGTTCAATGGCTTGATAGCACGCTATGGAAATCGGTACCCGCAGTAAAAAATGGTCATGTGTATATCGCAAATCGAACATATTGGCAATCAGGAGCTATTACAGCAAACTTATTAAAATATGATGATCTTGAAAAATGGTTTGTTAAATAACTGAATCTTCTTGTAAAATAGAAAGCTCTCTAAGGGCTTTCTTTCTGTTGTTTTCATAAAAATATAGAAAGGATGAAGGATGCAATGGGGAACCAACCGTTTATGTACGTATTACAAGAAATATTGTATTTCGCTCAATTCTCAGAAAGGCGATGGCAGACAAATAATAACAATGATTATACATTATTCATCATTAATAATGGCCATGGAAAACTAGTAGTAGCTGGGGAAACTATTAAACTTGATGAAGGTAAATGCGTTATTATTTCTCCAGATAACATGACTGAAATTAACGTTGAAAGTGAGTATTTTAGTTTTTATCAATTGTCGTTTACAACTATGAGTTTGGGAAATTTAAGACAACCCAACGTCCATGAAATCTTTTCTATTATAGGTGAACTACGTTGCCTTCCCGTTTCACAATGTAATAATCAGCTAGAGATTATTTATCGCAACCGCTTAATGATTGATGAACTTTCAATATTTGAGCAGCATGTTCGATTTCAAGAATTTATGCTATTCATTCTTCAACAGAATCTACCTAAATTGCACCAAAAAGATGACCGCCAATCTGTTGAACATTCCATTGACTATATCCACGAACACTATGAAAAGGATTGGACTGTCGAACAATTATCACATATTGCAGATGTTCCTCGGTGGAATTATTCTCGTCTCTTTAAAGAAATCACTGGCCACATTCCACTTCACTATTTAAACAATATTCGCATTGACCGTGCAAAACAATTACTTAGCACAACTAATGATCGGATATTTGAGATCAGTCAAACTGTTGGATTTAATAATGAATATTATTTTAACCGTCGCTTTAAAGAACATGTCGGTGTCTCTCCAGGACAATATCGTAAAAGTCACAGCAACAGCATTCGCATTTTTGCTCCTTTTTTAGAAGATTTTTTAGTTGCATTAGGCATTACACCCATTGCCCAATTTAGCCATGCAAAATGGGGAAAACAAGAATACTTGGGCTTACAAGAAGTGCCGGATATTGATGTAGCCGACGGTCACATGGAGCAGATTTTACAATATAAACCAAATTTAATTATGTTAAATGCTGGTGTAGAGCGCTGGGACACTTGCCACCATTTAAATCAGTTAGCGCCCATTTGTCTTTTCTCGCACCCTGGTGAGGACTGGCGTTCAACACTCTATAAAATTGCAGACCTAACAGGCCGAACCGCCATCATGAAAGATGTCATTAGGCAATATGAGCACACTGTCCACGATGCCAGAACAATCTTAAGTAAATCTGTTTATGGACAAACCGTTGCCTTTCTTCGTATTTCAGCAAATGGTATTAGTCTTTATGCTGGCCCAGAATGCGGCTACACAGGGCCCATTCTATATCGAGATTTAGGTTTGATGCCCCATCCGCTTGTCTGGAATATGCCTCACCACACAAGAAGATGCGCATTGACGAACGATCAACTTAGTAAACTTGATGCCCATCATCTGTTCATAACATTCGATAAACAGCATTCTACTTTTGAAGGAGAGGAACGAAATATTTTAACCTCACCTACATGGCTTGCCCTTTCAGCGGTGAAAAATCATTGCGTTTATGAAGTGGATTTTTTAACGTGGATGAACTACGGCGTACTTTCCCACAGCAAAAAAATAGAAGATGTCTTACATGTTCTTGGGTAAGACATCTAAAAGGATGCTTTTAAAGTCCATTTAGGGACCTAACGTCATTATCTTTCATAAGATAGGGTATCAGCTATTGGATAGGAGGAATTCAGTTGTATTACAATCCTTATCCGTATTTTGTCTATTCCAATCATTATCCCTCATGGGTAATACCCAATAATCCTACGCCTAGTCCATTTCCTAGACATCTAGCAATGCCGACAAATCCGGCCAACAACAGCCCCTTTCCCCCTGTGGATACACATAAGTTGGTGGCATCTGCAAAACGGGTTCAGACTATTATACGGCAAGCCCAATTACTTACGGATAAAATTAATGAGTCACAGCAATTTGCCCATAATCTTATGAACGCCGCGCAACTTTCAAATAAAACAGAAGTCGATAAATTAATTGCATCAACAGGTATCACCATTAAATTCGACGCTAAATATACACCTGATAATCTTCGAGTACTTTTTACTGAAAGCGATTGTTGCGGACTAACGTTGAATTTACATTGGTGATTGGCAGGAGTGTAAAATCCTGCTTTATTACTCATGTATTTTTATCGAATTCGGAAACTCCCTATGTAGTCCCAGCAATCTGCCTTAGCATGGTGCTAAGTGCAAATGGCGAATATCGCCTTTAAGATGAGGAAATTGACTTCAGTTGGTTATGCATGAGAGCCCTCTTCTAAAGGGGGCTCTCTATAAGCTTGATGACTTAGATTAATTGCAGTTTACGGAGTGCATACTCAATGCCATCCTCAGTGGATTTCTTCGTTACAAAGTCAGCACTACTTTTTAATCTTTCACTACCATTTGCCATCGCAATACCATATCCAACTAGTTCTAACATATCCATATCATTGTCCCCATCACCAAAAGCAATGGCTTCGTGAGAGTTTAACTGGAAGTAATTTAACACAGCTTTAACAGCAATCGATTTTGAAACATCATCTTGCAAAACATTGACGATATTTGGATGCCATCTGTCAAATTTTAAATTAGGAAATTGTAGCTTGTACTGTTTCTCCATCAGTTCATTCACATATAAACACATTAAGTAGACCTCTTGATTCACAATATCTTCATTAATCATTGGATAATCAATTAAAGATAGTGTTTCTTTCATTGCATTTAAAGTTGTTGGATTATGTACACCGTTCATCGATAATTGTTCTGTAAAAAATGTAAGACTTTGCTTATTTTCATGTGCAAAATCTTTTACTGTTCGCACAATCTCTTTCGCAAGAGGTATTTTATGAATTACTTGATCTTGGTGCTTAACATACGCACCGTTAGCTGTAATAAACGTATCGATACCTAAGGCTACTAATTCCTGACACATGGATAGCGGTCTGCCCGTAGCAGCTACTAGCCGAACCCCTTTGTTTTTTAATAACTGTAGAGCTGTCTTAGTACTTTTCACGATACTTCCATCCTCATAATTAATGAGCGTTCCATCTACATCAAAAAACACAATTTTACAATCCATTATTAGTCTCCTTCCACAAAAACGAGTTGAATTTATTATAAAATCTACAAGTAGTTAAATTAACCTACATCTAGCAAGAGTTGAACTCAAAAATATTTAGCTCCAAAGCACAAAAATATGCTTTCCAAATAAATGATCACGTTCGGTTTCACAAACTATCATAAACAATTTAACTTTATGTCAAATACATCGATAAATGCTATTACAAGTACACTTCAGAAAAAACTTAACGTACATAAAAACAACATAAATATGAACGAATATTATTTTAATAATTCTAAAGGAGTATACCAATAAACATAGAATTGTTAAAATAAGAGTTAGTTAATTAAATATATTGAACGAGCATATACATTCTATAAATAGAACAAAAGAAATAATAATGAATTTGCTGCAAAGGAGTTGAATCATATGGCTTTTAACATTTACTACTATGAAAGTAATGTAGAGTGTAAATTTTGCAAAAAACATTTTACTACCTATAAGGTACGTCCAAATCGCTATAAAATAGTTGAGGAACAAACAGACTTCATGCCAATTTATGAAGGCTTGAATCCATTGTTTTATGAAGTAGCCGTTTGTCCACATTGTGGATATGCCTACCATAAGTCCATGACAAGAACTTATGGGCCTTTCATGCTGTTAATCGATGAATTGTACATTAAAGAGCTGCAAAAACCGATGAATATTTGTCAGGAACGATCTATAGATGACGCAATTGTAAGCTATAAATTAGCATACCTCGTATCGAGGGCATCGATGGAAGAGCCTCTTTTAATGGCAAATTTCGCGTTAAAAATAGCTTGGCTTTACCGATTAAAAAATGAACATGAATCTGAAATACACTATCTCTTTGCCGCTAGAGATTTTTACAGTAAATCTTTTGCTTCCAACCAAGAGGGTGAGGAACGTATTCAATTCTTACATGCAGAACTAAGCCTACGAATTGGTGATATGGCTGAAGCAAAAAAAGGATTCTCTCGCTTAATTTCAGACCGCAGTATATCCAACAAATATAGAAAATTTGCTCGTAATCGTTGGGAAAATTATAAATATGATGAACAAACAATCCACGTAAATGAAAATATAGGGGAAATCATCAATTGATGTAATCGAGGAGGGAACAGAATGCAGCTGTTTGGCAAAAAAATTGATGCGAGAGAAGAAGATATTTTTTCAGAATTACATCATTTTTTACTAAGAAAAAATCATCGCACTTTAACGAACGATGAAGTTGTTGAATTAACAGGCGTGTCATGCGACTTACTTTATAAATGGGTTAAAGCAGGAAAATTAAAAAAGACAATCTTCCCCAACCTCGGCGCACCTTGCGAACGTTGCGGGAAAATTACACAAGCAAAAATCTGTGTTAGCTGTTCATCATCCATCGTTAGTACGTTAAATCAAGAGAAAAAAGATCAAGCATGGTTTAATCAAATGCAGCGCAATACTCCGCGAGCAAGCGCATACCACTACAAATAAGACAACAGAACACACCTTCCGAAATGTGTATAGATTTTTCATGTACGCATCTCAAGGTGTTTTTTTGTCCGCTCCGTCATCTTACATATAAATCGACACTAAGAAGAATCCGGAATTTAAACTAAATTTAAACAAGTCAAACCAGAATTTTAAACTTTACTCATTATAATTGGATTCAACAAGAGAAAGGGGCCGATGAATTTTGATGAAGCCATATAAGCAAAAAAGAAATAAACAAATGGTGTTGCTTTCATTAAGTGTAGCCTTTACTAGTTTACTAAGCTTCGCCAATGTAACCAATGCCTCAGCGGCTGTCCCTGCTATTACAGAGCAAACGGCAGTGGAAAATAATCATTTAGATGTTAAACAAGCTCGCACATCAAATGAAACACTACAAGAATGGAAAAGTTGGGTGAACGACCATGCCTATAGTTTAACGTCCATTCAACCAGAAAAACTAGAAAAACAGCAGATTCCATCTAATCACTTTGATGATTTAGATATGTTAAAGCCATTATTACATGATAAACGCATTGTCTTTTTAGGTGAAAGCTCCCATGGAGTGGCTGAATTTAACCTTGCCAAAACGCGTATCATCCAATTTTTACATCAAGAAATGGGTTACAACGTTCTTGCATTTGAAAGTGGTATGGGCAATGTAATGAATGCCCAAGGACAAATTGACAAGCAAGCCGCACAACAAACGATGAAGGATGCTATTTTTGGCGTTTGGTGGACAAAGGAAACACTACCGTTGTTTGACTATGCTAAGAAAACTCAACAAACAGATAAGCCACTCGTTTTGGCAGGATTTGATATTCAGCAACAAGGTGCATTTACAAACGGTGACTGGTTAAAAAATAGTGAACTAGCTAAACAGTTCAGTGACGTAGAAGAGCAGTTAGCGGAATGGAGCGCTAGCAAGGATTTACAAGGTTATAAAAAAGCAAAGCCAAGTATCATCGATGTATATACGCAGGTAAAATCACAGGTGAAGCCCAAGGAAGCAGAATTAAAGTTAGCTTATCCGAATGAACCACATATTGTAAAACTTATGGAAAGAACTTTAACTGATCGTATTCGTTTAGCAAACGAATATGTGGAATTAACGATTCAATCAAATATTGAAATCGAGCAAAATAACCCTGAGTCATTTTTTAAAACGATGGAATGGCGAGATCAAGCCATGCTAGAAAACTTGCTTTGGTTATCAACAGAAATTTACCCGACAGAGAAATTTATTGTTTGGGCTCATAATGACCATATTCGTAAAGTCCAATCTGAAGTTATGGGTTCTCCTTATCCGGTAAAATTAATGGGGGAACTTCTACCAGATATCTATAAAAAATATAGCTATGTACTTGGTCTATATATGGCTGGAGGAGAAACGGCAAACAATATGCGTGAACCTATGAAAGTCTTGCCCCTAGCAAAAGGATCGGTCGAAGATATTCTTTCATCGACAAATAAACCTTACACCTTCATAGACTTACGCAATCGTCAAAATGAACGAGGAAATTCGTGGATGTTTGAACCACGTTTAGCATATAGTTGGGGAATTATGCAGGAAAGTCTTGTTCCACGCGATCAATATGATGGACTTCTTCTGATTGACAAGGTAAGTATGCCGAATTATATAAAGTAGAAGAATTTGAGCATTGTATCGGTTCGCTTTGCTATTTTATCCGTCACTTTGACCATCTTATCCGTCACTTTCACTTTTTTATCCGTCAGTTCGACCATTTTATCCGTCTCTCCATCTATCTATTGAAAAAAGCAGGCTAAGGAAAAGATCCTTGGCCTGCTTTTCGTTATCATCTTCTAGGTATCCATCGAAATATTATCCCAGCCTTCATTACGATGACCCACCATCCAGAATAATCCCCTGCGTCTTTCTGTGACAATGCTTTCGTTCATGCCGGCAGGACATTCTTGCCCTTTTATTCGACTATCTACGCATGCCCAGTGCAGTCTATAAATTTTATCGGCCTCATCCAGTATTTCTTCTGTGCTACGCATCGTAGTATTGAGGTAGAACTGTTCAAATGTTTCGTGGTTAGAAACAACTTTAATTGCATAAGCACAGTCGCATACATCATCAGGAAATTCCAGCGTATCTACAAGACCTAGGGCCCAAACAAGTACCCAGTATGCTTCATATTGCCAAGAAATATTGACCGCCTCTTGCCTACTTGGTTCTTCAGCCTGTAGAAAATTGCTTTCATTATCAGTTAAGAATTCTCTCACGTCATACCTTTGCAGCATATTAACGAAAAAATCTTTGGATTCTTGGATGTTGTCACCTTGCGCTACATCACAAGCGTATTGAATGACAATTAACAAAGCGACAGCTCTCCTGGCTATATCTTCATGCGTTTTAAACTGACATTGCTCTATAGGCGCGAGCTGAGGTAAGGAATGATTAAAGGATATCCCATTTTCATTTAAATAAGCCTCTGTCTTGTTCTTTCTTAGTTCCCCCTCATCAGATGGTACCTCATGCCCCATTACCTTTTTTGTACAACCATGTGGTCTGAAATTAGCAGACCCAGATTCCCCATTTGGATACACAATAACAATCCCTTCTTGATCTAATAAAGTACCATCTGGTAAAAAGCCAATTCCTCCCATTTTCGATAGCAGCCTCGTAAATCGCTGCATCTGTTCCTCATTCATATCTTTGTCCATTTCGATGGCAACCACCGTATTTAAAACGGATATTTGTGTTAATACCAATCCCTTGAGGTTCTCATCCTCAAAAGGAATGTCATTATAATATCCCATCATTCCAGGTATATTTTTATCGAAGTAACTTGGATCCGTATCTTCAGAAATGACCCTTATCGTAAATATAGTTTTTTTAAACAACGATTTAGTTTTGATAAAATATACATTGTCCTCTCTCTTCATTTCAAAACCTTTAGCAAAAACAGTTGAAATATTAAATTCAATATCATCAATGTCATTCTTGGACGCAAATATAGTGAAATGCCTCAATATCATCTCTCCTTAGCACACAAAAGATTTCATTACCCGAAATTTACCAACTATTCAATGCATTGAGAGCTTGGTCAAATAGTTGTTTATTTTTGCGTAATAGCTCATTTTCTTTCCACGCAGTAAGTAATTGTCGCCATTTTTCCTTATCCACTCGTGTTGTAGGAGAAATTTGCCGGTGCATCATTTGACAGACTGCGCGTATCGCTGTTTGTCGCTCTGCCTCACTTCCATTTAGCCATGCAAATAATGCCTCCGCGCTTGGCTGTGATTCAACTAGAAGTTCTTCCCAACCGTCAATAGGGAAAGTTACATACGGCCTCATCCAGGATATAATCTCGGGATTATGAAAATGGCATAGTCGACGTAAAGCTATGTATGAATTTACCGGATTTTCCTCTATATCCTGAATAACGAGCAGTAGCCCTTCATCTGCTGGCAGGCAATGAGCTGTTAAATAATCACGAATCGCACCAACTACAGCCGTCTGGCTATCCCATAGCGACCTTACCCAATCTGCCGCTTCTGCTGCACATACCTGTACCAACACTTCACTCCATGCTTGCATATGAATTGATTTCGATGAATCTACTATATTAGATTGAACCGCATGATACACCTTAGTTGAATCAAAATTTGCAAATACCTCCTGAACTTTTGAGTCCTCCGCTCCGTGCATCGATACATAAATAAGAAACGATTCCAAGTTAATCATTGCTTGCTCCAAAGTTAGCGTCAAATATTGTTCAAGCCAATCCGTCCATATTTGCGAGCTAGAACGACTCAAATCCAAACCGTCCTCTCCGCAAAACTGACGATGCTGACCGCAATCTGCACCTATGCACCCAAGAGCTGTAACTCTCTCTATATAGGCATTGAAGCTTGGTGCAAGTAAGTCGAACTCACCATCCTCATGCCCCCAATACAAAACAGACCCGTCTTCAATCCTAATAAGCAGCGCGTCCCCGTTGCCAGCAGTATAGAACTGTAAATAATGATGTTCATCTGAAAAATCATCATCGCTGCCGAAATAAGGAAAATCAAGTCCTTCCAAGCTCCATCCAAAATCACCAGAGGGCATATCTTCAAGATTACTAGGAACCAACGCCTCATTTGGCAGCGACCAATACACTCCCACCTGTCGAGCCCCCGTTAGTAGCAAGTTCCGGAACTCAGATGGAATTCGAACACCAATTCTTTCTTCGACCTTTATCAGCTCTTCCTCGTTAGCTGCTGGCTGTATCTCAAGCGGATGCACCACTGCACCCTGCTGTTCAAGCTGTTTTAGCAGCGTTTCCCATCGCTCTACCCAAGTTTGCAACACTTTCCCCTCCGTCCTCAAGAAAAATATTCCATCAAATAAACCGTCTGCTACGCAGTTTCAGTAGTGCAAATACCGTGCCACCCTCTTCTCTAATCAAAGACTGTTCCAACATGTTTATTAAATATACTTCGCTTTTTTATCGTCAGAAACACTTTGACTTATTAGGTGAAACTCCTTTTATTTTGCAATTCTAAAATTACACCTTTATATATGATTTACATTTTATTTGTATGACATTCAAAATTAAATAGTCAGACCACATGTCCGATGCATGCAATCGTCCCATTCATTACTTACATTAAACAAAAAAAGACAGTTGATGATGATTGGTTCAGAAAAGCACCAAATGTATCACTAGGAGGGCACCTTATGCTTGACCGTTGCAATCAATAAATAAAGGAGACGATAGTCAAATCGTCCCCCTCATTCCTATTTTATGCGCTATAAATGTGGCTCTTGTTTCGCAAGTTCTTCAAGCATCATTTTTAATTGCCCTACCATAGGAGCCGGTGCTTTCTTTGGCGAACCCACATCAAACGGAGGCATAGGATCGTATTCTAATAACAATTGGACTGATTTACTAATATCTTCTCCACATTCCCACGCTACTAGCTGAAGAGCCATGTCGATACCAGAAGAGACACCAGCTGCCGTAACGATTTTGCCTTGGCGAACTACCCTTTCTTCAGTTGGCATGGTACCAAGAGAGCTTAGAATGTCGAAGGAGCCCCAATGACTGGTTGCCTTCGCTCCTTTTAGCAAACCTGCGGCACTCAAAATTAGAGAACCATTACACACGGAAGTCGTCCACTTAGTCGTTTCATGAATTTGCTGAATCCACTGCAATGTTTCTTCGTCATTCATTGGCCCTTTAAAATTAGGTGGACGACAACCAGGAACGACCAGAATATCGGCTGATGGTACTTCAGAAAAACTTAAATCTGCATGTAAGTATCCCATTTTAGAATCTAATTTTATTAAACCTTTATTTTTAGCGACAAACTCTACTTGCATGCCCTCTACTGTTGCGAATACTTCATACGGACCAATTGCATCTAACGCTGTGATTCCATCGTAAAGCATAATTACGACCTTCATATTAACCTCTCCTTTTAACTTCATTATTTATAAAGAATGAAAGATTCACCTCTTATACAAATCGGACCGGACGGTTCGGTCCTTAAATAGCATTATATAGTATAACCCCACATATTTCTATACAAAAAAAGAACCATGAATATTAACTATGGTTCTTTTCTGTATAATGCTGTAATAGTATTTTTACTTGGTCCACACTATGGTGCATATGTTCATTATTTAAAGATAATCGGCTTGCCATCACTGCACCCTCTATAGTCGAAAACAAAAAGGATGCTAAAGAATACGAATCCATCTCTTGCCGAAATTCCTTAGTATGAATTCCCTCATCAATTATGCCTTGTATAAAAAACACAGTTCGATTGTAGGCTTCTGAGGCTTTCTCATGAAGCTCCGGAAATCCAAAATCTGATTCGATAGCCGTATTAAGTAGTGGGCAACCTCCTTCGATTGGTGGGTTATTAACAGCATCTTGGTAGATATGAAACATCGCTATTAATTTATCGGTCGCAGTAACTATAAATTTCGTGGCTTCAAAATAATACTGCCAAATAATACTGCCCGCATATTCAAATGAAGCAATTGCAATATCATTCTTGTTTTCAAACCTTCTATATATAGCACCTTTAGGAAGTCCAGTGGCAGTCATAATATCTTGTATAGAAGTTTGACTATAACCCTTTTTATTAAATAAAGCTAAGGAAGTTTGAATAATAAGATCGCGTGTTTCATCTACCTTATTCATTTATATTCTCCTCCCCATGTAATGTAACAACTATTATAGCTAATAATGCAAAAACTTTAAATTAGTAACGATCTTTTTCTAGCGCTTTTACCATATAGTCTCCTCCATGGTAAAGCGCAAAGAATTTGTAGTCAAATGAATCGTGAGTTGTTGGTACAGGCTTATTATCCTGCCGAAAAAGGGACCGGCCATCCATCTCCTTACTTTGAGAACATCGACGCGTTAACTGAACAATTATCTAGCACACAGGGTTTTCCTTATATTGCAACAGGCTTTTTTGATAAAAATTTGAAGGGCACAAATGAACATCTATTAGAAGAAATTCAGAAAAACTATCCTGAAATTAACTTAGCCAAACATTAAAAAAAGGTTGTTGATGAGCTTAAGCACTTGTCAACAATCTTGTTAGGGAGTCAAAAAAATGATTTATCTTTAACGATAGTTCCTACAGGCATCCCTTACTCCGCTTTTTGTCTTTTTACAAGTTCCATCATAATTTTTGTCACATACTCTTCCTCACGATTTTTAATTACTGCGTCGTAAATATATTCCTCATAAACGTACTGTCCTAGCTCGTAGTCCTTGTCATGCATGACGTTAAATAATCGTTGGTATGTTTCACCTAGTGTAGTAGATGGCCCTACATGGTAACCAATAATAAAATCTCCTTCAATCGCTTTAAAGTATGGATGACCCTCACGCGGATGGGGCTGTTCCATATATAGGTAACAATAATTATCATAGTTACCGGCTAATACTTGCTCTCTTTTTGTAATACCGCCGATTGGATAACCAGTATCCAATTGCGAACGGTCTAACTCATCTATAAAATCAGAAACTGCCTTAACAAACTGTTCTTCTGTGGAATCCTCAATATTTTTACTTAAATACAATGTATCCTCAGGGAAATGTTCGATTGTAATACTATTAAGATCAAGATGTAGTGCTTCCACTGTTGAATCAATTTTTACATCAATAATATTTTCAATCATTGCAAGCTCTTGGCGCTTTTTCGCAACAATCTCCTTTTGCTGATGCATTAATTCTAAGAAATTTTCGGGTGATTTATCTGCCATATATTCCTGAATTTCCTTTAGCGACATACCAACCGCCTTCAATAATTCGATCACACTAAAAAAATCATATTGTGCAATGGAATAAAAACGATAGTCCTTACTATCTTTCATGATTGGTGATAATAACCCTATTTGATCGTAGTAAATCAGTGTTTGCTTATTAACTTTACAAAGCTTAGCAAACTCCCCTGTTGTAAAAAACTTTACATTTTGATTAAGCATTTTAAGTTTCCTCCCTTGACTATATAGTTACTATATACCTTAAATTGTAGCTAACCACAATAAAAAAAGAAAGGTTTTGACATTATGTTCACGGAAATTCGTGACATCACTACTTTAAACAAAGAAGAAATTTTAGCATTGCGCATCGCTGATCATCAGCAAGACTTTATTGAAACGACAATGCAATGCTTAACGGAAGCTGAAAACGATCGACGTTTCATACCTGTTGGACTGTATAAGGACGACATTGCGGTTGGATTTGCTATGTATGGGATTTTCCCACACGAGGATAAAGCGCAACGTGTATGGCTGGATCGATATTTTATCGATGAACGCTTTCAACATAAAGGTTTGGGGAAGTATTTTTTACAGCAGCTTATTCATTTTTTGGTAGGGAATTATCAATGCCAGGAATTATTTTTAAGTGTCTATGACAATAATAAAGTAGCCATTCAGCTATATAAAAAATTTGGGTTCATTTTCAATGGTGAACTCGATGAGCATGGAGAAAAGGTGATGGTAAAGGAGGTACACAATCTTGACAGCAATTAATTCTATTGAAACTAGACCACTGAAGCCATTGTTTTTATCGTATTTATTTCCAGCAATGGTTGGCATGTTGCTGATGTCAATCAATATTTTAGTTGATGGTATTTTTGTCAGTCATGGTGTTGGACCTACAGCACTGGCAGGCGTAAATATAGCCGTACCCATTTTCTCCATTCTTCTATCGATTTCGCTGTGGATTGGTATGGGTGGTGCCACAATGTACTCCATATCAATGGGTGAAGGCAACAAAAAGCGTGCACATCAGCTTTTTACATTATCTTTAATAGCGATGTTGGCTGTAGTTGTCACATTAATTACCTTACTTTTATTAAACTTAAAGGATATTGCCTATATATTTGGCGCAAGCGATGTTACCTATCCTTATGTACAAGAGTACTTGCATGTTATTTTGTTATTTGGCGTCTTTTATACGATTGAAAATTTATTAAGTATTTTTATTCGAAATGATGGCAATCCAAAGCTTGCCATGATGGGTTTAATTACGACATCAATTTTGAATATACTTTTAAACTATGTTTTTATTTTCGTATTAAATTACGGTGTAACCGGCTGTGCATTAGCGACTGCGATTTCCACAATTTTAGGGATGTCTGTACTATGCCTACATTTCTTCCGGAATGAATCTGAGCTAAAATTCGTATCAAAGTTTTTTAATTGGTCAGATTTAAAGAAAATATTTGCCATTGGCCTACCGAGCTTTATAGTGGAAGCTTCAATGGCTGTCATGATTATTTTGTACAATGTAACATTTCTACACTATTTAGGAGCAAATGGCGTTACTGCCTATGCAATGGTCAACTATATTCATACGGTACTTTTAACCGTATTCCTCGGCATCGGAATGGCGCTACAGCCTCTAGTCAGCTATCATCATGGTGCTAGATTAATAAAGAGATTAACCGTACTTTTGAAAATAGGGATTGGGACCGCTCTTATTTTCGGTTTAAGCACGACAATCATTGCCACGTTGTTCCCTTCACAGCTAATGGCTTTATTCGGTGACAGTACGATGGACATTCGCAGTATGGCTGCACAAGGCTTTGCTCATTTTGCGATTGGGTATGTATTTCTTGGCATAAATATGGTGTTTGCAGAATTCTTCCAATCCATTGAAAAAATTCGTCTCGCAACAACTATTATGTTACTTCGCAGTATTATATTATTTATACCTGCCCTCATATTATTGCCAAAATACCTTGGTGCACAGGCAATTTGGTGGACTTTCCCTGTCGCTGAAGGTATTACCGCCATACTTATTTTCTTGTATATGAAGAAAAAACCAAAAGTAATTACTTCTATTTTTAATTCATAAGAAAGAAACGATTACACGTTATCCCCCTTTCATTGATTTCTTTGAAAGAGGGATAACTTTATTTCAGCAGATATTGCCTGATAGATGAGCTTGCTGAAACTCACAAAATAGCACAAACGTTCTCATTTGTGCTATAATGAAAATTCAAAATATTTAAAAGGCGGGATGTCAATGAATACTAGTAGTTCGGTTAAATTAGAACACTTTGATGCAAAATTTCTACATGATTTAGAGAACTTTGCTCTACCACAAGAACAAATTCAATTTTCTGCACTCCCAAAAGAAATTATAAAAAAAACAGATCGGCAATATCGTATCGTCATCGCTCATGATGAACTAGCAGTGGGATTCTTTCTTTTGCATACTTCAGATAGAGTGAAAGACTACTCAGGCAATCCAAACGCGCTACTTTTAACAGCATTAACTGTAGATCACAAACATCAAGGTAGGGGATTTGCTAAGAAAGGCATGCTTGCTTTACCACATTTTATTAAAGATTCTTTCCCTAATTATAATGAGGTCGTTCTAGTTGTAAATAAGAAGAATATTCCTGCTCAACATTTATATAAGAAAGTTGGGTTTATTGATACCGGAATACGAAAAACAGGACCTATTGGTGAGCAAATTCTAATGAGCCTGCTCATTAAATAAACCGAATTCTCATAGAAAAGAATCTGCGAGACGCCTGCAACTTACTTGTAGAAATCGAGCAGATTCCTGTTATTTACTTTAGCAATGCAAGCATTACTTCCACAGAATTATCAACAAATGATCGCTCAGGACGAGATTTCATTATTACCGTTAGACCAATCAATGATACGAGTAATGCCTGAGATAATGCCTTCGCATTAATGTCTTTGTCAAATTCCCCCGATTGTATACCTCGTTCGATGGTCTCTTGAAATATGACTGATAAGTACATTTGATGTTCTCTTGTAAGAATTTCGAACTTCTCATCATGAGGCGCAAGTTCGACCATTGTATTGATGGAAAAACATCCTCGGCTGAAACCCTCTGTGTATTCCTCGGCAACCAAATCTTCAAAAAAAGTACGGAATGCTTGTTTGGCAGATGGATTGTTTTGGAGTTTCATTCGAATTTCAGATGCACGAGCCATCGTGTATTTACGTAACGCTGCTTCAAACAATTCTTTTTTGCCTCCAAAGGCTGAGTATACACTAGGGCGTTGAATGCCCATTCTGGAGGTTAAATCACTTAATGAAGTTGCCTCATATCCCTTCTCCCAAAATAGTTGCATAGCTGCATCTAATGCCTTTTCTTCGTCAAATTCGCGGTTTCGTCCCATCATCAGTACCTCGCATTACTTTTTATTATCTCTCATTCAATCGCTTTAAGTACATATAGCCAAATACATTTACGTACCAAACAGTATAATATAATTTTATATTTAATTATTGGTGTTGTCAATTATGCATTTCTTCAAACCAACAGAGTATTACTGTTATAGAGGCATTGAATACTTTCCCTAAAATTCAATTGACAGAAATAATATCTATACGTTATATTTACTTGGCACAATATCATACCAATCAGTACGATATTTCGCTTTGTTTTTAAATTTAGAGAGAGGTGTTTACAAAATGAAGGAGGTTAAAGAACAAGTAACAGGCAATACCGAGATAAAAACACATTCGCCAACAGGGACATTTTTCACAACTAATTCAGATCATGGTTCTGCTATGTCTCGCTATGAGACAATATTGTTTGCTGTTGCATGTGGTATGTCAGTCGCGAATATCTACTTCGCACAGCCGCTACTCGATCAGCTTTCAAGTGAGTTTGGTATTGACCATTCCATCATTGGTATTGTTATAACCATTACGCAGATTTTTTATGGTCTTGGATTACTGCTACTGGTACCACTTGGTGATTTACTGAATCAGCGCCGTTTGATCATCAGTCAGATGTTATTATCCATTATTGTTTTGGTCATAGTTGGAACTTCATCTACCGCTTCTATACTTTTCGCAGGTATGGCTTCGGTGGGACTCCTTGCGGTTGTTACTCAGACTCTTGTGGCATTCGCAGCAACTATGGCTGCCCCTGCAGAAAGAGGACGTGTCGTGGGCACTGTAACTAGCGGAATAGTAATCGGCATACTGCTTGCACGATCTATTGCGGGGATATTAACAGATCTTGCGGGTTGGCGTTCCGTATATCTAGTTTCTGCTGTGCTGCTGCTTTTTATAGTATGTATGTTTTTTAGGGTGTTACCTAATGTTGAACGCGAGGTAAAATCACTTTCGTATTCTCAATTACTTAAATCTGTCTTTACGTTGTTTATCCAAGAACGTGTGTTACGCATCCGCTCTGTTTTGGCCCTGCTGATATTTGCTGATTTCAACATATTGTGGACTTCACTTGTACTGCCCCTTAGCACGCCTCCAATATCTCTTTCGCACAGTGCAATTGGAGCGTTTGGTCTTGCAGGAGTAGCGGGAGCTTTAGCTGCTGCACGTGCAGGAAGGCTAGCCGATCGAGGTTACGGGCAGAGAACGACAGGCATTGCTTTGTTGCTATTGTTGATTTCATGGTTGTTCATTAGCTTTACAGAGCATTCGCTATTGGCATTAGTTATAGGTATTGTTCTGCTTGACTTGGCAGTGCAAGCGGTACATGTCACTAATCAAACGATGATCCTTCCATTGCGTACGGAAGCGCGTAGTCGTCTTACCGCTGGGTACATGGTGTTCTATTCTATCGGTAGTGCCAGCGGTTCAATTACTTCGACCCAAATGTATGCACACTTTGGCTGGCAAGGCGTATGCTTACTCGGTGCCTTTGTTAGTGCTTTAGCTCTTCTATTTTGGGCAATGACACGTCGTGCTACTGCTCTCGCAATAAAATAAGCCTGTGTCCTATCATTATCAGGTTCTACAAAATGAATCCGCACGACACAAGCACTTGTTATAGAAGGAATAAAAATAATGTGAAATAAAAATATATGCTATTCAAACCTTTGCTTTCAAACCTTACAGAGAAAGTTAATGGGAAAAAGGAGAGATAATTCGTGGAGATAGGTATTACTTCGTTTGTAGAAACAAAGCCGGATGTTAAGACTGGTGAAGTGATTAGTCACGCACAACGATTGCGTGAAGTTGTGGAAGAAATTGTTCTTGCTGATCAGGTGGGACTTGATGTGTTTGGCGTAGGTGAGCATCACAGGGAAGATTATGCAGCATCTTCTCCAGCAATTGTGCTGGCTGCTGCTGCACCCATGACAAAACATATTCGGCTGACTAGTGCCGTGACAGTGCTTTCTTCAGCAGATCCAGTACGAGTTTTCCAGGATTTCGCTATGCTCGATGGCATTTCAAATGGACGTGCGGAAATTATGGCTGGCCGGGGTTCATTTATCGAATCATTTCCATTATTTGGTTACAACTTGAATGACTATGATGAGTTGTTTGAGGAACATTTGGAATTACTGCTTAAGATTCGTGAATCCGAAAAAGTAACCTGGGATGGCCGACATCGACCTGCGATTAATAATTTAGGCATATACCCACGGCCCGTTCAAAGTCCTTTACCGATATGGGTTGGTAGTGGAGGCAATCAGCAATCTGCTATTCGTGCTGGTTTGCTAGGATTACCACTGATGTTGGCAATTATTGGTGGAAACCCTATGCAGTTTGAACCGCTAGTGCAACTTTATAAGAAAGCGGCAGCGCACGCTGGTCATGATGTATCAAAACTAAAAGTCGGATCGCATTCAATAGGATTTATCGCAGAGAATACCGAACTAGCAGCAGAGACATTTTTCCCTTCTACTCAAGCAGGCATGAATAAACTTGGCAAGGAGCGAGGCTGGAGGCACTATGACCGCTCTAGTTTTGATGACGCTCGCAGCTTCGACGGTGCTCTATATGTTGGTGATCCGGAGACTGTTGCCCAGAAGATTATTCACCTGCGTAAAAATGTTGGTATTACACGCTTTATGATGTATGTACCGTTAAGCTCTATGCCACATGCAGAAGTAATGAGAGCCATTGAGTTGTTAGGAACTGAGGTAGCACCCCGAGTAAGGAAGGAAATAGCCAAATGGGAAGCTGAAACAGGGGGCAATCAATAGAATAAATTCCTCCAGGACTAATAATCATTTAATGAAAATTATAAAATAAGAACATAGTTTACACTTCAGTAGACGTAAAAGGGCTGTCCAAAAGTAAAACAATACACTTAGAGGTATCCTATTAAGCTATTTTTCTGATACAAAGGGTCAACTTTGCGTGAAGAGCAAGCGTATGAGAACCAGCAAGGTGCTTAGCGAGCGATGCGCTCATACCTTGCCCGCGGAAAAGCGAAGCGACTTTTACCAAATAGGAGCACAGGCGGTATTGTTTAGGACTTTTTAGACAGCCCTTTCGTTGATAGACAAGTGAGTAAAACTTTACGCAAAATAAATAGCTTATTTTACTTTTAAGCCCAACATTCTAGCAAAACCAATTGCTTGTTCAGAAGAAACCTCGCATCCATCTAAATCCTCCAAAGTTACACTTAGCCTTTCAAATGTTGAACTACTAATATCTATCCCTTTAAGAGATGTTCCAGAAAAATTCACTTCATTTATATCACATTGTTGGAATCCAACTTTCTTAAAATTGCATTCATAGTAATCAGCATTTTGTAATGAACAATTAGCAAACTGTACTTGTTTTAAACTACTATAACCGTACGAACTTAGATTCATAATACAGTTTTCAAAAAGTACATTGCCTAAAGTAGCATCTGACAGATTAATCCCTAACATTTTTGATTTTTTAAATTCGACTCTATGTATAATCCCTCCCATAAAATCGGCATTGGATAAATCACAATTTTCAAAAGTAACATCTGTTAACTCAATATTTCTAAATGTCACATCATTAAATAACACATTTTTAAAAGTAACTTGCGAAAATTCTATCTTATCTACATTTTCTCTTTCAATTGTGCAATTAGTAATTGTGCAATTAGTCAGATATGACTCGTCCATATCATGTATTTCTTGAAAGTTCGCAGCAGGTAAATGAAGAGAAAGTTTTGGTTTTTCAACTTTTATTTTTGACATATTATCACCTTACCTAACATTTTAAGGAACACTAGTTCTTATACAATGATAGCATATTAGATATTCCACTGCTATGCATTTCAATGATCACTATCTTTCCAAACTAGAAAAAGGACCTAAAACAGGCCCCTTCCCCTCACTATTTCTTGAAATACTTTTTTACTTATTTATATATTTGATGACTGCCATTTCTTTACCGAATTTATCCCCATTATCAATAAACCCTAAACTAGAATATAAACGATGGGCACCCTTATTTTCTGGGTGATAACCAACTACAATTTTCTTCGCATTCGGTAATTTAGCTACCTCCGAAATCATTAATTCAGTAGCTTTTTTACCAATTCCCTTCCCTTGGAAATGCTTATCAACCATAATTCTATAGACCCAATAGCCACCAAGTTCCTCTGTTACAGAATTAAACATTAAAAACCCTACAATTTTTTCTTCAAAATAAATGGCATACGGTTTTAATGTCGGTTCAAACTTTGACTGCGCTATTGAGATAGCATTTGGTTCTATAAAAGCTGTTTGTTCTTTTGATAATTCTAGTACACAACATTCATACCAATTTTCTGCATTTACTTCTACAATTTTTACATTATTGTTATTCACAAATTTTCCCCTTTCGAATGTGAGGAAACGCTAATACTTTTGTTAATTAAACGTTATCCCCCAGTATTTAAAATGGATAAAAATGGTATTGTTTGTCATAATGACCTCCTCCTTTCAAAGTTCGCCTACATTGTAAATCGAATTTTCAGTCTTTATACATATTTCATATTTCTATAAAGTAATTTTCTACGTGTTAAACCTGCATCTTTTTGTTAAAGCTTCGCTTCCCTACATAGAAGAAGTAAATCCCTAATAAAGATATGAAAGCCATAAATAAAAACATGGTTGTCCCGCCATACGTAGATAACAAGATACCTCCGAACCAGGGACCCAAGAAATTGCCAAACTCCCCTAAACTTTGAGCTCCATAATAAGTACCTCTTAAATGCTGTGGTGTAATCTCATCTACTTGAGCATATTCAGCAGGAATGACCAGTATTTCACCTAAAGTAAATACAAACATCGAAATAATAAAGGCAATCCAAATAGTAGAAAAGGCAAATCCGATTTCTCCAACTGCAAATAGCATGCAGCCATAAGCAATTCTTTGAATTAAAGTAAAACGCTCTGACCATCTGGTTAACGGAATTTGCACTATAAGTACGGTAAATCCGTTGACACTCATTAATATCGCAAATAACTTTACTCCATCAATAATATTTGCCTGTAGGTATTGAGAGAGTGTTACTGACATTTGACCATGTACAGTCGTTAATAAGATGCCACCTATAATAAATAACATTAAGGGTACATCACTACGTAAGGTATGCCATAAGAGAGCCACATTCATGTTATCTTTCGATACAGCTCCATTGTTATGCTTAGAGTCCTTGATAGCTCTAAGCATAAAGTATATAACAACTGCATAGATGACATAAATTGAGGATGTTAAGATAAATGCTATCGTACTGCCCCCAATTCCTAAAAAGGCACCTAGCATAGGCCCTATCGCGTAACCAAGATTAGAAGCTAAATATCGATTAGCGAACATTTTATATCTTTTATTATCTGGTGTTAAATCGGCCATTAATGCCTTTGATACCGTTCCAAAGAAAGCTTGCGCAATTCCCCTGATTATACTAAAAATCAATAAAAAAATAATATTCGTGGTAGAAATAAAACCAATAAAAGCAATACTTAACCCTATCAAAGAGAGGATCATCAATTTCTTTCTTCCAATAAAATCTGACAGGACACCTCCAATCAATCCACAGAAAGTACCTGCTAAAGGACCTACACCTATGATAAACCCGATAGTAGCAAAATCTAAATTTGCAGACTGACTTAGAAAAATTGCTAAAAAAGGCATACTCATTGAGCTTGTTAAAGTAATTAAAACAGTTCCAAATACTAATATATGAACAATTGGATGAAATTCTTTTAAGTAACTCTTAATTTTGTCCATTAAATAATTTTGCTCTCTTTCTACAAAATTTCCATTTCTATGGCCCAAATAAACTATGATTATTGATTGAAAGCTTTTGTGAACTTATCTATCTTCTTTATCTTGTATTAAAATATATGCTGTTCAATTCTAGAAAAACTTTGTCTCCAATTCTTTTCTATTTCATCAAGAACTAAAGGTAAGTTTCTTTGTTTTAGTGCAGTTATAATCAGATTATGTTCCTCGTAAGAAAAATGAACATCCTCTACCTCATCAAAATAATATAATTCTACTCGTTTGAGCTTTTGCTTAATACCTTCCAGTATTCGTTTCAATTCCTCATTTGTAGAAACTTCTATATAAGTGGAGTGGAATTCATTATCACACTCTACCGCTACTAATTGATTTCTCTCTTCTATTGCTTTTTTAAGTTCAAGATTGATTTTCTCCATCCTTTGCAGATGCTCATCCCCAATTTTCTCAAAGGACTGTTCCATAGCCAATCGATCTAGCGTCCAACCAATCGAATAGAGGTGTAATACTTCATGAGCATAAATAGGCGAAACAGTAGTTGAACGATTAGGCTTGGTCTGTACAAATCCTTCATCCTCCAACCGTAATAATGCTTCTCTAATAGGCGTACGACTCACACCTAATAATTCTGCTAATTCCTTGTCGCGCAATTGTTGCGCTGGTTTTAGGGTTCCATCTACGATCCAATCTCTTAAAACCGTGTAGGCTTCCTCACGCACAAAAGTACGCTTAAGTGTTTTCTTTACCTGCAATTGATCCAACATTTCCGACCCCCATAAACATTTTATACACATTTTAGTAATATGTAATATATCACACACTAAAGATATTTTCCTTATTTTTCATAAGAAAACAATGTTCTTCCATTAAAATATTTCTTTAGAGCATTTAAACGTTTGGTAAATCTCCGATAACTACAACAATCCATGGAAACAATACGTTCCCATGGATTGGATGAGGTGTGTTACTATGCTTTTGCTGCCCAAATCTCTATTTCTATTTGAATTTCTGGTAAACCTAACTCCGAAATATAGCCAATCGTCATTGCTGGATAGTCATTGCCGAATAGTTTTTCCCATTCAGCATACAAGTAGTCCCAATCAATTTTTTCTATTGCCCATATGTTCACTTTAATAATGCCTTCAGCTGTTAAACCTTCCGAGTCCAATACTACCTTAATATTATGAAAAGTATTTGTGATTTGATCATTCATACTATGTGGCATTCGACCATTTTGATCTAATCCAATTTGACCCGATGTCACATATAACTCTGAATTTCTAGGGATTTTCGTAATATGCGTGTAATTCCCTACTGGATTAGGCATTCCCTGTGGATTTTTTCTAATGATTTTAGTGTTTTTCATATTATTTACCTCGCCTTTTAATAGTTTCTACTGTACTTCCTTTTTATCATTTTTTGGGCACACTTCTCCCTTGAAAAATGATTCTAGAAAAAAACAGCAGTAGAGTATCCATATCCAGACGATAAAAGCTTCAGTAATCTTTTTTTCATGAATTGAATACCCCTTTCTGTTAATAGGACAAGATAGTAATTTCTATATTTATTATACACAAAAACGCTCAATGTTTACATTATATTCTATTATTTACGTCAATTCATACAAACCAATATAGGCAAATTTAAAATACACAATACCAATAAATAAAATGAAAGCATGCGCATAAGAGCGATGCTTCCATTTTTAGAATGAGGCAATGTTAGTCAATTTGATTGCCGTTATTATCCTGAACTGCAACTTTTTTCTGCAAATCTACCTCTGGAGCAGACGTCACACCCAGAATATCGAGAAGGAACATGAACAGTGGAATCCCGATGATTAGTCCCCAGACACCTAGGAAATGTTCCGAGAAGAGGATCACGATAAATGTATAGAAAATTGGAAGATTCGTCTTTGCCGACATCAACTTCGGGTTTAAGAAATACGCCTCAAGTGCATGTAGCACTACAACGATGATTAGAATATAGACTATGTGCATTAATCCACCGATACTATAGGCAATAATACTGAGCGGAATCAATGAAATGATAACGCCTGCGACAGGAATCAATCCAAGTATGAAGAGCATGATTCCTAATGCAATCAAATGTGGGAATCCCATGAAGTACAACGCAATAACAGATACAACACAGTTCACAGCTGCAATAACAAATTGTGCTTCGATGACCTTACCGAACGACCGAACGAATATTTTGCAGAAATACGTTAGTTCATCGTAAAGTGGACCAATCTTGCTATCCTTGAATTTCGCTGTAAACTCCGTAATGCGTTTTTTCTCGAGAAGAATAAACAAGCTTAAAATCAGTGCGATGAACACATGCATGATAACTTTACCAATATTCGTGAGATTTGTAAGTGTGAGGTCCACACCTTGCTCCAAATATTTACCTAGCTCAATCTTCTCGAAAGTTGGAGCCAAATACCTCGCAATCTCATTATCATTCGGATTGAGGTTAAATGCTGCAATAAGATTAAACAATTGTGTAATTTGCTGACTTACGACTGGTAAATACTTATAGATAACAGCAACAATACCCGCTACAAGTAGAAGGTAAAGAGTAACAATCACAGCTTTCTCATTTATCGGTGCGATTCGTCTGAGCCTTTTAGTCACACCAGTAGAGAGTTCATTCATCAGATAGGTGATAATGAATGTAAGCAGAATAAGATTGATCATACTCCACATCAGATATAGTGCAACTGCGACCCCTATTAGAATAATAAAACGTTTAAATCCATTACTTCGAAAAAAATCAACCATGCATTCACACCCTTCAAAAAAACGGCTTCTCTGCCTTTACGGTTTGATTTGTTCATTTATCGTGAGATACATTAACATATATAATAGGAAAGTAGAAAATATATTTTGATATCTAAACAAATATTTTTTATGCTATATACTTTCAAAAAATGATAAACCATTGAGCTTAACAGCTAAAAAATCCATAATTAGAAGAATATTCACATAATCCAAAAGAATAAGTAAAAACAGACCTATTTTAACTATATAGCTAAAAACGCTGTTTGACAAAGGATTAATCGAAATGGCGTTATTCTTCTTCGAATGTGAATGTTTTTTTATAAAAAAGTTTAATCAGCAAAGGATGATTCTATGAAAACCTCAAGAAATCCAAAGGACATTCACCCTCCAGTGGCTCCTTATGTCCACCAAATTGAAGTAACTGGGCCAACTAGATGGCTAACATTATCTGGACAATTAGGGATGAGCGTAGATGGAACAGTACCTGAAGATTCTTTAGAACAGATGCAGATAGCATTAGACAATATCCTAAAAAATCTTACATCGGCTAACATGGGGGTTCAAGATTTGACCAAACTAGTTTTTTATTTTGTCGGAGAAAATGACGCCAATCAGAGACGTCAGATTATAAAAGATTTTCTCGGAGATCACCTACCGTGTACAACAATGATTTATGTAGTCGCATTAGCTGCACCAACCTTTAAAGTTGAAATCGATGCTTGGGCATGTAAGGAAATTGAATAACGGTATAGGTAATATATGCTTGCTTGAAGATTAATTCCCCTTATCTTATTGATAATTTGTAACAACAGGATAAGGGGGGATGCACATTAATAGCTGTCGAATTTCATATTAAACCACTCTTCTCTTAAAATGCCCATTCGGATAGAATCGTAATAATGACCGTTATAATAACGAACCTTACGAATTCGTGCTTCCATTTGCATTCCAAGTTTTTGACCCACACGAATCATTCGTTCATTACCAGACCAAGTAGTAAACCCTACTCGTACAATAGGGAGTGTAGAAAACAAATGATTTATCCAGAGCTTCAACGCCTTTGTTCCAAAACCTTTTCCCCACGTATTAGCTTCGTGAAATACAATACCCATTTCAAGCCATTTAGAAGGCTCGTGCTCCCAATAGTATGAAATAACCCCTCTTACAATACCATTTACTTCTATCACCCAGAAATCCTCACGGTTTATCCATTTTTCACTCATTGGTATAAAATCCTCATAAGTCATAGGTACATGAGGAAAATAGGGTGCATCCCACAGTTTCCACTCTGGTTGCTCGTCTTTATAAATTAATTGCCATAAGCGAGGTAAATCTTCTTGTTTAATTGGTCTAATGGTTAATCCATCTTCAGCGTACATAAAATCCCTCTTTTCAATTAATATTCTGCAATAGTTGATTGAAAAGAGAATTTGATACTCTACTTTTCAATCACTTTTTGTTTCTGTCTCATTTTCATCATTCCTTTCAACTTTTACGTTTCCATTATAAGGTAATTCCGTTTTTTTGCACTACTAATCAGTAGATATTTTTTAGATGTGCCGCTTCATGTTCAGCATGTTAATGGAAGGTCGAACAAAATTGATTTAAATAGCAGCCTATGTTGAAAGCGAAAGACGAAGTTTCAGAGATTAAAGCCACTTTTCTATTCTTGTAATATATTAGAAGAAAGAATACGATGAGTTTTAAACTTGTTACGATTAACTAAGCTAATTCAAAAGTAAGGAGAGACATAATGGAGTCTTATGAAGTATCAACATTAAAAAAGGGCCTTTTAATTTTGGATTTACTACGTGAAAAACATGCGCTTACCTTAACTGAAATTATGGAAGAACTATCAATGAATAAGACTTCTGTTTTTCGAATGCTTTATACACTAGAAAAAATGAATTATGTTACAAAATATAATAAATATTACCAATTAAATTCTCATATTTTTAGAAATGAGCATTTATATTGGCATAATGATATCCAATGGGCTTCTCTTGTAGCCCCCTATCATCTAGCAAGGCAAGAACAAATAACCACTTATATTGGTATTTTAGAAGATTGTGAGATGGTCATAAAAAATGTAATTAAGGAGCCTTTTGAGCAACCTGCTTTTCATGCCATCGATTCTCGAACACCTATGCATTCGAGTGCCCTTGGCAAAGTAGTATTAGCTCATCTCTCACCTGAAAGACAACAAGCAATGTTAAATACTATGGAGCTACATACCTATACACCAGAAACTTTTTATGATTACGGACTATTGGTTCCTCATTTACAGGTCATTAAAGCACAAGGATATGCGGTTGATAATGAGGAAACAAATCTAGGTAAATGCTGCATTGCAGTTCCAATTTATCGTAATAAAGAAGTAATCGGAGCAATTGCTTTCCATGGTTCGACCGAACAAATTAAAAAAAACGCCATTCGTTCGTATGTAAAAAAATTAGTGAAGGCAAGTCAACAAGTGACAGTAGAAATTAATTATCTGATAACTTAAGATGTTCATTTACAATTTCTCCTTTTTTTACAATGAAAATGCTTTTGTTTCTATATTCGAAACAACATGTAGCTGTGTTGGTAAAAATTTTTTTTTTGCTCTATGCTGATTATAGAAAACACGAGGAGGTAGGATGATGAAATTTCATACGTTAAAGAAAACAACGATCAATATTTCAGAAATTGGTCTTGGTACAAATGCTGTAGGTGGACATAACTTATTTGAAAACTTAAATGAACAGGATGGTAAGGAACTAGTCTCCGCTGCACTTGATTTAGGGATAACTTTTATTGATACAGCAGACATTTATGGTAAAGGACGTTCCGAGGAAATTGTCGGGGAGGTACTGAAAAATTATCGCAGAGAGGATTTCGTGTTAGCGACAAAGGGAGCTAAGCATTGGTTTGAAGATGGATCAGTCACAGTAGATAATGATCCACAATATTTACGCCAAGCACTCGAGAATAGCTTGCAACGTCTTCAAATGGATTATGTAGATCTTTATTACTTACACTTTCCAGATAACGATACTCCGCTAGCTGAGTCGATTGGTGAATTATCACGTCTAAAAGAAGAAGGGAAAATTCGAGCAATAGGAATTTCAAATGTAACAGTAGATCAACTAAAAGAAGCCAATGTGCATAATGATATTTCAGTTTTACAATCTCCTTACAATATGTTAAACCGTTCAGCAGAGCAAGATCTATTGCCTTACTGTATTCAACATGATATTTCATTTATTCCATACGGTCCGCTTGCTTATGGGCTACTTGGTGGTAACTATACAAAAGATTTCAGATTAGATGCAGGAGACTGGCGAATATCAAATCCTTTATTCCACGGTGAGCTATTTGAACAAACGTTAGCAAAAGTAGAGGCATTAAAGGAAATCGCTCAGAAGCATCAAACAACATTACCCAATTTAGCGCTTGCTTGGTTATTAGCACAAGAGGGTATTGATGCCGTTATTCCAGGAGGAAAGCATAAAAACCAAGTGGCTGCCAATGTAATAGCGACTGATGTCCTTTTAACAAATGAAGACTTAGTGAATATAGCAAGAATTTTATAATAATAGAACATGCGGAAATGCTGTTAAATCAACATTTCCGCAAATCACTTAATCAAGCGAACGCACTTTGATGGGGATTAATGTTCTTTCTAACTGTTCACGTTGCTGTTCATACTGAGAGGGTAACATTAATTGGCTACCCATTGTTTCAGGTGTCTCATCATGTGAGAATCCTGGAGGATCTGTCGCAATTTCAAATAGAATTTCACCGGGTTCGCGGAAATAAATGGCGTTAAAGTAATTACGGTCTTTTACTTCCGTTACATGTTGTCCATAATTCATTACATGCTCTTGCCATTCTAAGTGATCCGCATTATCTTTAGCTCTCCATGCAATATGATGTACTGTCCCTACACCCATTTGACCCCGTAAGCCTGATACTATTTTTAAATCTACAGTATTTCCAATATCTGCACTTGATTTATAGCGTGTATATTCGCCTTCTGTTGCTACTTTTTCCAGCCCCATTACACCCGTTAATACCTTGGCTGTTTCTTCAGGATGACTTGAATAAAGCGTTGCACCACCAAATCCCTTAATCGCGACCTCTGATGTAACTTCACCAAATGACCATTCGTTTATATCGCCTTCTGCACGTGCAACGATTTCTAATTGAAGTCCATGTGGGTCATCCAATTGAATAATTTGTTCACCAAAGCGCTCCGCTTTTTTGAATGGGATGGCAAATTTCGCAAGACGATTTATCCAAAAAGGTAGTGCCCCTTCAGGTACAACATAAGTTGTTACGCCGACTTGACCATCGCCAATTTGTCCTTTATAAGCATTTGCCCATGGAAAGAACGTAATAATCGTACCGGGTTTACCACCTTTGTTACCAAAATAAAGATGATATGTGCCCGGGTCATCAAAATTTACCGTTTGTTTAACTAAACGTAAGCCTAAAATACCTGCATAAAAATCAATATTCTCCTGTGGATGCCCCACAATGGCTGTGATATGGTGAATACCTGCTGTATGTTTGTTCATATTGACAACGCCTTTCATGACTAACTAATTTTTTCTCTCGTATATTTTTTCCAATTGACCACAATACCAAACTTCCAATGACTAGTTACTTGAAGCTCTTAACCTGCTTTAAATATTATCTCAAATTAATTTATCTTGAATTCGAGATAATAATAACACGTTATTTTGAAATCCGTCAACATATCTGTAAGAAAAACATCTTATCTTCCCAAGTAAATAACTAGACATGCTAAACATCACCGTCCCTACCTATCAATTAGTTATGGAAATGGTGCAAATTTTTTATATCCATTTATATGCTTTAAGATCAAGTTCAGTGATTATGGCATTAAAACTTAAATTGAAACTAGCATTGTGCATAGCATCCCACCCAGCAATCAATTATTTTTTGCTATATAGCCCCCTCCTTGGCTAGAAAATTATTAAAGGTATGTTATTATATTGTTAGTTTTTGTATTATTTTATTAAAACTTCTAGTATCTAATGCTTATATCATGGATTCATTTAGTTAAAACTAACAACATACTTACTCACACTTGTTGATTTATCACAAATGAACATTCCAACAGTATATAAAATGAATAGAACTTGATATAGTATGTACTTAAGAAAAAATCAATTATGTTATGGTGGTGTCATGTAGTGAAGAAATACATTTTGGATATTTTAATGATTATGGTCGGGTCGCTGCTTTTTGCGCTGGCAGTTAACTTATTTGTTATTCCAAATGATTTAGGTGAAGGCGGCGTAACTGGTATAACAATTATCGCCTATTATCTATTTGGATGGTCGCCAAGTATTGTAAGTTTTGTGTTAAACGCAGCTTTATTAGTGGTTGGATATAAATTTTTAAATAGGCAAACGACCATTTATACGATTATTGCCGTAACGTTCCATTCACTTTTTTTACATTTGACAGAAACGTGGTCCATTTCTTCAAATGAAATTATTGTGAATGCCATTTTCGGCGGGGTATTTGCTGGTGTAGGCATTGGCTTAATAATAAGGGTTGGTGGAACAACAGCGGGTTCTACCATCTTAGCTAGAATCACGAACAAATATCTTGGCTGGAGTATTAGTTATGGTTTATTATTTTTTGATTTAATTGTTGCTTTCTCATCTTATTTTATTATCGGGACAGAGGCATTGTTGCTAACTATTATTATGCTATATGTCGGTACAAAGGTGATGGAGTTTGTTATTGAAGGTGTGAATCCTAAAAAGGCAGTTACGATTATTTCAAAAAAACCGGAGGCCATTGCCGGCCAAGTAAGTGCGTTTATGAATCGAGGCGTGACGGTCCTATCAGGCCATGGCTATTATACGAAGGAGCAAAAAGAAATTCTTTATATTGTCATTAGTAAACAGGAAGTTGTAAAGCTAAAGAAGATTGTCAAGGAAATAGATAAGGATGCCTTCATTGCCATTCACGATGTACGAGATGTGTTTGGAGAAGGATTTATTGAATTATCTAAGGCATAACACCAAAATGTTTGGAAATCTGATTAAAGACAACGTATCGGTTTAAACATCGGATATAGATGGCAAGCACTTTGCTTTTTCACTTCTGACACATATAAGATTACTAATTCTCTCGAACAAATATTTTACGGGAAATAAAAAACGTCATTTTGAAAAATTTAATCAAAATGGCGTTTTCTTAATAGTCCTCTTTCCTAAAACCCTGGATAGTGGAAGAAAAAATATCTCTATATCTTTAAATCCGATTCTTACCTTTTGCCATTCTTTATTAAATATTTAGACCGAAAAGGTTATTTAGCTACCTTTAACGATTACAAAGTCTAAGCTATTATTCTATAAAATAGTATAATCTTCGCTTCTCCTAACCTGTAAGGAACTTTCAATAATTTTATCTAACAGCTTGGTATAGGTGATTCCTGCTGCATGAGCGCTTTTTGGCAGTAGGCTATTTTTCGTCATTCCCGGCAATGTATTGACCTCCATGACATATGGAATTCCATCCTTTATGAGCATATCAATTCGGGCATAAATAGTGCATTTTAAGGCGCTATAGCAGACCATTGCAGCCCTAGCGACCCGTTCATGTATTGCTGCTGGAAGTTCTACAATCTCTTCAATCGTTGTGGCATTTTCATATTTTGCATGATAGTCAAAAAACGCCGCTGTATGTCGAATTGAAAGTATCGGTAACAGCTTTCCATCAACAATAGAACATGTAATTTCTTCGCCTGTTATATACTTTTCTATAATGATTTCACTATCCCATTTGAATACGTCTGCCACTGAAGATAGTAATGAATCTTTATCGTATACTATTTTTACCCCTACACTGGAACCGCCTGAATTCGGTTTTACCACCAACGGATAGCCCATATTATCTAATTCATCCATCTGAAGCTCTTTCATATCCGAAATATGAAGCCAATCTGGTGTTTGAATGCCCTCATAGCGAATAATTTTTTTTGACATATTTTTATCCATACAAATACCGCTTGATAGCATGCCACTTCCGGTATATGGTACATCTAAGGTTTCAAGTACACCTTGAATTGAGCCATCTTCACCAAACTTGCCGTGAAGCGCTATCAAAGCAATATCAATATCTCTCACCTTGTCAATCAGCTCTATTTTGTCATTTAGTTTAATAGCTACAACTTCGTATTTATCCTTATCTAAATGGGTAATCATTTCTTCACCTGTCATGAGAGACACTTGTCTTTCTGAAGAAACACCGCCCATAATAACGCCAACTTTCATTTTTTCAACTCCTCTAATTCATTTTTTAAGGTCGTACCGATTATCTTAATTCCACGGACAATATCCTCTTCATTTAACCGGGAAAATCCCAATCGAAATGTGTTGCTTCCTCCTCTATCGGTGAAAAAAACATCTCCAGGATAAAAAACAACACCTTGTTGATAGCACTTTTTTAAAAGCGTACGTGCATTTATTTCGTCTGCAAGTTCTATAAAGAGATGTAAACCGCCATCTCCTGTCATTCTTTTAAAGGGAATGTATTGAATGCATGCTTGTCGGGCTAGTTCATATTTTTTTTTATATACTGCTTTAGCTTTTTTCAAGTATCTTTCGAAATAGCCATCATGCAAATATTGATAAAGCACAGCCTGATCCAGTGTAGATGTATGAATAGTACGTGCCCTTTTTACACTTTCTAAACAGTGGATTAGTTCTTTATCTGCTAAAATCCAACCAACACGTAAGCCTGGAAAAAGAATTTTGGAAAAGCTGCTAATATAAATAACCTGGTTACCTGGGCCGACCAAAGTCATTAACGGCGCTAAATGTGCGCCTGAATAAAGTAATTCTTCATTAAAACCATCCTCCACAATAGGGATTTGATATGTCGAAAATAGTTTAATGATTTCAGCCCTCTTTTCAGATGAGGTCACAATTCCAGTTGGATTATGATAAGACGGGATGAGATAGGCAAAATCAAAAGCCGCTTCAGATAAACTTTTTTCAACTTTACTGATGTCAATGCCATCATCCTTCATGTCAATTCCGTGAATGTCGAACCCATGTAAGCGGAAAAGCTTTAATGCGGCATAATGCGTTGGATTCTCACATAGAACACGTCCGGATTTTTTAGCTAAGGAAGATAATAAAATATCCAAACCTTCTGTGAAGCCGTTCGTGATAAGAATATCCTTATTGGAAATATCTACACCCTTCAATTGCATATAGTGAAGAAGGTAATCGATGAGCGGTTTATAACCTTTTGCATAGCCGTAATTCAACACAATATCCCCTTCAATGGACATTCGAGTCAGAAAAGCCCTTTTAAAATTTTCGACATCAAAAAGCTTTTCTTCTGGGGCAATACTACTGAATGAAATTATGCCTTTTTCCCATAAAACATCTTGCTTCATTAAGTCTAGTTCGTCAGCTAATAATGTCACTTCATTGAGCCTCTCTTTCCAATGAAGTTCTATAGATGGCGGTTTGAACTTTTCGACTTTCCCTATAAAATTTCCTTTTCCTTTAATTGCGTAAATTAGACCTTCTTGTTCTAAATCTGCGTAAGCCGTGAGAACAGTATTTCTACTAATCGTTAATAATTTACTAAGTTCACGGGTTGACGGAAGCTTCTGATGTTCCAACAGGTGTCCTTTCCTAATCATCTCTTTCAAATAATCCCTTACTTGCATATAAACTGGACGATCATCCACAAGCTTAAAATCATTAAACACGCCCTGACCTCCTTGCTATCATTTTTACATAACTATATCTATCTCAAAAGGTCCACGCCATATGTATTTTCCTTTAGCGGCGGTTGCCCAAAAGAAACAACACAGTACAGTTTATTCCAAATGTATACTTAAAGCCAAAGCGTGCTGCAAAATTTCTTACTTTCTTCTTACACGTAATTATATTATCATTTCTACATATGGTTAATTTAACCAAAACTATTGTCTATCTGTATAGAAGTCAGACAGAAAAACGAAAAAGGAGCGCTAAAATGAATCAGCAAGAAATTTTGACGATTACGAATTTAACGAAGAGCTATGGTAGCAAGGAAATATTAAAAGGCATCGATTTGCACGTTTCAAGAGGAGAAATTATAGGCTATATCGGTCCAAACGGCGCTGGTAAAAGTACAACTGTTAAAATTATTTTAGGAATTGAAGGCGACTACGGTGGAGAAATTAAGCTTTTCGGAGAGGCTATTCAACAAGATCATATGGCGTACAAACGAAGAATCGGCTATGTACCGGAAATAGCTGATGTATATGACAACCTAACTGGTTATGAATATTTAACTTTCATCGGCCAGCTTTATGGCCAAGAGTTAGAGGTTGCCGCTGAAAAATCAAAATCCTTAATGGAATTGTTTGGAGTTGGAGAAGCCTATCATGCTAGAATATCCTCCTATTCAAAGGGAATGAGACAAAAGCTGTTAATTATCGCTAGCCTTATACATAATCCAGATTTACTATTCTTAGATGAACCAATTAATGGGTTAGACGCAAATAGTGTGATGATATTTAAAGAGATTTTAACGCAATTGGCTGCTCAAGGAAAAACAATATTTTATTCCTCTCATATTATGGATGTCGTCGAAAAAATAAGTAGTCGCATCATCCTGCTGAATGATGGGAAAATTGCAGCTGACGGAACATTTGCCCAGCTACAAGCAGGCAATACTATGGGAACTTTGGAAGGAATCTTCAATCAATTGACAGGTTTCCATAATCATCAAGAAATTGGTGAACAGTTCGTTGCTGTTGTACAAGGGAGAATGCAATGAACGATTTTAAAACCCTACAACTGCTTGATAAATTCCGACTTGTATTTGTGAAAATGGGCATCGATTATGACATCATGAGAATAATCCTCCATATTAAACTAACGATGGATGAACGCAAAGTACCTACATTATTTAACCAAGCTAAAAAAAAGGAAGATCAAAAATATGGCTATATCAAGTCTTTATGGATTTATACTTTATTCGGACTTGTGCTCATTCCGTTTATAGGCTTTGGCCATAATTATCTTTTTCAGATGAGTATTGCTTATGCAATGATTATTTTTTTGATTATGACATCGATGATTTCTGATTTTTCTTCTGTACTTTTGGATGTACGTGATAAAAGCATTCTCTCAACCAAGCCCATTACTGAAAAAACGGTAAATGCGGCTAAGTTTATGCATATATTTATCTACTTGGCGTATTTAACCATTGCCTTAACAACCATTCCACTTTTAGTCGGCTTGTTTAATCAAGGAATTGTATTCTTTATGTTAACTGTGCTCGAACTAGTTTTAATTAATATTTTTATTGTCGTTCTTACTGCCATTTTATATATTGTTATTTTGCGATTCTTTGATGGGGAAAAGCTGAAGGATATCATCAATTATGTACAAATCGGTTTGTCGTTAGTACTGATGATTGGCTATCAAGTCCTCATTAGATTCTTTGAATTTGTCAATTTTGATGTTGTCGTCGCGTTTCATTGGTGGAGTATTTTTCTAATTCCAATGTGGTTTGCCGCTCCCTATGAATTGCTGTTCAATGGTGACACATCTTTATTCACAGTGATATGCAGCGTTTTCTCTGTCGTCATACCTATTGTGTCGATATGGCTTTATGTAAAACTAATTCCAACCTTTGAGCGCAGCCTGCAAAAGCTATTAAGCACAAGCAAATCAAAAAAGAAAAGCAACAATCGCCTAAAGGAGTATTTATTATCGTTCATTTGCCAAACAAATGAGGAAAGAGCATTTTATCGTTTTGCCTCTCTCATGATGAAACAAGAGCGCGAATTTAAACTAAAAGTATATCCATCTTTAGGTTTTGCTTTTGTCATTCCATTTATATTTATATTTAGTGTGCTCAGGACAGAAACTGATGATTATGCCGTTAGTATGAGCTATTTTACTATTTATTTTAGCATGCTACTTATCCCATCAGCTGTGCTCATGCTTGGACATTCAGGAAAGTATAAAGCCGCTTGGATCTACAAAATCTTTCCAATCAAGGACTATACAGACTTAAAAAAAGGTAGCTTAAAAGCATTTTTGATTAAGCTATATATACCTTTGTATCTTGTCCTAAGCATGGTGTTGTGCTTTATTTATGGCACAAGAATTATCCCGGATTTATTGACTGTTTTTGCAGCAAGTTGCTTTTACACTGTGATTTGTTACATCGGCTTTGGAAGCCATATCCCTTTTACAAAGCCTTATGATGAAATCGGCAACGCACAGGGTTGGAAATCTTTTCTATTATTTATTCCGTTAGCTATACTGGCGGGACTACATTATTTCATGGCAACACGTATCTCCTATGGCACAATCATTTATTTGATTGTGCTAGTAATCATTAATTTTGTACTATGGAAAATCGTCTTCAAACGTGTAAAATAACAAGTTATACCCCTACTTATAAATTAGATAAGACGGCTCAAGCCCTTTATTTCAATGGGCTTAAGCCGTTTTTTCATGCGTCATCATATTCATTGGTTTAACATTTATAATAATTTTTAATTATTTTGCAACCTTTTTTGGCCCTTAAACGAGGATAGGATGAAAGGTGGGAAGAGATGGAACTTGAAACAATATATATCACCTATATGAATGATATATATCGCTATTTATATTCACTTACCAAAAATCATACTTTAGCTGAGGATTTGCTTCAGGACACATTTACAAAAGCGCATATTACCCTTCTTGGTCAAGAGATTCAAGATATCAAACCTTGGCTTTTTAAAGTCGCTTACTATACATATATCGACAGTACACGGAAAGAGCTGCGGTATATTACTTCCGACAACGTTGACCAAATTCATTCAACAACACCGGAACAAATCATTGTTGAACAAGATGCTTATCTAAAATTATTAAACCTACTAGAACAAATTAAACCGATAGAAAAACAAATCATCTTGTTATGTGATGTGCATGACTGTACAAATGAACAGGCTGCGAACATTTTACATTTAAATTTGAATACAGTGAAAAGTCATTTAGCGCGAGGACGCAAGAAAATGCGCGCACTAATTACGAAGGAGGAATAGCATTGGATTCTTATAAACAATTATTACAACAGGCAAAGGATAGTGAAAAAAGAGATGCACCTTCTACAAATGTTATAAAAAAAGCCATTGCATCATCTAAGTGGAAACTTATTTTAACTACGTTGACCATTGCCCTTTTAATTGTACCTACTTGTTATATGCTGACATTTTTGTACTATGCTTTTGGTACAAAATCTACCACATTAATGGATGTTACGAGCCAGACTCTTTACGTAACAGAACCAAATACGACGTTAGAAGAACTTGAATTTGATATGGATTTTTCACTCTTTTCGATGGGACTATCATTTGAGCAATTTAAGCAGATAGGTGATGAGGTCTATCCCATTAAACATTATAATACACGCTTTATGTTAAATGATTTAGTTGAAAAAAAGATTACTTCTAAACTGGAAAAAACGTATCCGAAATACCCAACTGAAACAAATCAGTGGCTAGTGCATCCAAAAAATCGAGCAGAATTTAATTCAACTGAGGAGCGACAAGTGCTAAAAGGATTACCAAATGAAACAGTTGTAGAAGCATATATTTCTTTAAACGATTTATATACAGTTGATGAAGTAATCCAGCAAATGCCGAAAGTAGATGTCACATGGGCAGCTATTTATACCGGTGTAGAAGACACCATGCTAAGTGCTAACGGTAATGTTGTATCGCCAATTGGCTATCCTGTACAACCAGATAATACAAATTGGTCACCATTTAAAAATTCTACTTCTCATGAACAAACTTTTTTATCCATCCTAAACTTTTTAGCTGATTATGAGGATACCGCTACTGCTGTTTCCTCACATAAAAATCTGGAACTAACAGAAAGAATAAATTATTTAGAGCAACAAGACATGAAAACTTATGCTGTTGTCATTACAGGCCCTAAAGCTGAAATCGAGCAGTTACAAAATCATACAATGATTAAACATATAAAACTTGGGGAGGTTAAATTATGGAATTGGGTGCATTAAAACAGTCCATTTTTAATGTGTTTGGCTGGGCTAGTGTTGGCTTAGGCTTATGGACACTGATTATGATTAATAGTTGGATTATTATTGGTTATGATGCTCCATTTACTAGTAACTCTTCGACAATCATTATCTTAACATTCATTTTTGGCATCCTTGCTGCCATTCCAAAATCTAGCCGTTCTCTTGGGAAGTGGGGCATCTTTCTTGGCTGCTACCTTGTGTTATTTATGATTGTCATATTTTTGGTTGGCTGGTCTATTACTCCGTTTCCTTAAGAAAGATTCGTAAAAGAGTCCCAGGCCCCCTTTTTCTAGATGAAAAGCCAGTCGATGCAGACTAACTTTTCATCTAGTTTTATTAATCAGCGCTATATATTGCGAATTTCCATATCCTACTGTTGGGAAAAGATCAAATAATCTTTTAAGTAATTCTGATGTTGGCAAATCTTTATTTTTGGAAATATACTTTACTACTGCATTATTTTCGATGAGCATATTTAAATAGATGTCTATTGCTTGATACATTACTGGCAGTAGTTGATTTGATGGTTTTTTATGATTCACCAATACTTCCTTGTAGACAGAAATATAGTGCCCTAATTTAAGTTCCATTTGACTTACTTTAAATTCATCCTCTCGGAAGCTATTTAACACCACCTTGCCTTTATACCCACACTGCTCCAGGTAGCAAAGTATAGTCAGTAAGTTCATTTGACAAAACATGTCTTCACCAAACCATAAAACGATACATTTATACTCTTTATTAAAAAGATTGTCTAATGGATCAATAACTTTTTTGATATAATCTTCTACCGACGCATGATGTCCCAATGCCCGTGTTTTTATAAACTCTTTATCAAAAACTTGTTTAGTAGTGGCGTTTACACACATCGCTTCATTAAATGGCGCGTAATCACAATCCCCCATTAGTTTGTTATCTTTAAATTCTTCGTACATAACTTGTCCATTCAATATGTTCAGTACATACTTGTCAAACAGCTCACTGTGCTCATTTTGTAACTGTTCAACCTCAATTTTTCTAGAAATATTCATTCTACACCATCCCTCTTCTTTATGGAGTGTGAGTTTAACAAATGATTGAACAGGCATTTTGTTCAGTTGAAACTCTCTTGGATTTATACCAAAAATAGTTTTAAAAGCTCTACTATATGCTTGTTGGGAAGAATAATCGTAATCAAAGGCAATGTCCATTATCTTGCAATCATTCGCCAAATCCTCCGTAGACAAATACAACTTTCTAAGCAGAATATAGCGCCGAATACTTATACCTGTTACTTGATGAAATTTAAAAGAACAATAATAAGAGGAATATCCCATATAATTAGATAGTTCATCTAATGAAAATTTATTTTTTAAATTGTCTTCAATCCAATCAATCATCAGCTGTATATGTTCATTCATTTATCTCACTCCTCAAGAAAATTATATGAGGTATTCATTTCTTTGTTTTGATATTTCTTGTGATTGTTAAAACTAGTCCTTCACAAAATTTCTGAAATAATATCTATAACCTCTCATTTCATATTTTATCTTATACTTTTTCCTTGTGATGTAATTTAACTTTGTGATATGAACACAAAAATGTTATGCAACTTAGAGGAACGTGCACTTCAAATCTCCTACTCTCTAGCCACTTCTTAAATTGTATTTCCTCAACAAATGCACTACTTCTTTCTTCATTGCCTTTTGACAAAAGTAACAACCTTTTGATAACATTAAGTTGTTACTTACTAATTTTTAGGTATATTTGGCTCGTTTTATAAAATAGAGAAAGCAATAAGGAGGGAGATTTTATGAGATTCAATAGATTATCAAAGCTAGGTTTAGCATTTGCATTAATGTTACTATTAGCTGCCTGTGGTTCAGATGATACAAGCACAAAAAATAAAAAAGTCAATTTAGCGTATGTAGAATGGGATACAGAAATTGCATCCACTAATGTAGTTGGGCAAGTTCTAGAGGATTTAGGATATGATGTAACACTAACACCACTTGATAATGGCATTATGTGGGAGGCTCTTGCTAATGGTGAGGTTGATGGCATGGTGTCAGCTTGGCTACCACAAACGCATGCTCCACAAGTTGAGAAATACAAAGATAGAATAGTAGACTTAGGTGAAAATCTAACAGGTGCCAAAATCGGCTTAGTCGTACCTAGTTATATGGATGTAGACTCTATCGAAGATTTAACAAATGAAGCGGGTAAAACAATAACAGGCATTGAACCAGGTGCCAATATGACAGCAGCTACGGAGAATGCTTATAAGGACTACCCAAACCTCGAAAGCTGGAATGTTGCTACCTCCTCTGCAGGTGCAATGACAGCCGCTCTTAGTCAAGCGATTGCCAAAAAAGAAGAAATCATCGTTACAGGTTGGTCCCCTCACTGGAAATTCAATGCTTATGATTTAAAATATTTAGATGATCCTAAAGGTATATACGGAGCTGAAGAATATATTGGCACATTTGCACGTAAAGGATTTAAAGAAGAGAATCCGGGAGCATACAGTGTTCTCAATAACTTCCACTGGGCTGCAGAAGATATAGAAAGTGTTATGCATGATATTATGGAAGGCACTGCGCCTAAAGATGCAGCAAAAAAATGGATCAAAAAAAATGAAGATAAAGTCGCAGATTGGACAAAAGATGTAAAATAATAAGTTGTTATACTGTGTATGAACTTCTTCCATGGACATAGCTCAAAATGATAAAAAAAACTCGATACAACCATCCAACTTTGATGTGGGCCATGCAAGAGCATGAGACCCAGCAGAGAGCGTTAAGTAGAACGAAGACTAAAAGTCGTCACGTCCTGTGACAACGCCTTCGTGACCAACATTCTGTTGCTGTCGCACATAAAACATTTGTTGCTGTCGCTCCGCTTTCGCACATAAAACATTTGTTGCTGTCGCTTCGCTTTCGCACATAAAACATTTGTTGCCCTGATGCGGCTCATGCCTTGCCCGCAAAAAGCGAAGCGGATTTTTACCATATCCGAAGGCGGACGCTATTGTTTAAAGGATTTTTAAACAGCCTCTTTATCGCTCCCAATAGTTTAAGTGGAAAGCTGTACAAGCAATCACTAAATCATGTTTGCTCCCCATTAATACTATTTGTAGCTTCCTTGCCATACAATACTTTCTTTGGATTTATAACGATGATTAAGACTGCTACTACTAAATAAAAAATTGCGTTATACAGCATTAAATCGATTAAGTTTCCATTGATGATGCCAGTAAGAAAATTAAAGAATTGATGGATGATGATCGGGATGATTAAATTCCGATTTAAGTTATAAAATGTGGTCATGATGATTGTAGTGGATAGAATTGCAATCATAAAGAATAGCATATATTTGATTAAATCAATGCCCACGTACCCTGTAGTAAACCATATGGGTAGATGCCACATCCCCCACCAAAATCCGATGATGATTGAAGCTTTTAATGGCGAATGTTTCTTTTGGAGCTCCATTAGAGCAAAACCTCTCCATCCTATTTCTTCTCCCATTGGCCCGGACAGAAGATTTTTCAAAAAGAAATAGATCAGCATTCCCCATGAAGATATCTTAAAAATTGAGTCTGCTTCACTGTTATTAGATACGAAAAACGTTACCATCAAAAATATGAAGACTTGAATCATAATTACAGTAAGAATTACAGAAAATTTAAGTTTATTCTTGAATTTATCTTTTACAAATTGTATAAAACTCTGCCCAGGATAGATTTTTTTAAATAACGCTGCAAAAGCAAAGGTTGAGGACCAAGCTGATATACAGCGCATTACATTAAAGACCCATTCAGGAAACCCTAACACCTTTATTGCTCCTACAAGACAAAAAAGTGGCAAAAAAATGATATTGGTTAGCAGAATAAAACTTGCTACTGGTTTTTTTAGTTTCTTTTCACTATTCATGTATAATCCCCTCTTCAAACTAAGTATTTCGTAAATACAATATGCTCATAATTACGAATACATTCAGCTTAAACCTAGGGGTTACTCACAGGTCAATACATGTTTGCATTATTTTATAGGTACATACATTTCTAAAAATACACGTTCAAGTCCATCTTCATAAGTGGTGAGTAATAGATTTATATAAGCTAGCCCTAACAGTTCATACCCATTTTCTATTGCTGCTTTTCTTAAACTAGCTTCCACGTTATGGTCAGTATTTTTTCCACCAGTTGACCATCTTCCATCTTCAATAACGGTATACATACATTTTGGATGAGATAAAATTTCACCTTCAATTTCTTGATGAAAGTCTGCTACTTTTCTAACAATGATAAACTTGTCTTCTAGAATACCTTCGTCATTGAATCTTATGACTCTTCTTAAAGAAGTTAGAGTAACTGCTTTTTTCAAGCTGTCCGTGTTCTCTTTAAGAGTTTCATATTCATCATACGCAGTGAAATGCTCTATTTCTCCTTTTATTTCTAAAGGCTTCATTTCTTTTACTGTGTATTCTCCTAAGAATTGTTTAATTTTTTCGCAATCTTCTTTTACGATCTGAAGCTTTTTTAAAAGAAGCTTTTTATATTCTATTTCTTCTAAAACCTCTTGTTCTTTCTCTTCTAATATTGATTTAATTCCCTCTATACTCTTGCTTTTTCTTAATTCCTGGATTTTTTTTATTTCAATATCCATTTCTCTATAGAAATTTACTGTGGTTATATCATATATATCAAAACGATTATATTTTCTATACCCATTCTCAATGTTTTGCTTTGGTTTTACTAATTCTTTTTCTTCATAAAATTTTAAAGTATCTCTAGATACACCTAAAAATTTAGCTACTTGTCCAATTGTGTACATACTATTCTCCTTTATCATTACTGCATAAATGTTCATGATTTAGTACGTCGAAAAATAATCCCCGAAATCTTTTGCGTTCTTAGATAAATTTTATGCCCTTGATTCCCTAAAATCAGTAAAAAACTATTTTAAAAAGAAACCACATTCATTACTACACTACTCCTATCTATATATTCTATCTTTTAAATTTAAAACCTATGAAAATAATTGTCATAAAAATAAATTTTTTTGTTGTTATTGTACAACATATATAATACAATCCTAATTGAAAATGAAAATCATTATTAATTAAAAGGAGTAGAAAAAATGAATAAAAAATATTTACTTTTATTCTTCACAATATTTGCATCGCTATTTGTATTAGCAGCATGTGGAGATAAAGCATCAGATAACACAGAAAAAAAGGTAGCTGAGAAAGAAACCGAAGAACAGTCGACAAAACGTGAAATTACACATGCTCTTGGTACTACAACAATTGAAGGAACACCACAGCGCGTTGTGACACTTTATCAAGGTGCAACAGATACAATTTTAGAATTCGATGTTACACCTGTTGGAGTAGTAGAATCTTGGGCTCAAGCACCCATGTATGATTATATAAAAGAAGATTTAAAGGATGTTAAGTTTGTTGGTCAAGAAACTCAGCCAAATTTAGAGGAAATTGCCGCGTTAAAGCCAGATCTAATTATTGCAACGCAAGTCCGTCATGAAGAAATTTATGAGCAATTATCACAAATTGCACCAACTATTGTAAATACTACTCTTTATGATTTCAAAGAGACAGCTACAATAATTGGTCAAGCTTTGGATAAAGAAGAACAAGCAAAAACATTGATTGGAGATTGGGAGGCACGCGTAGCAGACTTTAAAAATAAAGTAGCTTCTACTGACAACTGGCCACTTAGTGCAGCAGTATTAAACTATCGTGAAGACCATGCTCGTATTTATGTGAAAGGCTTTGCTGGTTCTATTTTAACGGAATTAGGCTTTGAAGGACCGAAGGATTTACAAGGTAAGGATTTAGAAATTGTAAAATTAACAGATAAAGAAGGTATTCCACAAATGAACGCTGATATTACCTTCCAATTCATGGAAGATAATGCAGCTGTGAAAAAGACATATGAAGATTGGACTGCGCATCCTTTATACAAAAACTTAGATGCAGCTAAAAATAACCAAGTATATACAGTAGATGAAATAATTTGGAATTTAGCTGGCGGATTACAAGCAGCTCACCTAATGTTAGATGAAATTTACGATCATTTTGAACTTGAAAAATAGTACGAAACAAAGGGAACGCAATTAGCTTCCCTTTTTTCTGTGAAAGAAGAGGATTCATCATGTTACAGGCAACTCTCTCAAGAACACTAGGTTTAATAGTACTTTTAGGGATAGTAATAGCTTTATTTTTCTCTAGTTTAGCATTTGGACAAACGACTATCCCATTCTCTACAACATGGGAAGCAATTACAAATTATAACCCTGCCGATACAAATCACATCATTATTGGCACATCGCGATTAACAAGGGCTATTATTGCTTTAGTAATTGGTATGAATCTAGCAATTGCAGGTATATTTGTTCAAACGTTAACACGTAATCCATTAGCAGCTCCGGACTTAATTGGAATCAATTCAGGGGCTATTTTTTTCATCGTGCTTGGTATTACTTGGCTTAATGTCCAGTCGTTAACGCATTATATGTGGTTTGCATTTTTAGGGGCTACCATTGCCGGTGTAACCGTATTTTTTTTAAGCAGTATAGGCCGAGACGGTATGACACCTATAAAAGTAATCTTAGCAGGTACTGCTTTATCTGCCTTATTTATATCTTTAACACAAGGTTTACTTGTGATAAATGAGCAATCCATTCAAACAGTTCTATTTTGGATTGCAGGCTCCGTTGCTGGAAGAGATTTAGATATGTTATTACCAGTATTACCTTATATTCTTATAGCTTTAGTTATTAGTTTATTTATTGGAAAAGCAATGAACATTTTTAGTACTGGTGATGATGTTGCGAAAAGTCTTGGGCAAAATGTAGGTGTACTTAAAGTGGTGATGGGCATCCTTATTATTATTCTAGCAGGTGGCTCTGTTGCAATTGTTGGGTCTGTAGGATTTATCGGACTCATTGTACCTCATATGGCAAAAGGCCTTGTTGGTTTGGATTATCGTTGGATGATACCCTATGGAGCACTTTTAGGAGCAGCTCTACTTTTAGCAGCAGATATAGTGGCACGATTTATCATTGCTCCCCAAGAAGTACCAATCGGTGTAATGACAGCATTAATTGGTGGTCCATTCTTCATTTCTCTGGCTAGAAAAGGGGTGTCTAAACAATGAAACATTGGACGTTTCGGCTATCTAATGAAAAAGTATCTTTTGAATTGTCACTAAGATGGTTGCTCATTTTCATAGTCGGCTTATTGGTTGTCGGAACCCTATTTATTTTAAGCCTTTCAATAGGAAGTAACTGGATTCCCATTGTGGAAGTATTTTTAGAATTGACAGGATACGTTGACCAACATAGCTATGTCGTAGAGACGCTGCGATTACCGCGAGTATTATTAGCGATGTTAGTAGGTGCTTCATTAGGTATAGCGGGTCTTATTTTGCAAAGTCTAGTACGTAACCCATTAGCCTCACCTGATATTATTGGAATCACTAGTGGTGCTTCATTAGGTGCTGTATTATTTATAATTTTTGGTTCCGGTATAATCAGTATGACGCTCTTACCGTTCGCTGCGATTATCGGAGGTCTTTGTGCAGCCATACTCATTTACATCATTGCTTGGAATAATGGCGTTACACCTGTTCGACTTGTATTAATTGGTATTGGTATATCTGCTATTTTAAAAGCAAGTGTTACCTTCTTTCTTGTCTTAAGTGAAACAGCTACTACAACAAAGGCATACATATGGCTAACTGGTAGTTTATATGGGGCAAATATGAGTGATGTATTGGCGATGAGTCTATGGCTTCTAATACCTCTACCCATCCTATTAATCTGGGGAAGAAGTTTAAATGTAACAGAGTTAGGCGATGATACCTCTATTAGTATGGGGATCAATATTCAAAGGCAACGCTTTTTATTTTTAATGTGTAGTGTCGTTTTTGCAGGGACAGCAGCAGCATTTGCAGGTGGTATTGAATTTGTTGGACTCATGGCACCTCATATTGCAAGGAGATTAGTTGGCAAATCCTTTATAGGACTCGTTCCTATCACAGCTCTCATTGGGGCATTTATTGTTATGTTAGCAGATTTGGTGGCACGATCTTTGTTCTTACCACTTGATATTCCAGCAGGTGTATTTACAGCCGCAATAGGAGCTCCTTTCTTTATATATTTATTATTTCAAAATCGGCATCGATAGGAGGATGAAACATGCTCGGATTACAAACGAAAAATTTATCAATACAGTACGGTGACTATCAAGTGATTCAAGATTTAAGCTTTCAGATTCCGGCAGGTAAAATTACTGTTCTTGTCGGTGCAAATGGCAGTGGAAAATCAACACTTTTACGTTCACTTGCACGTTTATTGAAACCACAAACAGGTGATATATTAATAGATGAACAAGAGTTACAGACTTTATCTTCCAAAGAAATAGCAAAACAATTAGCGATATTACCTCAAGGCCCATTAACACCTGAAGGTATTACAGTACATCAATTAGTTAAACAAGGGCGTTATCCTCATCAACGTTGGTTTCAACAGTGGTCAGAAAAGGATGAAGATATTGTAGAAAAAGCAATAGTCGCTACACAACTCCATCTTCACAAGGACCGCGCAGTAGATTCATTATCAGGGGGACAACGCCAGCGTGCATGGATTGCCATGACATTAGCACAAGAAACACCCATTATGTTATTAGATGAACCAACTACTTATTTGGACATGACTCACCAAATTGAAGTATTAGATTTTTTATTTGAATTAAATCGCTCTGACCAACGAACAATCGTTATGGTTCTACATGATTTAAATCTCGCTTGTCGCTATGCAGACCATTTAGTTGCAATTCATGACCAAACAGTGGCTGTACAAGGTCCTCCAGAGGATATTGTAACCGTAGAAATGGTTCAAGAAGTATTTGGTATGGAAGTAGCTGTATCGGAGGATCCTTTTTTTGGAACCCCATTATGTATCCCTAAAGGTAAAGGGAGGTATGTAAAGTGAATTTAGAGCCTTATGGCGTTGAAAAGCAACCCTCACCTCAAGGTATTCCTTTACATGACTTATTGAATAAAGATACTTTATTACCAATCATTAAACAGTATGCAAATCATTTAGATACTTCTTCCTTAGCTATAGCTGGTTCTTTATTTATTAAACGTTATGCAGTTTTAGTAGCAGCTTCGAATCTGTATTATTATGGACTGCAAAAGGAGAGAGTTGATTGGTGGTCCACAGCTCGATTGGATGTAATGTCATTTACATTGCAAATTGAAGAAAATCCCACAAGCCTTTTTGAAGACTGTTGGAAAACACGCATTTTTGCCGGCCATTTAACGCCAATGATTAATTTAATCAAGAAAGAATGTAAAATTTCCTCAAAGATCTTATGGGAAAACATCGCTGTAAGGTTGCATGCAACTCTTCGCAAAAATGAAAAATCATTTGCTTTAAATGAATTAAATGAAAATTTTAATGGACTTACTTGTAGTGAAACGAATTGGTTAGGTATTGAACAAAATCCTTTTCAAACTTTTCTTCAGCGCAAAGAGAAATGGAGTGAAGTACCCGTTCGAAAAACATGCTGCCGATACTATCAAGTAAATAAAAAAGAAGAAATTCCATATTGCGGGAATTGTCCATTAAGGTAATAGTATAAAGATTAACATTAAACACTTATTGATAAAAGAAGGGCTTAGGGATCACTCCTAAGCTCTTCTTTTAACATAGTTATATTTATATGAATCCGTTGATTTTCGCTACGGCGGACTGGGCCTGGCTTCAGTCTCCTCGTCGCTACGCTCCTGCGGGACCCTTTCGCTCATGCATTCTTTGCAGAAGTCGCCGCCTGCGCTCCAATCAACTAGTGTACGTCTATAAATGATTGGGGTGATGGATAGGATGACGAACAATGGTAATAATGAACGACATTCATTAGACATGCTGACAATTGATCAAATATTGCTTGAAGACCATAAGCCTTTACCTGTAATCCGTTTTCAAATTTAGCTGCCTATATGAAAAGTTTAGACCTTTAGCGAGCCACGGAAGCCCCTTGCAGCATAGTAGGATTCTGCTCCATTGTGGTACATAAAGACATTGTCGTAGCGGCAATCACAAAAGATGGCCCCGCCGAGTTTTCTAATATTTGGAGGTGTTTGCACCCAGCTCGACGTTTTCATATCGAAATTTTCAAAGTTCTGCAGCTCCCGGTATTGTTCTTCCGTTAAAAGTTCAATGCCCATGGCAGTTGCCATATCAATAGCGTTATTTTCTGGTTTGTGTTTTTTCCTTGACTCCAGTGCTTCACGGTCGTAACAAACACTTCTGCGACCTTTAGGACTTTCTGCTGAACAATCATAAAAAATATATTCGCCCGTCTTTTTATCATGGCCAACAACATCTGGTTCACCTCCAGTTTCTTCCATTTTATTGAGCGACCACAGTTTTTCAGTATTAGCTTCGAGCTTAGCTTGTACTTCAGCCCATTCAAGACCTTTATGGCGGTGCATGTTTTTCTCAAAACGGGCTTTCAAAGTTCTGAGTAGTTCCTCACGTTGTTCTAGTGACAACGCCTTATTGCTCTTTGTCATATTCGTTTCCCCCTTTATCTTATTAGCTATAGCAATCCTTGGCTTTCTCCACTGAAGGATTTAAGGTAGGTAGGTTGATTGATATATAAAGTCTTGAATTCCTTAGGAATTCAAGACTTTCTGCACCTTTTTCACTTCCTGTATTTCTAATATTCCCCACTTAGTTTAACTATTCACTTAGTATTATAATCCGTCATCTTTATACTTTAAACATATTCGTTTTTTCTTGTAAGTCTTCCGCCATTTTAGAAAGTGCCGAAGTAGATGCAGTAATTTCCTGCATAGAGGCTAATTGTTCTTCAGTAGCCGCTGAAATATTTTGTGTCCCTTCGGCGGAGCTTTGGGCAATTTCATTAATTTGCTCCATGGATTTGGACATTTGATCAGCTCCTGCAACCATCTGTTGTACAGAAGTAGATACTTCACGAATTTGAACAGAGACCTCGTTAATAGCATGTTGAATTTTTTCAAATGATTCACCTGCGATGTTCACATTGTTAATACCTGTTTTCACTTCATTTGTAGTGAACTGCATGGAATCTACCGCTTTATTCGTTTCCGCTTGAATTCTTGTTATTAGATTAGAGATCCTCTGTGCTGACGCAGATGATTCTTCGGCCAATTTTCGAACTTCTTCCGAAACGACTGCAAAGCCTTTCCCGTGTTCGCCTGCTCTTGCCGCTTCAATTGCTGCATTTAACGCCAATAGGTTGGTTTGTGCAGCAATACTTGTAATGACTTCAACGATATGTCCAATCTCAGTCGAACGCTCACCTAATCCACTAATAACATCACTTAGACTACCAATAGATGTTTGAATCGAGTTCATTTGTAGAACTGCAGTTTGAATAATATCATTTCCATCTATAGAAAGTTGGTTTGCTTGTGTAGTAGCCTCTGACACGTTAGTAGAATTTCTAGCTATTGTTTGGACATTTTGTACCATATGATTCACAACATCCGAAGTTTCTATAATCGTACTAACCTGGTCGTCTGAGCCGCTTGCTACCTCTAACGTAACAGACGCAATATGTTCACTTGCCTCACTCGTTTGTTCCGCACTTGCCGAAAGCTCAACCGAAAATGCTGCCATCTGTTCGGACGATTGTTTCACCTGTCCAATTAAATCACGTAATTGAGCAATCATGTGGCTAAAAGTGGACGTTAAGACCCCTATTTCATCCTTAGAATCATAGTCTACGCTAAAATTTAATTCCCCAGCTTCTGCTCGTTGAACAGCATATTTTAATTTTTCTATTGGAGAAATTAGATATTTTCGTACACCGATAAAACCGATTGCCACAAACAAAATTCCTAATACAATTGATATAATTAGAGAATTTGTGATCCCTTCACTTGCCTCTGCCTTACTTTCCATATTCAAAGTACTTGCATTTTTTTTATTCAATTCTGTCAGCTCTAAACCTTTTGACATAATTTCGTCAAGCACAGGCTCCGCACTTGAATTAAAGAGGTTTATTGCTTCCTCATTCTTATTAGCAAGACTTAACTGAAAGACTTGCTCCATGCTTTCTTTAAAACTTGGATATAGCTGAATCAATTCACTTATTATTTTATCCTCATCCGATTGCATTTTGGCTGCTTCAAGTATTTTAAGATTCTTTTCATTATTTTTAAACGCATCAGTTACTTCATTTTTAATTTGAGTAATAGTTGTTTCATCTGTAAAAAGTAAAGAACGATACATATCTGAAACAATAATCCGATTATTAAGTCTATAATCTGACAAAACAATACTTGGTTCTAGACGATTTTTAAAAATATTCTCTGTATTATTCTCTAATTTTTTCATAGTGGTATATCCACTTACTTGGATAAGAGCAATCGTTAAAATTGCTATAGACATTAATAGGACTAGCTTTTTAAATATGGATAGATTACGAAGCAAGGTTAATACTCTCCTTTTCAAATTCAATTATTTGTGCACTTTTAATGAAAGACAATGATTTCTACTTTATCAAAGGTGCGAGCATACATGCTTATTTACTTCTTAACAACAACCCCCTTCACAATAACACGCTATTTTTCACACTATTCACAACATTCTACGACATATTTCGATATTTTTGAACAATATTTCGACAAAATAATATAATTAAGTACAACACCCTACTTAACTGAGTGCTTATGACTGTAGAAAAACTGAAAAAAATATCGGTTATACTTTAATCTTTTTCTTTTAAAATTAATTTAGATAAGCCGTTGATTTCCATTTCCACTCCGGTTGAGTGCCTGTAGCACCTGACATTTTCCTAAGTCCGCAAGATATCAAAACCTCCGTCATGCTTCATGTACAATAAAAGGAATCGAACCCTTCATGCCATATATAAACAAAAACGAAGTCTTCAATTAGACTCCGTTTTTTCAACGTATCACGAATGACAAAAATTATTTATAATACATTTTTTACAGTATTTAATTTTACAATGACTTCAACAGATGAATGTGCAGGAACTTGAATATTTTGCGGACTAACGATATAAGTATACGATTCACTATTTTCATGACTAGACGTATTAGAAAAATCGTATTCTGTTGACAATTCTATTATTCCCGTTTCTCCTACAAAAGGTATACTAATTTAGCAGTGACCTTTGTTCCAAATTTAAAGCCATGTGTAGTCGAACTAGTAACAGTATGCGCAAGGGATTTAGTAAAGCTTTGCGTCGTTAAAACTTGTTCAGTAGCCGTGTTATTTGTTAAATTTTCTATTCCTACATATACATTTTCTGAACTAGTAATTACAGATGAGCCATCAGCTTTGAACCGAAAATTGATTGAATAATTTAGGGTCTTTTTCCTTTCGAAACTTACCCCTTGTACCTTGTCAGGATAATAATTATCCTGATTTTTCACAAAATGATTTACTAAGTGTTCAATTGGCACCTTTGCATCTTCAATTTCATTATTAGTTTGCATTTCATTATTTGCAAGGATTTTTTCGCCAGTGTTTTGTACGACGCTTACAGGATTTGGTGATGTTATCGCAAACGAAGTACCTATAGAAGCAATGGCTACCACTGCTAGAACATTTTTGTTTTTTCTTAATATTCCACCTTTTTACTAAAATAGCATATGACACAACCTGACACAAATCTCTAGAAAGCTTATCCAAAGTAATATATTTTAGGTTAATTTACTGTAAATAACACTTCTTTTTTTCTTTAAACACATCCAAATTACAATTAAGTACTATATTAATAACCATTATAATAAAACAATATAAATTAAATTTCATATTTTATAGTTGTTAAGCGCCTAATCTTTGTAAAACTTTTTCTGGATATTGAGCGATATATATATAAAAGATACTAAAGTTGCGCGTATTTCCTCTTGAGACGCATTAAAACGGTTAAAGATGACGCTTACTGAAGGTTCCGTGTACGTAAGTGCAAAGGATATTGATAAAACTTTTTCGTGTTGTTCATAATATATCTAATATTTCCCCTTGCTCGGGAGATAGACTAAGTTGACGAATGAATAAAAAACACAAAAAACCAGTACGAACGTTTGTATTGTAGTATACTAAAAGAACTTCAAAGGCGTCATTAGAACGTGCAAAAGAACTAAAAAAGCAGGGGTGTAAACAACGTGAAATCGCTGAAACACTAGGTTTCGGCACGTCATGTAAGACGCTTATTAAGCGAGTAAAAAAAGAGGACATGAAATGCTCTTTATATAGTGGGTGCTGTCCTCTTGTGGGACAGTGCTTTTTATGCAGGATTTTATACATAGTTTGGGGTACTGGATTGGCTAAAAACTAGCGTTCTACCAACCTTGTATAAAAAATGCATACAGGACGTAGCAGGACATAGTTTGTAAACCTTGATAATGAAGGGATTTGGATTGAAAAATACTTCCTACTCCAGTTTGTTATGTAAAGGCGAATTGTATTGGACTGTATAAGGTTCTATGGATTTTTTAAAAGGCTGTTTTCTAAAAGATTGTTGCTATTCAACTAACGGATTGCGATCGTTCAATTTTGTTGGACTCGAATAGTATATCATAAGAAATTTATCTTTTTTAGTGAAAATTATTGACTTCCTATTAGCTGATTTAGTTAAATAAGTGAAATCGTTTTAAAAAAATTTTTACGATTTTGCAATAAAGCATTTAATTTCTTCAAAACTAACAATTACTAGCTAAATATTTACCTACTAAAATACCACTAGCTGCTGCTTGTGATAATGAATGTGTAACTCCTGAACAATCTCCAATTACATATAATCCTTGAATATTCGTTTGGAAATTTCCGTCAGTTTCTATTATTGGCGAATAAAACTTTCCGTCCATACCATAAAGCAATGTATCCTCATCAATTGCTTCACCAATAAGTTTTTCCAAATGGTTTAAAAACCCCTGCAAGATTTGAATATATAGTAAAGGAATTTCTTTAGTTAAGTCCCCAAATTCAGCTTTTAACGAAGGCTGAATTCGATTATTATACATATTTTCTTTTGTTGTAGACTGTCCCTCCCTTAAATCTCCAAAACGTTGTACTACAATACGATCTGTACCTTTATTTATTTCACCGATAACCTTATGTGCATACATATTTGCTTCTTTAAGAGTAGAAAAATACGTTGGAGTGAACAAAGTAAAATTCAAGTTAGAAGTTCCGTTCTTTTGCTCTCGAAAGTTTTGACCATCGGGCATGACTAAACCTTCTTGATATTTACGAATGATTCTTCCTTTAGGATTCATGCAATAAGTACTTGAAATAATATCTTCATGTGCATAAGCAAGCTTTGTTTCAAAGGTATCTTCCAAAATTAAACGTAGCTGTTGTTCTGCCATTTCAACTCTAATACCCAAATCTAAACGAGTTTTGCCTTGCTTAACTCCAAGACTAGAACATTGTTTTTTTAACCAATCTGTTCCTGATCGACCTGTTGCAAACACTACTTGCTGAGACTGGATATCCCCTTTATTTGTAATTAAAGTAAATGAGTTTTTATCTTTTTTTATATCTTGCACATCCACCTCAAATAGGATATCTATCTTGCTTGATAAAACTTTATAAATTTGTTGGAAAATTTTTGTTGAAAGTGACGTACCTAGGTGCCTCACCTCAGTAGTTAACATCTGTAAGTTACATAATTGGGCTCTTTTTGAGAGTTCTGTATTAGCTGTGGAATATTTTATAACCGAGTCTCCACCAAAACGGCATAAAATTTCGTCAACTTCATCCATTAATTGTAGAAGATTCTCTCTACCTACTTTTTGCTCTAATTCGCCGCCAAAATCACTTGTATAATTAAACTTTCCTTCTGATTTACCCAAACCAGCAAAACCAAAATATTTCTCGCATACATTACAATTGCATGTTTCACCTCGATCTATAGGACAATTTCTCTCCTCTATAGATTTTCCTTTTTCAAGAATTAATATCTTTTGATTACTTTGAGATAAGGTATATGCTAAAAAAACACTACTTACACCTGAACCGATAACTGTAATATCATACATCCAATTGCACCTTCTTTAATTAATAAGTAATAATTTCTATATAAGCATTTTACAATATGTGGATTATCAACACAAAACTATACAACTTTTTTACAGTGTACAAGTTTATACTGAACAGGTCTCATGTATACAAGTGTTCCAAGAATCCGGTATTAATGATTGTAACTTTAGGAAGCTTGGGTATCTGGGTATTAATTGATTTGTTTATGATTGTTATCGGCAACTTCACATAAGATCTACCTAATAAACAGCAATGAATAAGGCGCTGGTCAACTATGGTCGATTGGCACTTCTTTAAAATCGGAAAAGATAAATTAAGGTGTTGATAAAAACGTAAAAGAATGGTAGAATTTTCGATGGCAATAAAGTAAATTATTGCCATCGAAAAGAAAGGTGTTTGATAAAAATGCAACAACAAACTTCGGAAAAAAACTATGTAGTAATGATTTTACTATGTTTCTTTTTAGGTAGTCTAGGAATACATCGCTTCTACGCAGGTAAAATAGGTACTGGTATTTTAATGATTATAACTTTGGGTGGACTAGGTATCTGGACATTGATCGATTTAATTATGATTATTATCGGCAACTTCAAAGATAAAGAAGGAATGGAAATAAAACCTTCTTAACAATAATGAATAAGGCGTTGGTTAACTGAGGTTAACTGGCGCTTTTTTTAATGGAGAAATTTTGTTTAATAAATCGTAGATGTCAGGGAGGGTTGATATGCGCCCTATGTCTCACCTGTGGCCCCTTATATACCTCGGGAATAATAAAAGCCGCTCTGCTTCTTGTTGCAGTTGATACATTTGAATTGTTCTTGAGTTGGTTGATACACTTCTTTCCTCACTTTGTTGTGAACGAATCCGCAATCAGGAAGACGAGTTGATTGGTGCAACATTACCACTAAACAGCCGTTCTTCTTGAACTAACGGAGTGCTTTAGTTGAATAATTCTCATTTAATTGATTAAACTTTTTATAAAAATCTCATACTTAGTTAGAAAAATTTACTCCATTTTGATCAATCTTTTTTCAAAATGGAGTTTTTTCATTTGCTGATAAATAAAGGCCAAAGGAAACTTTTCAATCAATTTTTATTCTAAAGCTACAATATAAAACAAATTTCTCCCCATCAACACTTAATGATAAATAAAAAGACGGAATCAACCAATCAAATATGTAATGAGGTTACTTTCAAAGTCAGGAAGTACTGTTAATCAAGGAGAACATATATTTGAAGTATTTGGACCAAATGGTAATCCGGTATTGAAAGGGCATGTAAACATAAATCCCTCAAGAAATACAACAACTTGGCATTAGCATACTAAAGAAGATAATTTTGAATGGCATCACGGTCAAATACAGTTGAAACACAATAGTTTACCTAAAAAGTGGCTTTAGGATGTAAAACTGAAAAATAGGCTACTTATTACTAGGGATTTCCTATGTTGAGTAGCTTAATAAGTTTATCTCCATGCTTACTAGCTTTATATTTATTTTTACATTTGGGGTCTAGTCAGATTTATGCGGATTTACAACGTTAAGAAATATACACGATTTTATGCAAAGTGAAGAACAAACCAAACAAGTAAAAAAACTGCTACATCAACCGTTTACGTCACCTGTATAAAACACCGTATAATTAATGTTCATACAAAAAGCCACAAACCACTGATTTAACAGCGTTCATTGGCTTTTAGGTTCATTTCCAAACATTCATTTGGGAACGTTATTAATGTTTTCTAGTGTATAAAAATTATTAATCTTGAGATAGGTGTAACCAATCAAGTTAACCAAAAGGACTTTTTAACATATGTCTTCGTTGAAGAAGTATCAGTTAAATGAAATGATTTAACTACTTTTTAACATTTATTACTTTGTATCCGACAAATAAGATTAAAAACCAAACTGGTGCGACATATAGGGCAACACGCATATCTGGAATAAACGTCATTAACACAATAACCATTAATAAAAATGCAATGGCAATATACGTAGAAAGTGGATAAAGCGGAATTTTGAATTTCAGTTCGGCTACTTCCTCTTTCGTTTTTGACTTTCTAAATTTCAATTGTGCTAATAAAATAATCATCCAGCTTGTAATGACTGCAACAGTCGCAACAGCAGAAATATAGATGAACACTTTTTCAGGTACTACATAATTTAAGACAACCGCAATTAATAACACCGCTGAAGAAAATAAAATCCCTCTACGCGGACTACCGTTTTTACTTACTGTTTTAAAATATTTTGGAGCATTTTTTTGTACCGATAAGTTGTGTAGCATACGTCCTGAACCGTATAAACCACTATTAAACGCAGACATTGCTGCTGTAATTACAACAAAGTTAATAATGTGAGCCGCAGCAGGGATGCCGACGTAATCGAAAATTTGAACGAACGGGCTACCTTCTGAACCAACTTCGTTCCAAGGATAAATAACCATCATAACGCCTAATGCACCAATGTAGAAAATTAAAATACGCCAAACGATGTTGTTAATAGCTGAAGGAATTGACTTGCTAGGATTTTTTGCTTCTCCTGCAGAAATACCAACTAATTCAACCCCACCGAATGAGAACATAACTAATACTAGTGACATTAAAATACCATGGAAACCGTTTGGCATGAAGCCACCGTGTGCCCATAAATTATCGAAGCCAATTGCTTCACCTTGGTTGCCAACACCGAAGAAAATAATGGCTAATCCTAGAACGATCATACCGATAATCGCAACAACTTTAATCATCGCAAACCAGAATTCGAATTCTCCGTAAGCTTTTACATTTGCTAAGTTTACAAGCATCATAATAACAAGTACTACAAGGGCAGTTACCCATTGTGGAATATCAGGGAACCAGTAGTTAATATATACACCGACTACTGTTAATTCTGCCATGCCAACGACAATCCACATGAACCAATACGTCCAACCAGATAAGAACCCAGCAAAGCGTCCTAAATATTTATTCGCGTACGTACTGAACGAGCCTGATACAGGTTCCTCTACTGCCATTTCGCCTAATGCACGCATAATTGTGAAAATAACTAATCCGCCAATTAAATAAGCTAGTAAAATAGATGGTCCAGCCATTTGAATTGTTGAACTAGAGCCATAAAATAAACCGACTCCAATGGATCCGCCAAGTGCAATTAGTTGCATGTGACGAGTACTTAATCCGCGCTTTAGCTGTGAATCTTGATGATTGTCTTTCATAATGTCTTACTCCTAATACGTTTAGATTTTCAAATATTTTGCTCAAAAAAGGAATAAAAAAAAACGCCCTTTTGGATTAACCAAAAGGACGATTCAACTCGTGTTACCACCTTTAATTTATAAGCAATTCACATTACTTACCTTAAGAAGTACGGTCATTTGACGATACTCTCGCACATGATTACGGGTGCTTACCGGCGTAGCCTACTTAGAATGATCTTTTCGGTACACAGCTCCAAGATGAATTCTCAATCGTTTTACATGCACCTCTCATCAACCGGTAACTTTCTGTTCGTAAAAATAATTGATACTATTTCTTTTCATAGCCTTTGTTCTATACAAATATTTTTGAATTGTTTTTCATTTTACAGAAAAAAATTATTTTGTCAATATAATTTTCAAAATTTCTTCATAACCCACTTAATGTAGCTTCAAAATGGAGTTACTCTTTTTAGATAAGTATGAGATTTTTATAAAAAAGTTTGATCATTTTCCAGCTATGTTGTTCAACAATCGCGCAAACTAACGACGCTCCGGCTATTGTTCAAGTTATCGGCTATGCGGCTGAGGAAAAGATTGATGCAACGTTTCGTTTAGTCGAAGAGGGTGAAGGGACTGTAGCTCCTGCGTCTGCTCTTGGATTGGAAGGATCGAGTGTGGACACTGTCGGTGGTGGAGTTACAGCTGTTTCAGTTCCTTTGCATGGGGATTACAGCCTTCCTAGTAACATCACGGTGTTCTTCGATGAGGATGATAATGTATTGCAGACAAATGAAATGTTGGTTACCAAGAATGAGCTAGGAAACTTCCAGGTTTCGACGTATTTGAATGGAACGCTTGTTAAATCTCAGGATGCTGGGATTGCTTATATGACGGATGAAGAATTGCTTGCAGAAGAGCCCTCTATGATTCAACCGATGGGTTTTAACGAAGTGGCAGCTTGTCTTGTAGCAGCCATAGGTATTGGTGGTACTATGGCTTATGTTATTGCGGTTGCGTGTGGCGGTTCGTGTGTAGCACCGACACCAGTGACTGCTCCGATATGTGCTGCATGTATTGGTGCATATGCAATTCTTGGTACTGGTACTATTGCTGGAGCAGTAGCTTGTTTCAATTATCTATGAGGTGATTCGATGAACAAGGTTTTGGCGTTTTTGATCTTGGGAATGGGTTTTACTGGCTCCGTTTTAATAATCTCAGTCGTGCTATTGTTCAAATTTCGAGCCGGAATAGTGTTGCAGATTGCTGTCGCCTCAGCATTAGTTTTAGTGGTGTTCACTGTCTGGGCTCTAGTATTACGAAAGTGCTTTGAGAACGAATTAAAGTGAAAAACGTTGTGTTAAAAAGGGGGATTTGCCCTCGGATTTCGACAAAAGGCATCGAGTTTTACTTTTCTCGGTGCCTTTTGTCTTTTTAAGCACATTTGAAGCCAACAGTTATCCAAAGTGATTATGAAAACACCAAACAACAAGAAAAATACTCACTATCCCCCAAGCAGTGGTACTCCATATCCACCAAATTACGGATTTAGCTTTTGATGAATTCTCCTCGTCTTCCATATTTGCTTTTATAAAAGCGACCTTACTTTCCATACCTTTTTTCATAGAAGTGAGAACAACAAATCCAATTATTATGAAACCAATAGTTATCCAAAGTAAAAGGTCCACCTTTACACTCCCTTTATATAATTGAATTTCACCGCAATTTATTATAGTAATTAGATTCTACAAAGATAACAATAAACCTTGTGTTAATTCAAGTGCGTTTTAGTATATAAAATACCCTGTGAAAATAATAATTAATCCAAAATTTTACATAATCACGTATTAAAATGCTGAAACTTAAAGTTCTCAAAGCGTCGTTTGGTAACATTTCATAAAAGGTTGTTATTCAATAATATGGCCCGTTTGTTGAACAAAAAAAATCCTGCATATCAACACAGGATTTTTAATCAAACTTTATAATAAATGATCAATTTTTGTTTTAAACGATTAATCTTTTTTATTATTACTAGGGATTCCCTATGTCGAGTAGCTTATTATTCAGTTTTCTTTTTTATAAAATCTTAAATTACATATGAAAAATTTCTAAATCAATATTCAAGAATTTGAGAAATCCAATCTTTTATATATATTTTCTTTTGCGAGTTTGTAAAATTTATAGGTAATGAAAGGGACTGTAATTTATCGGGTAGAATGTTTATTTTATTTCGAATTAATTCATTATCAATGGATTCTGTATCGATAAAGAATAAGTAACGACCTTCGATTCTTTCTCGATATACAGACGAACAGTCCAATGTCTTATAAAACCGTGTAGAAAAATTATTACCATTTAAGTTAACGTTGAAATGTGCACGTACACCGAACTGACATGGAATATGTTTACCTGGAAGTTTGTCTAATTCTTTTTCAAACTCAATTAATTGCATTTCATTCACAAAATACGTTTCAGTGTAATAGTACCCATCGAAGTCTTTATTTATGTCAGTGTCATATGTATCATATTTAACTTCCATAACTTTACTACTGTTTTCCTGTTCTACAGGGGATAAATATTTATCAATGAGATGTTGAATAGCATGATTATCTAAATTATTTCCATAACTTAAAATGGTAAGTTGATTACGTAATTTGGTTAACAAACTATACATCTCCTGGTTATTTTTTAACATCCACCCAGTACGAGGATTATAAACTAAGTAATTACCTAGATTCATATGTATGCCACTCCTTTAACTTCCTTATAAACATTATACCCAAATAATTACTTTAGTACATATTTTTAGAAGAAATATTTGATATATAATATAAATGTAACTAGAAAATAAAATTGTGCATTTTTCTATTCTAAAAAACTTTTGGAAAGAATATCCCCATTGGTGTCTACACACAACTTAGTCGTGATGTAAATTCACTGCAAACACAAATTCTTATGCAAGCTAAAATTATAGAAACACAACTTAATCGTGACGTAACTTTAAAACACTTAAAGACGTTTTTACGAATATCTATCCTAGGTCGTACCCTATTTACTTTTATTATATAGATATTC
>NZ_JBMGUV010000015.1:0-124613 GCF_049058285.1 Lysinibacillus sp. UGB7
ATTTCGTTCACGTACCGAAGTTCGCTACTAAAAACTTTATTGATTACGTTTTGCTTGTTCAGTTTTCAAGGTTCATGTTGTTGCGTTTATCGCGTCATCTCTTGGCGACTTATACATAATAACATCGATTATTCATGAAAGTCAACACTAAATCATAAGTTTTTTTAAAGAGTAAATTTTTTTGCTTAAAATCAATAGAGATGAGGGTGTTAGTATGCTTCGTAAAACGTTGATATCATTGTGTTTAATCGTAATATTATTTGTCTTCATAAAGCCTTTAAATTCTACTATGATTTCCGTATTTAATATTGCAAATGCTCCAGCTGTTGTAACTAAAGGACATTATGGCACATCACTTATTGTCGAGATTTCTTTTTCTGATGAATCACTTTTAGAATGGCTAAAGACTGTAAAAGAACCGTACCCGCTTCTTCTTTTAGATGCAGCTTGGATTGAACGTTCACCTGAACATATGAAAGTCATCCAAGAAAGAAAACTACCAACAGGATTGTTAGGCCCTGAAGATTCTGTAGACGAGCCTATTGATTTTGCTTTAGTACAAAAAGATCTAACGATTTACGAAAAGCATTTGAAAACAACGCCACTGTGGTTTGCCACACGCAATCATCAATATTCACAGGCTTTACAAAAAACTTTGTTTCAGCAACAGGTAAATATCCTTTCGCCATCGCTAATTTGGCAAGGTGATAAAACACCCAATTTACAAAAAGGAGATTTTTTGTTTATCTCTTTACACCAGAACAGTAACATTTCGTTTAACGAATTTAATGCCTTAATACAACAAAATAAATTTATGTCGATAGAAGAAAATATATTCGGTTATTCTGTTCAGTCAAAAAAATCGCCATAAAAAAAGTTGTCTCAAGAGATCTTGAGGCAACTTCTTTCTTATTGCTTATGCATTTTTTGCTTGTTCACGCCGAGCTTTGCGACGTGCTTCTAATTTTTGACGATCCTCATCGGATTTTGCATTGTATTTCGGTAATACTAATAATTGATATGCATTCACAGCTAATAGTGGGAATAGCAACAATGCGACATACTCATTAATATTTTCATCACGACCCATTAAGGCGATAGTCCATTCTAATGTTGTGATGACAATCATAAAGAACAAAGCAGAAACTAATACATGTTTCTTTCCTGTCATCTTTACTTTTGTGATAGCTGTTGCTATCGATCCAAAAATTAATACCACTAATAGACCCAGATAAAATAACCAACTTTGTCCATCTTTTACACCCGGTATAAAACGGAAAAACACAATATCAAAAATGGTTACGGCAATTAGCAATAGCTGTACCCAATTCCATAATGTAAGTGTTCTGAATATATTAACCCCGACTTGATGTAATGTTAAATAAGCGAAAAAACCCGCTTGAGCAATAACACTCATTGTGAATCCTAAAAATACCATCCATAAAAGTCCGGCAAAAAATTCACCCCACTGACCATTTGTTACATAAGGCTGGAAAAAATCCCAACGAATAAATAAACTAAAAACTCCGTTGACTACACCACCAACAATCACTGCAAAGAAGAAAAACTTTACCCAATTTCGTATCGTCACAACAAAAAATCCCCCAATATCTCATTATATCTGTACTCATTTTAACAATGCATTGTTAAAAAAGCTATTTCTCGTCCTATCCAATACATAAAGTCATCATAAATGTGAACAATAAATGAAAGAGTCTATCTATAGAAAGGACTGATGTTGATGCGAAAATTTACCTTATTATTAATTCTAATGCTTTTCCTTACTGCCTGTGCACAAGATAAAACCTCTACCATGTCCTATGATGAAATAAAAAAAATTATGATTGACTCTCTTCAAACAGAGGATGGTAAAAAAGCACTACGGCAGCTTTTAGAGGAGCCGAGTTTCCGTGAATTATTAATTTTGGAACATGAGGAAGTAAAGAAGGCAACAGAGGAAACTTTACTTTCAAAAGAAGCAGAGGATTTTTGGAAAAAAACTTTTGAAGATCCAAAGTTTAAAGAGACTGTTGCTAAGAGTATGCAAAAGCAACAGCAGGATATTATGAAGGAACTAATGAAAGACCCCACTTTCCAAAAAGATATGGAAGCATTCTTTGGTCAGCCCGATATGCAAAAGCAATTGGAGACGATATTAAAATCCGCTAATCTTCGCAAACAAATGGAAGAAGTAGTTAAGGAAACAATTGAAAGCCCACTTATGCAATCAAAATGGCAGGAGCTCATTAAAAAGAGCGGTGAAGGAAGTTCATCCGAAGGTGGTGGAGAGAAAAAGGAAACTAGTGGCGAAAGTGGCGGAAGTTCTGAAAATGACCAAAAAAGTAAGCAATAATCCTCTACAATATATAAAAATGGATTTCCTCAAATTGGAGGAAATCCATTTTTGTTTAGTTATTTAATTTACTTATTACTCTTGCTGCTATGTCCAAATAGATCTGTCCTGTTGTGTGCTTCTCTGCATATACTGAAGGTGCAAAGTCCTCATCTGTCCAATCTGGCTGGCCTAGTGGGATTTGTCCGAGTATCTCTGTACGTAACTCTTCTGCTAATTTTGGTCCTCCGCCTTGTCCGAATACAAATTCGCGATCGCCTGATTTCGACTCGAACCATGCCATATTTTCTATAACACCTAAAATTTCATGATCCGTTTGTAAAGCCATTGCCCCCGCACGAGCAGCTACGAAAGCAGCTGTCGGATGTGGTGTCGTCACCACAATTTCTTTTGATGAAGGTAACATTTGGTGAATATCTAACGCGACATCACCCGTGCCTGGCGGTAGATCTAATAGTAAGAAATCTAGCTCTCCCCACTCTACATCACGGAAGAATTGATCTAATACTTTCCCTAACATTGGGCCACGCCATACAATCGGTGCGTTATTTTCAACAAAGAAGCCCATTGAAATTACTTTTACACCTAAACGATCAACAGGGAAAATTCGATTGTCGACTACTTTCGGCATGTCGGTTACACCCATCATATCTGGTACACTGAAGCCATAAATATCGGCATCAATTAAACCAACTTTTTTACCTAGGCGTGCCAAAGCTACAGCTAAGTTAACAGATACTGTAGATTTCCCTACACCACCCTTACCAGAGGCAATGGAAATAACCTGCACTGTGCTAAGTGGTGATAAAATATCTTGAGCTTCTGCCTCGGTTGCTACTCCACGGAAGCTTTGTAGTTTCTCTGCTGATAATTCTTCGAATCGAATACCAACTGTGTTAGCACCCGCTTCTTTTAAAACATCAACAATTTTCATTTGCAGTTGCATCTGCTCAGGTGTATTTGTTTTAGCAATAGCAATTTTTACACTGACATGATTTTTTTCTTCTTTAATTGCCACATTTGTAATTCCATCTGTTTCTGCTAATGATTTATGTAAAAATGGATCTTGTAGTTGTCCTAATATATCTCGCACTTGTTGTTCTGTTATCACGACGAACACTCCCCTTATATTATCTCAATGTTAGTATATCATAATGCTTTGATTTACGTGGTAGCAGGTGCTTCATTCAATTTTTGCTAATAAATAATCTTCTATACCTTCTACGATGGCATCTGCCATCTTGTCTTGATATTTCTTATCTACTAATAATGCACGTTCCTCGTCGTTACTGATAAATCCAGTTTCAACTAATGCTGCCGGAACCTGCACTTTCTTCAATAAATAGATTTGTTTTATAGACAGTGCTTCACGATCTGTGTTCTGTAAGTTCGTACGAATTGATTGTTGAATGCTCTTTGCTAGCAATTCTCCGTCAGCATGTCCGTCTTTATGATAAAACACCTGTGCTCCACGCCATTTTGTTTCCGGAATTGCATTGGCGTGAATTGTAATAAAGACATTGGGTTGTTCTTTTTCAACAATATCCTTGCGTAAAAAGATATCCTGCTTTTTTCGCTCTCTTAACGTGCTGTATTTTTCTGATGATGCGTGCTCATCAATGACATCTCCATTTTTCGTCCGTGTCATCACGACTGTTGCGCCCTTTTTCTTTAATTGCTTCTCTACTTGCTGCGCAATAGCAAGTGTAATTTCCTTTTCAATTACCTCGCCCTTTGAAGCACCTCCATCCTCACCACCATGCCCAGCATCAATGACAATTTTCATGCCACCAAGTGGGTCTGGTAAGAAGAAGTTACGGTCCGAAGCATTCGTCTCATAAGCCACAACCACTATACTCATTAGCATAATTACTCCTAGTGCAAGCCAGCGCTTCACCCATATCCACCACCCTTTTACATATAGTGTACGAAGATAATGTGGGAACTATGCTAGAAACTAAAAAAAACTCCCAAGCATATGCTTGAGAGTTTGAGACGAATAATCCGCAGATTAACGTTTTGAGAACTGAGGTGCACGACGAGCGCCGCGTAGACCTGGTTTTTTACGTTCTTTCATGCGTGAATCACGAGTAAGTAATCCAGCAGATTTTAGTGCAGCACGGAAATCTGGGTCTACTTGAAGTAGAGCACGAGCGATACCGTGACGTACAGCACCAGCTTGACCAGTGTATCCACCACCGTTAACGTTTACGTGGATATCATAGCTTCCTGTAGTTTCAGTAGCTACTAATGGTTGTTTAATTACTTCACGTAATGCAGCGAATGGTACATACTCTTCGATTTCACGTTTGTTGATAACAATTTTACCTGTACCTGGTACTAAACGTACGCGAGCTACAGAGCTTTTACGGCGACCAGTGCCGATGTATTGAACTTGTGCCAAAGTAATATCCTCCTCTTAATTTATATTATCCACGAAGCTCGTATGCTTCTGGTTTTTGTGCAGCATGTGGGTGCTCTGTTCCTGTGTAAACGTTTAGTTTACCGAACATTTTGCGACCTAAAGAGTTTTTAGGAAGCATCCCTTTAATTGCTAATTCAATCATTTTTGTTGGGTACTTTTCTAACATTTCACCCGCAGTACGAGTTTTTAAACCACCCGCAAATTGAGTATGATGACGGTAAAGTTTACCCTCTAATTTGTTACCAGTTAAATGGATTTTGTCAGCGTTGATGATGATTACGTGATCACCTGTGTCAACGTTTGGTGTGAATGTTGGTTTATGTTTACCACGTAAGATTGCAGCTACTTCAGAAGCTAAACGTCCAAGAGTTTGGCCTTCTGCATCAACTACTAACCATTTACGGTCTACTTCGTGACCTTTAGCCATGAATGTTGTACGCATGTATATATCCTCCTAATCAATTCGATTACCGTTATTTTTCATTAGACTACACTATAAGTTTCGGGGCTTATTTGTGGTGGTAATGAAAATACCATCTGTTATCATATAATGAATGACTTTTAAAGTCAAGTAAATTCATTAAACACCTGGTGATGTTGTACAGGGCAAATCATCCGAGTTACTTCGACGTAAATGCACCACATTTTGTCTTATCATTCATCGCTATACATCTAAATACTAGCCATTTAGATGCTCAGCTAATAAAATACTTTTTCAAGGTATAAACCTTGTGGTGGTGCAGTTTTACCAGCTTTATCGCGATTCATTGATGCGACGACCTTTTTCACATTACCGATGTCGCGACGGCTGGTCCCTACTTCCCATAAAGTACCTGCGATGATGCGCACCATATTGTACAGGAAGCCACTACCTTCAATGATCATATGTAGCTCTTTGCCATACCATTCAAATTGAAGTGTAGTTACTGTTCGCACCTTATCTTGCACACTTGTATTGGCCGCACAGAAGCATGAAAAATCATGCGTGCCAATTATCGCCTTAGCTGCTTCCTGCATGGCTGCTACATCTGGCTTCTGGCCATTTGTCTCTACGGTGTAATGTCTGCGGAATGGGCTTTGTATAGACTCACATGACCAGATATATCGATAGCGTTTTCCGGTCACACTGTAACGTGCATGAAAATCAGCAGGCACTTCTTCCATTGCTACTACCCGAATATCCCTCGGTAACTGAACATTGAGTGCTTTCATATATTTTTCTACTGGGATAGTGAGCGGCGTATCAAAATGCAGTGTTTGCCCAGTTGCATGCACTCTTGCATCCGTGCGTCCACTTGCAATTACCTTCACCTGTTCCCCTTTATGCATGATGGCTAGTACACCTTCAAGCTCTGCCTGTACCGTACGCTCTCCAGGCTGCACTTGGTAGCCCGAGAATTGCGTTCCATCATAACTAATTATTGCTTTTAATCGTCGCATAAAGTTACTCCTTTTAGCTTCTATAGAAGAATAGTAAAACAGCCATTGCTACTAGTAATACCAGAGCAAATGTATCGCCCATATCCCACTTCAGCTTGCGATAGCGGGTGCGACCTTCGCCTCCACGATAGCCACGTACTTCCATTGCAGTCGCCAAATCCTCCGCACGTTTAAACGCACTTACAAAGAGTGGCACCAGTAATGGCACAACGGCCTTAATACGATCTTTTATAGGTCCAGACGATAAATCCGAGCCACGGGCCATTTGCGCCTTCATAATTTTATCGGTCTCATCCATTAACGTTGGAATAAAGCGTAAGGAGATCGACATCATAAGGGCTAGCTCATGTACAGGTACTTTCACTTTTTTTAATGGATTTAGTAGCACTTCAATGCCGTCCGTAATTGAAATCGGTGACGTTGTTAACGTTAAAATCGATGTCATAAATACTAAAACAAGGAAACGTACTGATATATATACCCCTTGTCGAACCCCTTCTTCATAAACATTGATAAACTTCCAATGAAATAACAAATCGCCTTCCCTCGTCATAAAGATATGAAGTAAGAACGTAAAAGCCATTAAAAAAAGTACGGGCTTTAAGCCGTTTATTAAAAAATACAAGCGAATACGTGACACTAAAACAATAAGTAAAGTAAACGCAAGTAACATTGCATACGTTATCGTATTATTTGCTAAAAATACAATAATGATAAATGCGAATACGAATATAAGCTTTGATCGTGGATCTAGCTTATGTACAGGGGAATTTCCTGGCAGGAAGCGCCCGAAAATCATTTTTTCCATCATGACTCCGCACGCTCCTTTTCTAGCACGCGAGCAATTTCATGCGCAAGCTCTTCTTCTGTTAAACATACCTTTGATAGTGATGAATCCATTAACTTTTCAATTTTATGTTGGAAGCGCACAATACGGGGTGGTTCTAGACGGAACTCTTTCAATGTTTGCACATCTTTAAAAATTTCACGAGGTGTGCCACTCAACACATTTTTCCCCTCATGCATAATGACAATATCGTCTGCATAACGGGCTGCATCTTCCATACTGTGCGTAACTAATATTGTCGTTAAGCTCCGTTCCTGATGCAATGCATAGAACATATCCATAATCTCTTTTTGCCCACGTGGATCTAGTCCAGCCGTTGGTTCGTCTAAAACAATGACATCCGGTTCCATTGCCAGTACACCAGCAATTGCTACACGACGCATTTGTCCACCTGATAAATCAAAAGGTGACTTTTCAAGGACGTTTTCCGGCAGACCAACTAAACGTACAAGCTCTCTTGCACGAATTTCAGCCTCTTTCTCCGAAACACCGAAATTCATTGGGCCAAACATAATATCCTTTAACACAGTTTCTTCAAAAAGCTGATGCTCCGGAAATTGAAAAACAATGCCAACCTTTTGTCGCACAGCTTTTAAAGCTTTCGCTTTTTTTCCAGCTACAACAACCCGGTCCCCAATATGTACTTCACCGGAAGTTGGCTTTAAAAGCGCATTAAAATGCTGAAGAATTGTTGATTTACCAGAACCAGTATGTCCGATAATCGCTTGATACGTATGTGATGGAATGTCAAAATTCACATCAAACAAAGCCCGTTTTTCAAAAGGTGTACCTTGTGCATAGGCATAGCTTACTTGTTGAAGTTTGATGTCCATAAGTCATTCACCAACTCTTCTTCTGTCATATGTTGTCCCATTAAAGGAACACCTTCCTTTTGCAATAACTTTGATAACTTCATGGCAAACGGTAAGTCGAGTCCTAACTCAACTAGCTTGTCCCCAAGCGTAAAAATTTCCACGGGTGTCCCCTCTGCAAATTTCTTACCATCATTCATAAAAAGGACCCGGTCTGCAAGCATAGCTTCTTCTAAATCATGTGTAATTGATAACACCGTTAAACCTGTTTCAGCGCGCAGTGTTTGAACGGTTTGTAATACCTCAACACGTCCTTGAGGATCTAACATGGATGTAGCTTCGTCTAAGATAAGTAATTTTGGTTTTAAAGCTAATGCTCCCGCAATAGCCACACGTTGTTTTTGCCCACCCGATAAATGATGTGGTTCATGATCTAAAAAACTACCCATCTTTACTTGCTCAAGGGCTGCATGCACACGTTTTACCATCTCTTCAAACGGCACACCGTTATTTTCAAGCGCAAAGGCAACGTCATCCTGTACCGTAGCACCTACAAACTGATTATCAGGATTTTGAAACACCATACCCATTTGAGAACGGCTTTCCCATAAATTTTCTTCACTTAGTATTTGACGTAATATACGAACATCCCCTTGTTGCGGGAATAATAAGCCATTCATTAATTTTGCAATTGTTGATTTACCAGAGCCATTATGACCGACAATGGCAATCCATTCCCCTTCCTGCACAGCAAAGCTCACATTTTCTACAGCATTGCGACTTTCTGTATCATCCGGTGTATATGAAAACGTTACATTATTTAACGATAAGATTTCAGACATCTCTAGTACTCCTCTCTACATGCTCAGCTCTACTAACTAACTTACACTGTTTTATGTATTAATTCCACCACAATCACTATGTCCATATCAAATTCGGCAAGCGTATTCGCCTCCAAATTTTATATTGCACTTGCACAATCAACACCCATCAAAATCTGTGACATCCGCTGGAGGCCTTTTCTTCGTACAGTCGGCATCTATACACCTACTGAAAAAAGATGAATGAAGATAAAAAAAAGCACCATCAATTGGCGCTGTCTGATACTTCCCTAAAATAATAAAAAAGCGCGCACCTCATTCATAGAAATGCGCTAGTCGTTACATTTACAAGAAACACGGGTGCTCAAGCCCTTGATCTTTTTGAATGAGGTGCGGAGAGCTAAACGAGACGCCACACAAAAGTGCCCGCTCATCATAACGCTCAGCTTAATTATTTGTCGTATAAATCTTATAAAGAAAGAGGGTGGTGGTCCACCCTCTTCACCACTTGTTTTCTCTTATGATTAAACTAATTCAATCACAACAACAGGTGCACCGTCACCACGACGAGGACCTACTTTAAGAATACGAGTGTAACCACCTTGACGTTCTGCATAACGTGGTGCAACATCATCAAATAGCTTTTGTAGCGCAAATGAAGTTGTTTCGTTGCCTTCTTCGTCAGTAGTTGTTACTAGTTCACGACGGATGAATGCAGCAGCTTGACGGCGTGCATGTAAATCTCCGCGTTTACCTAAAGTAATCATTTTTTCAACAGCTTTACGTACTTCTTTAGCGCGAGCTTCAGTAGTTTCGATACGCTCGTTGATGATTAAATCAGTAGCTAAGTCACGTAACATCGCTTTACGTTGAGAACTTGTACGACCAAGTTTTCTGTAACCCATGGATGTTTCCCTCCTTTATAGAAAATATCTGATCTTGTTAGTTTGTTTAAATCGCTTAGTCTTCTTTGCGTAACCCTAAACCAAGCTCTTCTAACTTCGCTTTTACTTCTTCTAGTGACTTACGTCCAAGGTTACGGACTTTCATCATATCGTCTTCTGACTTATTCGCTAGTTCTAGTACTGTATTAATACCAGCGCGTTTTAAGCAGTTATAAGAACGAACAGAAAGATCAAGTTCTTCGATAGTCATCTCTAAAACTTTTTCTTTTTGATCTTCTTCTTTTTCGACCATGATTTCAGCAGTTTGTGCCTCATCTGTCATGCCAACGAAGATGTTTAGATGCTCGGTTAAAATTTTTGCTCCGAGCGAAATCGCCTCTTTCGGACCGATGCTACCATCTGTCCACACATCAAGAGAAAGTTTATCGTAGTCAGAAGACTGACCTACACGAGTATTTTCCACTTGGAAATTGACGCGTGATACTGGAGTGTAAATAGAGTCGATCGGGATCACGCCGATAGGAAGATCCTCACGTTTGTTTTGATCAGCAGGAGTGTAACCACGGCCGCGTTGAGCGTACATACGCATACGTAAATGACCGTTTTTAGCGATTGTTGCAATATATAGATCTGGGTTTAAAATTTCTACGTCACTGTCATGTGTAATGTCAGCAGCCGTAACTGTACCATCGCCCTTTACATCAATCTCAATAACTTTTTCTTCGTCAGAGTAGATTTTAAGAGCAAGTTTTTTTACGTTCAAAATAATTGAAGCCACATCTTCTACTACGCCTTCCACAGTTGAGAACTCGTGAAGAACGCCATCAATTTGAATTGAAGTGACAGCAGCCCCTGGTAATGAAGACAGAAGGATACGACGTAAAGAATTACCCAAAGTGTTTCCATATCCGCGTTCAAGCGGTTCTACAACAAACTTTCCATATTTGGAATCTTCGCTGATCTCCACCGTTTCAATCTTTGGTTTTTCAATTTCGATCATTTCATTTACCCTCCCTCAAAACATCGAATGTATAGGTTCTTTCCATCATAGATTCGATCGTCATTGACGTATCGTTATTTATCTGCACAAGACAGTCTGTACAAAAAATGATGTTCTCATACAATATGAGACGCACCCATTACACGCGACGACGTTTTGGCGGACGGCAACCATTGTGAGGAACTGGAGTAACGTCTTTAATAGCAGTTACTTCTAAACCAGCAGCTTGAAGTGCACGGATTGCAGCTTCACGACCAGCACCAGGACCTTTAACAGTTACTTCCAACGTTTTCAGACCATGTTCAAGGGATGTTTTAGCAGCAGTTTCTGCAGCCATTTGAGCAGCGAATGGTGTAGATTTACGTGAACCACGGAAACCAAGAGCACCAGCACTTGACCAAGATACAGCGTTACCTTGCATATCTGTAATCGTTACAATTGTATTGTTAAATGTAGAACGAATGTGTGCAATACCAGATTCGATATTCTTTTTCACACGACGTTTACGAGTTTGTTGTTTACGAGCCATGTTAAGAAGGAACCTCCTTTACCGATTATTTTTTCTTGTTCGCAACTGTTTTACGAGGACCTTTACGCGTACGCGCATTGTTCTTCGTATTTTGACCACGAACAGGTAAACCACGACGGTGACGGATACCACGGTTACAACCGATTTCCATCAAGCGTTTGATATTTAATGAAGTTTCGCGACGTAAGTCACCTTCAAGTTTGTAAGAGTCTAATTGTTCACGGATTTTGTTTAACTCATCTTCAGTTAAGTCGCGTACGCGTGTATCTTGAGAGATACCAGCATCAGCTAATACTTTCTGAGCTGAAGTTTTACCAATACCGTAAATGTAAGTTAATGAAATTACCACGCGTTTGTCGCGAGGAATGTCAACACCAGAAATACGTGCCATGTACGTTGTGCACCTCCTTTATAATCAACCTTGTTTTTGTTTGTGTTTAGGATTTTCACAGATTACCATTACTTTACCGCGTCGGCGAATTACTTTACATTTTTCGCAGATCGGTTTCACAGATGGTCTCACTTTCATCTAACCTAACCTCCTTAGTAGTCCGGAGCGCAAAAGATTATTTAAAACGGTATGTGATACGACCGCGAGTTAAATCATAAGGAGATAACTCAATAGTAACCTTATCTCCAGGTAGAATGCGGATAAAGTGCATACGAATCTTACCAGATACGTGTGCTAAAATCACATGTCCATTTTCTAATTCTACCTTAAACATCGCGTTTGGCAAAGTCTCAACAACTGTCCCTTCGACTTCAATTACATCATCTTTCGCCATCTACTCTGTCTCCTCTCTATATGCAAATTAAAGTTCTCATCGTTACATCAAACGGATATATCTGCTGCAACTATAGAAGCAACCTCGTTTCAACATATGTTTGGATTGTATGAGAGATGTTTGAAAGACGCTCGTCTGGTTTCGCTTCACACAATCCACGGAATAGACAGAACCAGTAAGGGCACTGAATCTTCCATGTTTACACGAATACCGGAATGTCTTGGATGAGATATTCATACCCGTTACACAGATGCTTCCACGAAACCCATTATACTCTCTCAAAAGTAATGTTGCACTTTTTACAAGAAATATATACCGGGCACAATATGCTTTTGCAACTCTCAAAAAAATTATGTTTCGTTGTTGCTTCCGCATGCCTCCCGCGGAAGCAGTACTCTGCGCCCGGAGCCGGGTATCAGCTGCGGCTGCTCTGTAATAGAGCATCAAGATCAGCAAACACTTTATTAATATCTTGCTGTCCATCTATATTTGTTAACACACCTTTTGCTTCATAGAAGTCAAGTAAAGGTTGTGCTTGATTCATATTTACTTCCAGACGGTTTGTAACCGTTTCAGGATTATCATCCGCACGTGTATAAAGCTCGCCACCATCTTTATCACATTTTCCTTCCTCAGCTGGAGGATTGAAAATTAGGTGATAAGAAGTTCCGCAAGTTTTACAAATACGACGACCTGTTAAACGAGCAATTAGCTCATCTTTTTCAACTTGAATGTTTAACGTATGCTCGATCGCTTTGCCAAGATCAGCAAGAATGCCATCTAAAGCTTCAGCTTGAGGAACAGTACGCGGGAAACCGTCTAATAAGAATCCCTCTTCACAATCAGGTTTTGCAAGTCGCTCACGAACAATACCAATCGTCACTTCATCAGGTACTAAAGCACCTTGATCCATAAACGATTTGGCCTGTAAGCCTAGTTCTGTACCGTCTTTAATAGCAGCACGGAACATATCGCCTGTAGAAATATGAGGAATCGCGTACTTCTCAACAATTTTATCTGCCTGTGTACCTTTACCAGCACCTGGCAGACCCATTAAAATGATATTCATACGGAAATATTCCTCCCACAAAGTTTGCTGATTTCAGGAAACGATCAAGCGTTCCCTAAAAACCAACATTATTTCATAAAGCCTTTGTAGTGACGTTTAACAAGTTGTGACTCTAGCTGTTTCATCGTTTCTAGCGCTACGCCGACTACGATAATTATACTAGTACCACCGATTTGCACTGAAGCAGGTAGATTCATTAAGTTAATGAATATAATCGGCATTACAGCAATAACAGTTAAGAAAATCGCTCCGACAAATGTCAGTCGATATAACACGCTTGTTAAATACGTTTGAGTGTTTTCACCCGGACGAATACCTGGAATGTAAGCACCCTGTTTTTTCAAGTTGTCTGCCACATTTTCTGGGTTCACTTGTACGAACGCATAGAAATATGTGAACGCGACGATCAGCGCAATGTAAATAAGCATCCCAACAGGTTTTTCATAATTGAACGTGTTTTCAATGAATGTCGTTACATTATTCTGACCAAAGAACGTAGCTAACGTTCGAGGTGTCACAAGGAACGCTACTGAGAAGATTACCGGAATAACCCCTGCAGCATTTACTTTTAACGGTAAGTGCGTTTGTTGTCCACCTGTTTGTTGATTACGTCCAGTAACTCGTTTAGCATATTGAATTGGAATTTTACGTAGTGCTTGTTGCACATAGATAACACCAACTACAATAGCAAGTAAGATTAAAGCAAGTAATGCAAGGACAATGATGTTAATAAACAGTTCATCACCTGCATCCTCGATTTGTTGTGCGTAAATTTGGTTTGCTGCTGTAGGTAATGCTGCAACGATACCTGCGAAGATAACTACGGAAATACCATTACCAACACCATGAGCAGTAATTTGTTCAGCAAGCCATACAAGGAATGCTGTACCCGCTGTTAATACAATTGAAATTGTAACATATGTTAAAATTCCTTCTTCTTTAATCAAAGACCCACCATACATTTTATTGAAACCAAATGACATCGCGAATGATTGGATAAAAGCTAGAATAATAGTAAAGTAACGAGTAAATTGTGCAAGTTTACGTCTTCCGACTTCACCTTGCTTTGCCCACTCAGCAAATTTCGGTACTACGTCCATTTGCAATAACTGAACAATGATTGAGGCTGTGATGTATGGCATAATCCCCATCGCAAAGATAGAGAAGTTACTCAGTGCACCACCGCCAAAAGTATTGAGGAAACCAACGAGGTTAAACTCATCAGTTGCCTTTAATACATTAGCGTCAACGTTCGGTACTGGAACAAATGTCCCAATACGAAAAACGATTAACATTAAAAGTGTGAAAATGATTTTATTTCTTATATCTCGAACACGCATAAAGTTAGAGATTGTCTGAAACATTAAATCACCTCAGTAGTTCCGCCGGCATTTTCAATTGCTTCTTTAGCCGAAGCTGAGAATTTATGAGCTTTTACTGTAAGCTTTTTGTTAAGAGTTCCGTTTCCAAGAACTTTAATTCCAGCTTTTTCATTGCTCACTAAACCTGTTTCAAGTAATAATGCAGTTGTTACTTCTGCACCATCTTCGAAACGGTTTAATGTGTCAAGATTAACGATCGCGTACTCTTTACGGTTAATGTTAGTAAAGCCGCGTTTCGGTAAACGACGGAATAAAGGGTTTTGACCACCTTCGAATCCTGGGCGTACACCGCCGCCAGAACGAGAGTTTTGACCTTTATGACCTCTACCTGCAGTTTTACCGTTACCAGAACCGATACCGCGACCTACGCGGTTACGTACTTTACGGGAACCTTCTGCTGGTTTTAACTCATGAAGTTTCATATTGGATGGCACCTCCTTGTTCGTTAATTAAAAATTAGTTTTCTTTTACAGTAACTAAGTGAGCTACTACATCAAGCATACCGCGAGTTGCTGCATTATCAGCTTTCTCTACAGTTTGGTTTAATTTACGTAAACCTAAAGCTTCAATAGTTTTGCGTTGTGCTGGTTTAGAACCAATCACAGATTTTGTAAGGGTAATTTCTAATTTGTTAGCCATTATTATTCCCCCCTTATCCTAATATTTCTTCCACTGATTTACCACGTAATTTTGCTACGTCCTCTACGCGTTTTAATTCAGTTAAACCTTGAACAGTTGCACGAACCATATTGATTGGTGTATTTGATCCAAGTGATTTTGAAAGAATATCAGTAATACCAGCTAGTTCTAGTACAGCACGTACTGGACCACCAGCGATAACCCCTGTACCAGGAGCAGCAGGTTTGATTAGGATTTCTCCCGCACCGAAGCGACCAAGCACTAAGTGTGGAGTTGTTCCACCAACACGTGGCACTTCTACTAAGTTTTTCTTCGCATCTTCAACAGCTTTACGGATAGCATCTGGAACCTCTTGAGCTTTACCAGTACCAAAACCTACATGACCGTTTCTATCGCCAACAACAACTAGTGCTGTGAAGCGGAAGCGACGTCCACCTTTAACAACTTTTGCAACACGGTTAATAGTAACTACGCGTTCTTCAAGTTCTCCAAGTTTGTTTGCGTCAATTCGACTCATGAAATGTGTCCCTCCTTCTTATTAAAATTCTAAACCGTTCTCACGTGCAGCTTCAGCTAAAGCTTTCACACGTCCATGATATAAGTAACCACCACGGTCAAAAACTATAGCAGTAATATTTTTTTCCGCAGCGCGTTTCGCGATTGTTTCACCGATTTTTGATGCAGCTTCTACGTTGCTACCAACACCTTCAAAACCATTCTCTTGAGAAGATGCGCTAACAATAGTTACGCCTGCTACGTCATCGATAAGTTGAGCGTAGATGTTCTTGTTAGAACGGAATACGTTTAAGCGTGGACGCTCAGCAGTACCCGAAATTTTAGAACGAACTCGCGCATGACGTTTTTTACGAACTTGATTTTTATCCTGTTTCGTAATCACAAGGGTCACTCCTTTCTAATGCTTACGCAGCATTATTTACCTGTTTTACCTTCTTTACGACGAACGTATTCGCCTTCGTAACGGATACCTTTACCTTTGTAAGGCTCTGGTGGACGAACGTCACGGATGTTAGATGCAAGAGCGCCAACGCGTTCTTTGCTAATACCTTTAACGATGATTTTAGTATTAGTAGGAACTTCTACTTCTAAACCATCTTCAGGTGTGAACTCAACTGGGTGAGAGTAACCTACGTTAAGAACAAGTTTTTTTCCTTGTAATTGCGCACGGTAACCTACACCGATTAGTTCTAATGATTTTTCGAAACCTGCAGAAACACCAGTAACCATGTTCGCTAAAAGCGCACGAGTTGTACCGTGGTTTGTGCGGTGTTCTTTTGAGTCAGAAGGACGAGATACAGAGATCGCATTACCTTCTTGCTCAATTTTCATATCTTGGTGGAAAGAACGAACAAGTTCGCCTTTAGGACCTTTAACAGTAACAGTGTTGTCAGCTGCAACAGTAACAGTTACGTTAGCTGGTACCTCGATAATTTTTTTACCTACACGAGACATTTAGTTGCACCTCCATTCATTTATAGCTAATTACCAAACGTATGCTAGAACTTCGCCGCCAACTTGTTTAGCGCGAGCTTCTTTATCTGTTAATAAACCTTGTGAAGTTGACACTAAAGCGATACCAAGACCGTTCAGTACTTTAGGAACTTCATTTGTTTTAGCATATACACGTAGACCTGGTTTAGAAATACGTTTTAAGCCAGTGATAACGCGTTCGTTATCTTTACCGTATTTTAAGAAGATACGGATAATTCCTTGCTTGTTGTCTTCCACGTATTCTACGTCACGTACGAAACCTTCACGCTTTAAAATTTCAGCGATTTCTTTTTTCACGTTGGAAGCCGGTACTTCTAACTTCTCGTGACGAACCATGTTCGCATTACGAATGCGAGTCAGCATGTCTGCAATCGGATCAGTCATTGTCATTACATTTACCTCCTTCCCAAATTAGGGGATTACCAGCTGGCTTTTTTCACGCCAGGAATTTGTCCCTTATATGCAAGTTCTCGGAAACAAATACGGCAAAGTTTGAATTTGCGATATACAGAGTGTGGACGGCCACAGCGTTCACAACGTGTATACTCTTGCACTTTAAACTTTTGCTTACGTTGTTGTTTAACGATCATAGATTTTTTAGCCACGTTTTCGCCCTCCTTGTTTAATTACTTTTGGAACGGCATACCGAATTGTGTCAATAACTCGCGAGCTTCTTCGTCAGAGTTCGCTGTCGTTACGATCACGATGTCCATACCGCGTACTTTTGAAACTTTATCGTAATCGATTTCTGGGAAAATTAGTTGCTCTTTAACACCTAAAGTGTAGTTACCGCGACCATCGAATGCTTTTTTAGAAACACCACGGAAGTCACGTACACGAGGAAGTGAAATTGCGATTAATTTGTCCAAGAATTCATACATACGCTCACCGCGTAATGTAACTTTAGCACCGATTGGCATACCTTCACGTAAACGGAAACCTGCGATCGATTTTTTCGCTTTAGTTACTACTGGTTTTTGACCAGTGATAATTGTTAATTCTTCTACAGCTGCATCTAATGCTTTTGAGTTTTGAACAGCGTCACCAACACCCATGTTGATAACGATTTTGTCAACTTTCGGCAATTGCATAACTGATTTATATCCAAACTTGCTCATAAGAGCAGGTGAAACTTCATTTAAATATTTTTCTTTTAGGCGGCTCATGTGTGTACCTCCCTTCTTTTATTTACTAATTAGTCAAGTACTGCACCTGATTTTTTTGCAACACGAACTTTTTTACCGTTTTCGATTTTATAACCTACACGAGTCGGCTCGCCAGATTTAGGATCGATTAGCATTACGTTCGAAACGTGAATTGCAGCCTCTTGGCTTACAATCCCACCTTGTGGATTCAATTGGTTAGGTTTAACATGTTTTTTCACGATATTTACACCTTCAACAAGAACGCGATCTTGTTTAGGGAAAGCAGTTAGGATTACTCCTTCTTTGCCTTTGTCTTTACCAGTGATAACCTTAACCTTGTCACCTTTTTTTACATGCATGCTGTCGCACCTCCTTGATTGGCACTATCATGAAATTAAAGAACTTCTGGAGCTAGAGAAACGATTTTCATGAAGTTGCTGTCACGTAATTCACGTGCAACAGGTCCGAAAATACGAGTTCCGCGTGGTGATTTATCATCACGAATAATTACACAAGCATTTTCATCAAATTTGATGTACGTACCGTCTTTACGACGAACGCCTGATTTAGTACGAACGATAACAGCTTTAACAACGTCACCCTTCTTGACAACGCCACCTGGTGTTGCTTTCTTAACTGTACAAACAACGATATCACCGATGTTAGCAGTTTTACGGCCAGAGCCACCAAGCACTTTAATTGTAAGAACTTCACGTGCACCTGAGTTGTCAGCAACTTTCATACGACTTTCTTGTTGGATCACTTAGGTTACCTCCCTTCGGAAATTGGTTGTTCCGAAATAGTTATTAAATAATAACCGCTTTTTCTACAACTTCAACTAGACGGAATCGTTTAGTAGCTGATAGCGGGCGAGTTTCCATGATACGTACGATATCACCGATTTTCGCTTGGTTTTGCTCATCATGAGCCTTAAACTTTTTAGAGTATTTTACACGTTTACCGTAAAGCTTGTGCTTTTTGTGAGTTTCAACTAAAACAGTAACAGTTTTGTCCATTTTATCTGAAACGACGCGGCCCGTGTAAACTTTGCGTTGATTACGCTCAGTCATACTTGAAAACCTCCTTTATCAGTTATTTTCACTGATTTCTCTTTCACGAATAACAGTTTTCATACGCGCGATTGCTTTACGCACTTCGCGAATACGAGCTGTGTTTTCTAATTGACCAGTCGCCAATTGGAAGCGAAGGTTGAAAAGCTCTTCTTTCAGTGATTTCACTTTTAATTCAATTTCAGAAGTGGCAAGGTCACGGATTTCATTAGCTTTCATTAGATTCACCACCAGTTTCTTGACGTTTTACGATCTTACATTTAACAGGAAGCTTATGTGATGCTAAACGAAGTGCTTCACGTGCGATCTCTTCAGATACACCAGCAATTTCGAACATTACTTTTCCTGGTTTTACTACTGCTACCCAACCTTCAGGAGAACCTTTACCAGAACCCATGCGGACTTCTAGAGGTTTTTTAGTGTAAGGTTTGTGCGGGAAGATTTTAATCCAAACTTTACCGCCACGTTTCATGTAACGAGTCATCGCGATACGTGCAGATTCGATTTGACGGTTCGTAATCCAGCTAGCTGTTTGAGCTTGTAGGCCCCACTCGCCGAATGATACTTCTTTACCGCCTTTCGCTTCGCCACGCATGTTTCCGCGGTGTTCACGACGGTATTTTACGCGTTTAGGCAATAACATATTATTTGCCTCCTTCCACAGATTTCTTCGTAGGAAGAACTTCACCACGGTAGATCCATACTTTAACGCCTAATTTACCGTAAGTAGTGTCAGCTTCTGCGTGTGCATAGTCGATGTCAGCACGTAGAGTATGAAGTGGAACAGTTCCTTCACTATAGTGTTCAGCACGCGCGATATCAGCGCCACCTAAACGACCAGATACTTGTGTTTTAATTCCTTTTGCACCAGCACGAATTGTGCGTTGGATCGCTTGCTTTTGCGCACGACGGAATGATACACGGTTTTCTAATTGACGAGCGATGTTTTCAGCTACTAGACGAGCGTCAAGATCAGCACGTTTGATTTCGATGATGTTGATGTGTACACGTTTACCAGTTAAATCGCCAAGGTATTTACGAAGATTTTCAACTTCAGTACCACCTTTACCGATTACCATACCTGGTTTCGCAGTGTGAATTGTAATGTTTACACGGTTTGCAGCACGTTCGATTTCAACTTTAGAAACTGAAGCGTCTTTAAGAGCCGTTTCAATATATTTACGCACTTTGATGTCTTCGTGAAGTAGAGTTGCATAGTCTTTTTCAGCGTACCATTTTGACTCCCAGTCACGAATAATACCAACGCGCAGTCCTATTGGATGTACTTTTTGACCCACGGATTAACCCTCCTTCTTCTCAGATACCACTAGAGTAATGTGGCTTGTGCGTTTGTTAATTGCGCTTGCACGTCCTTGTGCACGTGGACGGAAACGTTTTAATGTTGGACCTTCATCAACGAATACTTCAGAAACTACTAAAGAGTTGATGTCAAGATCGTAGTTGTGCTCAGCATTTGCAACTGCAGATTTTAATACTTTCTCAACGACTGGAGACGCCGCTTTTGGAGTATGACGTAAAATCGCAACTGCTTCACCAACTTGCTTACCTCGGATTAAGTCTACAACTAGACGTACTTTACGAGGAGCAATGCGTACTGTGCGAGCGATAGCTTTAGCTTGTGTCATTAGGATTTACCTCCTCTCAAAATTAGCGTCTTGTTTTCTTGTCGTCTGCACCGTGACCTTTGTAAGTACGTGTCGGTGCGAATTCACCAAGTTTGTGGCCTACCATATCTTCTGTTACGTATACAGGAACATGTTTACGTCCATCATATACAGCAATCGTTAAACCGATGAAAGTCGGGAAAATTGTAGAACGGCGAGACCAAGTTTTGATAACTTGTTTTTTCTCAGAAGCCTCTTGTGCTTCCACTTTTTTCATTAAGTGGTCATCGACAAAAGGTCCTTTTTTCAAGCTGCGACCCATGTAGGAACCTCCCTCTGTGATTCCACCACGGCTCTCACATAGAACCGTAGTTTAACCACTTTATTTTTTACGACTACGGATGATGAATTTATCCGATTTGTTTTTCTTCTTGCGAGTTTTGTAACCAAGTGCTGGTTTACCCCAAGGAGTCATTGGTGATTTACGTCCGATTGGAGAACGTCCTTCACCACCACCGTGTGGGTGATCGTTAGGGTTCATTACAGAACCACGAACAGTTGGGCGTTTACCTAACCAACGGCTACGACCAGCTTTACCGATGTTTACAAGTTCGTGTTGTTCGTTACCAACTTGACCGATTGTAGCGCGGCAAGTAGCAAGAATTAAACGTACTTCACCTGATTGAAGACGTACGATAACGTATTTATCTTCACGACCAAGTACTTGAGCTGAAGTACCAGCTGAACGTACTAATTGGCCACCTTTACCAGGTTTTAACTCGATGTTATGGATTGTAGTACCCATTGGAATGTTTGCTAATGGTAATGCGTTACCTGCTTTAATATCAGCATCTGGACCAGATTCGATTGTTTGACCAACCTCTAGACCTTTTGGTGCTAAGATGTAAGCTTTTGCTCCATCAGCGTAGTTGATTAATGCGATATTCGCAGAACGGTTTGGATCATATTCGATAGTAGCAACTTTTGCCGGAATGCCATCTTTAATACGTTTGAAATCGATGACACGGTATTGCTTCTTATGACCACCACCATGATGACGAACAGTGATTTTACCTTGGTTGTTACGACCAGCTTTGCGTTTAGTTGGTTCAAGCAATGATTTCTCAGGCTTGTTAGTTGTAATTTCCGCAAAGTCTAATGACGTCATATTACGACGACCATTAGAGGTAGGTTTATACTTTTTAATCGCCATGTGTTTTCCCTCCTTCTTGATTGTTCAAATCATATATCCCTAAAGGATTACATTTCGAATAATTCGATGTCTTTGCTGTCCGTAGTTAATTTAACAATCGCTTTACGACGTTTGTTAGTATAACCACCGTAACGGCCAACGCGCTTGAATTTACCTTTGTAGTTAAGAACGTTTACTTTCTCAACTTCTACACCAAAGATCTCTTCTACAGCGTCTTTTACTTGAGTTTTGTTAGCGCGAGTGTCTACTTCGAAAGTATACTTTTTCTCTGCCATAAGTTCTGAAGAACGCTCAGTAATGACCGGACGTTTTAAAATATCACGTGCTTCCATTATCCAAGCACCTCCTCAACTTTTTCTACTGCAGCTTTCGTGAATACAACTTTTTCATGACCTAAAAGATCAAGAACGTTGATTCCGTTTGCAGTTAAAACTGTTACACCAGGGATGTTACGAGCAGATAATGCTACGTTTTCATCTAGGTCAGCAGTTACGAATAAAGATTTTTTCTCTAAAGAAAGATCTTTAAGGATTTTTGTGAATTCTTTTGTTTTTGGTGCTGCTAGTGTAAGAGCATCAAGAACTAAGAAGTTTTGTTCTACAACTTTAGCTGATAAAGCTGATTTAAGAGCTAAGCGACGAACTTTTTTAGGTAATTTATAAGAGTAGCTACGTGGAGTTGGACCGAATACGATACCACCGCCGCGCCATTGTGGAGAACGGATAGAACCTTGACGAGCACGACCAGTTCCTTTTTGGCGCCATGGTTTACGACCACCACCAGCAACTTCAGAACGGTTTTTTACCTTATGATTACCTTGACGAAGAGAAGCGCGTTGTGCAACTACTGCGTCGAATAATACTGCTTCATTTGGCTCGATTCCGAAGATCGCTTCGTTTAACTCGATTTCACCAACTGAAGCACCTGTTTGACTAAGTACAGATACTTTTGTCATTCCTGTTTCCTCCTTTCTTGAAGTGATTAGTTAGCTTTAATTGCAGTTTTAACTGTAACTAGAGCTTTTTTAGAACCAGGAACATTACCTTTAACAAGTAGTAAGTTACGTTCCGCATCAACTTTCACGATTTCTAAGTTTTGGATTGTAACTACAGTGCCACCCATTTGACCAGGTAATTTCTTTTGTTTAAATACGCGGTTCGGAGCAACTGGACCCATTGAACCAGGACGACGGTGGTAACGAGAACCGTGGGCCATAGGACCACGAGATTGTCCGTGGCGTTTGATAACACCTTGGAAACCTTTACCTTTAGTAACTCCTGTTACATCAATTACATCGCCTTCTGCGAAAATTTCTACTTTGACTTCTTGACCAACTTCGTATTCTTCAACGTTCACGTTGCGGAATTCACGAATGAAGCGCTTAGGAGCAGTATTCGCTTTTGCTACGTGACCTTGTTCTGGTTTGTTAGAAAGCTTAACTCGCTTATCTTCGAAACCAACTTGGATTGCTTCGTAGCCATCTGTATCGACAGTTTTCTTTTGAAGAACTACGTTTGGAGCAGCTTCGATAACTGTTACCGGGATTAAATCGCCGTTTTCAGCGAAAACTTGAGTCATACCAATTTTTCTACCTAAGATTCCTTTAGCCATTTGTCACACCTCCTGTAAGTTTTAAAAATGTTATATTGTTTTTACCATTAAAGTTTGATTTCGATATCAACGCCAGATGGTAAATCAAGTTTCATTAACGCATCAACAGTTTGTGGTGTTGGGTTAACGATATCGATCAGACGTTTATGCGTACGCATTTCGAATTGCTCACGAGAATCTTTGTACTTGTGAACAGCACGAAGAATTGTGTACACAGACTTCTCAGTTGGAAGTGGAATCGGACCTGATACACTTGCACCTGAACGTTTTGCAGTTTCCACAATTTTCTCAGCAGATTGATCTAAAATACGGTGATCATACGCTTTTAAACGAATACGAATCTTTTGTTTTGCCATTATTTTCCCTCCTTCTCGCCTATTTTCTAGACATTCTCCACGAAAATTCTCCAACACACCGCCATGGCAAAGCGGCCGGGTGTGTCAGCAACCTCTCGTTTCATCGCAGTCAAAGACCAACATTCAACATTATATACAATAAAAAAAGAATAAGCAAGTCTTTTCGCTAAATTCTTTTAAATGTTGTAGATATTCTTAACTACTATTATTTCTCGCTTATTTAAGCCGTTTACTAGTATATAAAATTTCTACGAATATTGCAACACATATGGCTATACTACAACGTTTTCGAACATTTCTTACAATTGTATTATACACTACAAGATTTGTCCTAGCAGTCTCTTCGTTAGTAAAGACGAACGAACGTAGTTGCTCACACATTCGTATATGGCTGTGTTGAGCATCGTCTTTAACTCTTGCTGATCAACTGATAATACGAAAATACAAAAAACAGTACGGGGCATAATAAGCCATACTGTTTTTTGAGTTTTAGATTATTTTTGTTTATAAAGACTCACGAATTACTTTTTTATAATAACCAACAGAGAGTATAGCAAAGATTGCATATAGTGCTATATAGCAACTCATAGCTATCCATAACGGTGCCGTTAGTTCTGAGCCAAATAAAAACCAGCCTGATTTAACTGCAAAGTAACTATGAAGTAATCCGATTAGTAAAGGTACGCCAAAATTAAAGGCTTGCTTCATATATATTCCTTTCATAATATCTCGCTCTGCAAATCCAATTTTTCTTAATATCGTATATGAGCTTCGTTCCTCTTCTGCTTCAGACATTTGTTTAAAGTACAAAATGCTGCCTGTTGTCATTAAAAAGGCTAAGCCTAAGAAAGCTGTCGTAAATATCGTTATTCCCAAGGTTTCGATATTTTCTTTACGTTTCCCCTCATAAGAAGCTTGTATATAGTTTTGCGTTACCCCTTCCCTATCTATAGAAGAAATAACACCTGCACCCGATTGTATATAAAGTTTTTCAGCAGAAGCTAAATCTGTTTCTGATTTTAACGTGATGGAAGATTGTTTATGCCATTGTGATCCATCTGATATCGTAGCTAGCTTTTCAAACAATGTGTCTGTTACTACAAAAATGGGTCCACCCCCACCTGCAGTCACAATACCACTAATAATACTTTCATCTTGCACATCTACGACATGAAAAGTTTCCTCATGTTCTCCCACAGTTACGGCCATATCATGTTCCTTTTCCAACGGAAACATTTCTGCCATATAACCACCATAATTTGTTAAGATGACATCATTTCCAGACACTGAAGCGTCGGGCACACTTTGTTTGTAATCAGAGAGTGGGACGGTATAAATAATACCTTTCATATTATAAAATGGGCTATCTTGTTGATCATTTGGTAGTAATTGCGCTACTGAAGCTGTTACAGCCTGTAATCGGTAATCAATTTTGTTATAAGCAATGTTATTTTGCTCTAGCTTCTGTAAAAACTCCTGCCCGTTATCTTCAAGTAATATAAAATCTCCCGGTACATGACTGTATGCAGATGCTGCTGACGAGTAGTATGAAATATAAGATAATGTTGTAACCCCAAGTGATACACCCGTTAAAACCGTAATAAGCGTCAATGATTTTGCGTTACTTTTCATACGGTGCATAATGGGGGTTAATGCTAATACATCATGTACAGATAAATGCCCATTCTTCTTTAGACGTACGGCATTCATAATAAACGCAACAGAAAAGCGGAATACAAGGAATGTCCCACCGATTGTTGACGCTAAGATAATAATCATATTAACAAAAAGATTGCCAGTCGACTCAATATTGAATAGTTTTGTTGATGCATAATATCCATATGCAATTAACACAAGCCCTAAGAAGCCAATCATCATTTGTAATGGACTAAAACGTTTTACACGCTCGTCTGCTTTTCTAGAAGCACTAAATAATGATAGCAATGATACACGATGAATCATCCAAGCCACCTGCACCAGCACAATTACTAGTAGAATAAAGAATACTGCAATAGACTGTTGTAATGCCTGTGTACTGAATGTCATTGCCACAAGTGCTTCTTTCTCTAGTACACGTAGTAATACCATCGCAAAGAAACGTGAGCTGAAGAAGCCTGCCAGCATTCCTAAAACAACTGCACCAACAAATAATAAAATACTTTCTACCGCCAATAAACGTACTATAAGGCCCTTTGTCATTCCTATTAACTGATACAAGCCGATTTCCTTACTGCGACGCTTCATAAATAAATGGTTAGCATATAACACGAAGAACAAAATGATAAAGTACAGAATATATGTTGCAGCTTCAAAACCTGCTGTTGCTGTACCACTCTTCTTTACTGAGGCTAACACTTCAGCATTCATTTGTAATGTCACAAAAGAAAAATATAGCGTGACACTAAAAATAAGCGCAAAGAAATATAAGTAATAATGCTTCATATTTTTCTTCATGCTGCGGAACACGAGTTTACTAAGACTCATAACCGTCACCACCTAGCACACTTTGCGTATGCATGATTTCCTGGAAAAATGCCTGCCTTGTCTTATCACCTTTATATAGCTCACTATAAATGAGTCCATCTTTTAAAAACAAAGCACGTGTACAAAAGCTTGCTGCCACCGCATCATGTGTAACCATCATAATCGTCGCTTCTTTCGCCTCATTAATACTTTGTAAGTTTTTTAGGAGCGCTGTAGCTGATTTTGAATCGAGCGCACCCGTTGGTTCATCCGCAAACACAAGGGATGGATTAGTAATCAGCGCACGAGCAGCAGATGTTCGTTGCTTTTGACCACCTGATATTTCATTCGGATATTTATTTAATATATCTGTAATACCTAATAAGTGTGTTAGTTCTTTAACACGACTCTCCGCAACAGCCTTTGGTAACTTACCAATCGCTAATGGCAGTAATATATTTTCTTTAACTGTTAATGTATCGAGTAAGTTGTAATCTTGGAAGATAAAGCCCAACTGTTCACGGCGGAAATTGGCTAGTGCCTTTTCCTTCATACCACGTAAGCTTTGACCATTTATTTCGATAACACCCTCAGTAGCAAAGTCGATGGAACACAAAACATTTAATAGTGTCGTCTTACCTGAACCAGAGGGTCCCATAATACCTACGAATTCACCTTTGTTAACTTCTACATCAATGCCTTTCAGTACTTCCTGAGCCGTTGATTTTTTACCATATACTTTTTTTACTTTACGTCCAATTAAAACCGCCACTTAGTCGCGCCCCTTCCTATAGTCCAAGTGTACCCTGTCTGCTAAATGATTTCGTGCGTTTTACATGACAATATAAAAAGGTAGGTGACAATTTCGTCATCTACCTGTTAGTTTGACATATTCATTTTGCAAGGGAAAACGTAATGTAAATATGGAACCTTCACCAACCTCGGACTGCACACTAATACGAATACCGATTTTCACTGCCACATTATGTGCCAAGTATAAACCCATGCCTGTTGATTGTGCAGACTCTCTACCAGCTGTCCCCGTATAAGACTTTTGAAAGATACGTGGTATATCATCCTTACGAATACCCATACCTTCATCTTTTATATGTAGTAATTGTGCGCCAGTCGCATCTACTTCCGAAAAAATCAATACCTCCGTATTTGCAGGACTATATTTAATGGCATTTGATAGGATTTGTCGTACAATAAATGCTAACCATTTACCATCTGTCATGACAATTTCCGATAATTCTGCCACATCAAAGCCAATTCCCCTTTCCAAACACCATGGCTGCATTGCACGGATTTCCTTGTAAACAACCATACGAAGTTCAATTTCCGTCATATAATTATCTTTTTCAATTGAAGCAAGACGCGTTTGATGTAACTGTTGATCGACTAGTAAATGAAGTCTAAGCCACTCATGTTCTAATTTTCGACGTAATACTAAATCATCTATCTGAGACAACATTAAATTAATGGATGTTAAAGGTGCCTTCACCTCATGTACCCAAGCTAGAAGCTCGTCTGAATACTCCTGTAATTGTACCTTTGCTTTGTTCAACTCCATATCCTTTACATAGAACACATCTTCAAGTTTCGTAAAATATGCATCTTGAAACGGTGACAGGTCCATACTTTTACTATGAACATCATCTAGCTGTCCATCCACATTTCCCAGGAAATCTTTTAGCTGACCTACTTCTACAATATAACGCCACAGCAAAAATATCAAAAAACTAACAAACATACAAATATTAACATAAGTAATCGAAATACTCACTAATCCAACGTCTAAAAAAAATAATATGTTGAGTGTCACTACGATAAACACATAAAACCCTATCCATGCTAGTCGTTCTTTAAAAAATAATAGAAGCATCCACATTCACGTCCCTTGCGTTACCGCCATATAACCCAGCCCTTTTTTTGTTAAAATGACTTCCTGTAACCCGATATCTTCCAGTTTTGTACGTAAACGATTTACATTTACAGATAATGTATTATCGTTAACAAATCGCTCATCGTCCCATAATTTCCTCATTAGGTCATCCCTCGAAACAATTTGATTAGCCTTTTCCACTAAAATGCGTAATATAAAGAGTTCATTTTTAGTCAAAGATATCAACTGTCCTTCATACATAATTTCGCTTCTTGCATAATCAATAACTGCATCATTAAAACGTGTGACTTCCAACTGTTCTTCTACATAGTCATAAGTACGACGTAAAATTGCTTGTACCTTTGCAAGCAATACTTCCATATGAAAAGGTTTTTGTATAAAGTCATCGGCACCCATTTGCATGGCCATAACCATATCCATTGGGTGATCGCGTGAAGATAGAAAGAGAATTGGCACCTTCGAAATATGCCTTATTTCGCGACACCAATGAAAGCCATCATAAGCAGGTAGTTGTATATCAATTAATACAAGTTGTGGCTTCTCCTCTATAAAATCAGCCATCACCTTTTGAAAATCTCTTGGGCCACTAACTTGTAGTGACCATTGTGCAAAGCGATCTTTAATCATTTCAAAAATTGATGGATCATCTTCTATCAATAAAACCTTCATTTCCATACATAAGCACCCCTTCCTCCCCTAATTTTAACATAAAAAACCAATCTGTAAGCGTCCCTACAGATTGGTTTAGAAAAATTAGCTTGCGCTAAAATTATTTTTGGATAGTAGCTACTACGCCAGCGCCTACAGTACGGCCACCCTCACGGATAGAGAATTTAGTACCTTCTTCAAGAGCGATTGGAGCGATAAGTTCTACAGTCATTTCGATGTTATCACCAGGCATTACCATTTCAACGCCTTCTGGTAAGTTACAGATACCTGTTACGTCAGTTGTACGGAAGTAGAACTGAGGACGGTAGTTAGAGAAGAATGGAGTATGACGGCCACCCTCTTCTTTAGATAAAACGTAAACTTCAGCTTTGAAATTTGTGTGTGGAGTGATTGAGCCTGGTTTAGCTAATACTTGACCACGTTGGATATCTTCACGAGCTACACCACGAAGTAAAGCACCAATGTTGTCACCAGCTTCAGCATAGTCTAATAATTTACGGAACATTTCTACACCTGTTACAGTTGTAGATTTAGCTTCTTCGTTAATACCAACGATTTCAATTACGTCGCCGACTTTAACTACACCACGTTCAACACGGCCAGTTGCTACTGTACCACGACCAGTGATAGAGAATACGTCCTCTACTGGCATCATGAATGGTTTGTCAGTTTGACGTTCTGGAGTTGGGATATAAGAATCTACAGCGTCCATTAATTCAACGATTTTTTCTTCCCATTCTGCTTCGCCTTCAAGAGCTTTAAGAGCAGAACCTTTGATTACAGGAATATCGTCGCCTGGGAAGTCATATTCAGATAGTAGGTCACGGATTTCCATTTCTACTAACTCTAATAATTCTTCGTCGTCAACCATATCACATTTGTTCATGAATACTACTAAGTATGGAACACCAACTTGACGAGATAAAAGGATGTGTTCACGAGTTTGTGGCATTGGGCCATCAGCAGCAGATACTACTAAGATACCGCCGTCCATTTGTGCAGCGCCAGTGATCATGTTTTTAACATAGTCAGCATGTCCTGGGCAGTCAACGTGTGCATAGTGACGAGTTTCTGTTTCGTATTCTACGTGAGAAGTATTGATTGTAATACCACGTTCTTTTTCTTCTGGTGCGTTATCGATGTCAGCGTAAGACTTAGCTGTACCACCCATTTTTTTAGAAAGAACTGTAGCGATTGCAGCAGTTAGAGTAGTTTTACCATGGTCAACGTGTCCGATTGTACCAATGTTAGCATGCGTTTTTGAACGGTCAAATTTTTCTTTAGCCATTAGAGATTGCCTCCTCAAAATTATATGTTTTATTTTTGGAATTTATAGAATGAATGCTGATAGAGAACGGGCCCATCCCCTATCCTGCAATCATAGCTTACAAATTAGTTATACTTTATGCAAGATGAAAATTCAATTATTCACCTTTATTTTTTTTGATGATTTCAGCAGCGATTGATTTTGGTACTTCTTCATAATGATCAAATGTCATTGAGAATACACCACGACCTTGCGTTGCAGAACGAAGAGTCGTTGCATAACCAAACATTTCCGCTAAAGGAACCATTGCACGAACAACTTGAGAGTTACCGCGAGCATCCATACCCTCAACGCGTCCACGACGAGAAGTAATGTTACCCATGATATCACCAAGGTATTCTTCTGGAATTACAACTTCAACTTTCATCATTGGTTCTAAAATAACAGCGTCACATTGTTTCGAAGCTTCTTTAAGAGCCATAGATGCAGCAATTTTGAACGCCATCTCATTCGAGTCAACGTCATGGTAAGAACCGAATACTAATTTCGCTTTAATGTCGATTAGAGGGTAACCAGCTACTACACCGCGGTCAAGAGAGTCACGAAGACCAGCTTCAACTGCAGGAATGTATTCACGAGGAATTACACCACCAACGATAGCGTTTTCGAATTCAAAGCCTTTACCTTCTTCATTTGGAGAGAACTCAATCGTTACGTCTCCGTACTGTCCACGACCACCAGATTGGCGAGTGAATTTACCTTGAACTTTTGCTGAGCCACGGAATGTTTCACGGTAAGATACCATTGGAGCACCTACGTTAGCTTCTACTTTAAATTCACGGCGCATACGGTCAACTAAGATATCAAGGTGAAGCTCACCCATACCTGAGATGATTGTTTGTCCAGTTTCTGTGTCAGTGTGAGCACGGAAAGTTGGATCCTCTTCTTGAAGTTTTTGTAAAGCTTGACCCATTTTATCTTGGTCAGCTTTTGATTTTGGTTCTACAGAAAGAGAAATTACTGGCTCAGGGAACTCCATTGATTCAAGAATAACTAGGTTTTTCTCGTCACATAGAGTATCACCAGTAGTAGTATCTTTAAGACCTACTGCTGCTGCGATGTCCCCAGCGAATACTTTAGAAATCTCTTCACGAGAGTTAGCGTGCATTTGTAGGATACGACCAACACGTTCACGTTTACCTTTAGAAGAGTTTTGTACGTATGAACCTGAATCTAATGTTCCAGAGTACACACGGAAGAAAGTTAACTTACCTACGAATGGGTCAGTCATAACTTTGAATGCAAGAGCTGAGAATGGCTCTTCATCAGAAGATTTACGTTCTAACTCATCGTCACCATCTACTGAAGTACCTTTGATTGCTGGTACATCAACTGGAGATGGTAAGTAATCGATAACTGCATTTAACATTGGGCGTACGCCTTTGTGTTTGAATGCTGTACCACAGATTACTGGGTAGAATTCTACTGCGATCGTAGCACGACGGATAGCCGCTTTAAGTTCAGCAACAGAAATTTCTTCGCCTTCTAAATATTTTTCCATGATTTCTTCATCAACACTTGCAACAGCGTCGATTAATTTTTCACGGTATTCTTCAGCTTGTGCGCGGTATTCTTCAGGAATTTCACCTTCAGTTACTGCTGTACCTTTTTCGTCGCCGTAGAAAGTAGCTTTCATTTCAACTAGGTCGATGATTGCAGAGAACTCATCTTCAGCTCCGATAGGTAATTGGACAGGATGAGCGTTTGCTTGTAAACGATCGTGTAGAGTTCCTACAGAATATAAGAAATCTGCTCCTGTTTTGTCCATTTTGTTAATGAATACAATACGTGGAACACCGTATGTTGTAGCTTGACGCCATACAGTTTCAGTTTGAGGCTCAACACCTGATTGAGCATCAAGTACTGTTACAGCACCGTCAAGTACGCGTAATGAACGTTCTACTTCTACAGTGAAGTCTACGTGTCCAGGAGTATCGATGATGTTTACACGGTGGCCTGCCCATTGTGCTGTTGTTGCAGCAGAAGTGATTGTAATACCACGTTCTTGCTCTTGCTCCATCCAGTCCATTTGAGAAGCGCCTTCATGTGTTTCACCGATTTTGTGAATCTTACCAGTGTAATAAAGGATACGCTCAGTTGTTGTTGTTTTACCAGCATCAATGTGAGCCATGATCCCAATATTACGAGTATTCTCAAGTGAGAATTCGCGTTTCATAGGAAATTTCTCCTTCCATATTGGGGTAAAGACTGTATAAAAGACCTTGTGTTAGCCAATTAGCTAACACATAGGTTAAATTACCAACGGTAGTGAGCGAATGCTTTGTTCGCTTCTGCCATTTTATGCATATCTTCACGTTTCTTAACTGATGCACCAGTGTTGTTTGAAGCATCTAGGATTTCGTTAGCTAAACGCTCTTCCATAGTTTTTTCACCACGAAGACGAGAATAGTTAACTAGGTAACGAAGACCTAAAGTTGTACGACGTTCTGGACGTACTTCAACCGGTACTTGGTAGTTAGAACCACCAACACGGCGAGCGCGTACTTCAAGAACTGGCATTACGTTATTTAGAGCAGCTTCGAATACTTCAATTGGATTTTCACCAGAACGTTCTTTAACAATCTCGAACGCACCGTATAAAATCTTTTGAGAAGTACCTCTTTTACCATCAACCATCATTTTATTGATTAAACGAGTTACTAGTTTTGAACTATAAATTGGATCTGGTAACACGTCACGTTTGGAAACAGGACCTTTACGAGGCATGTGTTTTCCTCCTTTCGAATAGTTATCGATTTATTTTATAAAGTTGGCCTTGTCGTATTTGTCGGTCAAATATCAAATCTGCTAGCAAGATTTGATATTTGTGACAACTAGTATGAGGCTCATTATTAGATAACGCGATTAAACGTTAAATTATTTTTTTTCTTTAGGGCGTTTTGTTCCGTATTTAGAACGTGATTGTAAACGACCGTTTACACCAGCTGTATCAAGAGCTCCACGTACGATATGGTAACGAACACCCGCTAAGTCTTTTACGCGTCCGCCACGGATAAGAACAACACTGTGCTCTTGTAAGTTGTGGCCTTCACCTGGGATATAAGCTGTAACCTCAATTTGGTTAGTTAAACGTACACGAGCGTATTTACGTAACGCTGAGTTTGGTTTACGAGGTGTCATTGTACCAACACGAGTACAAACACCGCGTTTTTGTGGAGATTTAACATCAGTTAAAGATTTTTTAAATGAGTTATATCCTTTGTTTAACGCTGGTGATTTTGATTTCGTGATTTTAGATTGACGAGGCTTACGTACTAATTGGTTAATTGTAGGCATCGGTATTTCCTCCCTTCATTTATTCCTTGTTAATACCACACATCCAGGTGGTTCATTTTTTGGGTAAAAACAAAGTCTTTGTGTTTTATACACAAAAACTACTCTACAGCAATAGCAACAACCGCTGCTCCAACGTGGATTCCACAGGCCTTGCCCAGTTCCCTTTTGGACTCAACAAGAATAACTGGCACACCGACTTCTCTCGCGAAAGTAATGGCCAAATCGGTTACCCAATTGTCTGCATCAAGTGCCACAAAAAGTTCTTTCACTGAGCCATCGCGCATTGCTTTTACTGCTTGCTTTGTACCTATGATTGTTTTACTAGCCCTTACTTTATCATAAGACATTTGCATATCCTCCGAAGTATAGACAGTTAACTATCAACCTTCAATATATTATCATTACCAATTCCTACTGTCAACTAATATCTTTAAAAAGACCGAAGAGATGGTAATAATCCATCTCTTCGGAGCTCGTTTTAATAGTTATTCAGCAGAAACTGTTTCTTCTAAATCAAGCTCATCTTTTTCAATACGGATTTGACGGTAACGTTGCATACCCGTACCTGCCGGAACAAGTTTACCAATAATTACGTTCTCTTTTAATCCTAGAAGTTCATCACGTTTACCTTTAATGGCAGCATCTGTTAAGACACGAGTTGTTTCTTGGAATGATGCAGCAGATAAGAATGATTCTGTTTCAAGAGAAGCTTTTGTAATACCTAAAATAACAGGACGGCAAGTCGCAGGGTTTTTGCCATTTAATACAGCATCTGCATTTGCTTCTGAGAATTGGTGGATATCTAGTAATGAACCAGGTAATAATTCTGTATCACCAGCTTCAATTACACGCACTTTACGAAGCATTTGGCGAACCATTACCTCGATATGTTTATCTCCAATTTCTACCCCTTGCATACGGTATACTTTTTGAACTTCTTTTAACAGGTATACTTGAACTGTTGAAACGTCTTTAACTTTTAATAATTGTTTTGGATCGATAGAACCTTCTGTCAATACCTGACCACGTTCTACAAAGTCGCCTTCTTGTACTTTCAGACGAGCATTGTAAGGTGCTGGGTATTTACGTGTTTCTACATCACCTTCAATTGTAATTTCTTTTAGACCTTCACGGATTTCAGTGATGTCTGAAACTGTACCTGCGATATCAGAAATAACTGATTGACCTTTAGGATTACGTGCTTCAAAAATCTCTTGGATACGTGGAAGACCTTGTGTAATATCATCCCCGGCAACCCCACCTGTATGGAATGTACGCATTGTTAACTGTGTACCTGGTTCACCGATTGATTGAGCTGCAATAATACCAACTGCTTCCCCAACTTCAACCTCTTCACCTGTTGCTAAGTTCATGCCGTAACATTTTTTACATACGCCATGTTTTGTATTACATGTAAATGCAGAACGAATTGTTACTTCTTCAATACCTAACTCAGTAATGATACGAGCTATATCTTGGTCGATTAGTCCGTCTTTTGCTAAAATCACTTCGCCTGTTTCTGGATGATAAATTGTTTTCTTCGTATGACGGCCAACAATACGTTCGTCTAACGCTTCAATTAACTCTGTACCTTCCATTAACGCACCAATTGTTAAACCACGGTCAGTTCCACAATCATCTTCACGAACGATAACATCTTGTGCTACGTCTACTAGACGACGAGTTAAGTAACCTGAATCGGCAGTTTTTAGGGCAGTATCGGCAAGACCTTTACGTGCACCATGCGTAGAGATGAAGTATTCCAATACTGTTAAGCCTTCACGGAATGAAGATTTGATTGGAAGTTCGATGATACGACCAGCCGGGTTGGCCATCAGACCACGCATACCAGCTAACTGTGTAAAGTTAGATGCGTTACCACGGGCACCTGAGTCAGACATCATGAAGATTGGGTTTGTTTTCTCAAGCGATTTCATTAGTTTTGATTGGATTTCATCTTTCGCAGCACTCCAACTAGAGATAACGCGGTCATAACGCTCTTCCTCTGTGATGAAACCACGACGGAATTGTGCTTGCACTTTATCTACTTTGTCTTGTGCTATTGCTAAAATATCACCTTTATCCGGTAAAACCACGATGTCAGATACACCAACAGTAATACCAGCTTTAGTAGAATATTTGAAACCTAGATTTTTCATACGGTCAAGCATTTTAGACGTTTCTGTAATATGGAAACGTTTGAATACTTCAGCAATAATGTTACCTAAGAACTTTTTACGGAATGGATTTACAACTGGTACTGATGCAAAGTATTTGCGAAGGACAGCTGTACGTTGTGCTTCTACTTTACCTTTTTCATCAAGTTCGTTGTAAGCAGCATCTGCTTCAAGCTCTTTTAATGTTTCTTCATCAATAGTTAAATTAACGAAATATTTTGCTGGTGTTTCTTGCTCTAAATTGAATGCAGTTGGTTCATTGATGAACGGGAATGATTCAGGCAAGATTTCGTTAAAGATTACTTTACCAACAGTAGTTAATAAGAACATATTATTTTGTTCTTCAGTAAATGTTGGATTGTGTAGAGAACTTGCTTTTATAGCAATACGTGTATGCAAGTGTACATGACCTGTATCATACGCGATTAGCACTTCATTTGGACCATAGAAAATTGAACCTTCACCACAAGCATCTTCACGCTCAAGTGTTAGATAATAGTTACCTAATACCATATCTTGAGACGGTGTTACAACTGGTTTACCGTCTTTCGGGTTCAGGATATTTTGTGCCGCAAGCATTAGAAGACGAGCTTCAGCCTGTGCTTCCGCTGATAAAGGCACGTGTACCGCCATTTGGTCACCATCGAAGTCAGCGTTATAAGCTGTACATACCAATGGGTGGAGACGAATGGCACGCCCTTCAACTAATGTTGGTTCAAACGCTTGGATACCAAGACGGTGAAGCGTCGGTGCACGGTTAAGTAATACCGGATGCTCACGAATTACGTCTTCTAAAACGTCCCATACATCGTTGTTTAAACGTTCAATTTTACGTTTAGCAGATTTAATGTTATGTGCAAGACCACGTTCTACTAACTCTTTCATGACGAAAGGTTTAAATAGCTCAATTGCCATTTCTTTTGGTAGACCACATTGATACATTTTTAAGTTTGGACCTACTACGATAACCGAACGACCAGAGTAGTCAACACGTTTACCAAGTAAGTTTTGACGGAAACGACCTTGTTTACCTTTCAGCATGTGTGAAAGTGATTTTAACGGACGGTTACCTGGACCTGTTACCGGACGACCACGACGACCGTTATCGATTAATGCATCAACAGCTTCTTGTAACATACGTTTTTCGTTTTGAACGATGATGCTTGGTGCACCAAGGTCTAGTAAACGTTTTAAACGGTTGTTACGGTTGATCACACGACGGTAAAGATCATTTAAGTCAGATGTTGCAAAACGACCACCGTCTAATTGCACCATTGGACGAAGCTCTGGTGGAATAACTGGTAGTACATCTAAAATCATCCACTCAGGGGAGTTGCCTGAGTTACGGAACGATTCTACAACTTCAAGACGTTTAATCGCACGTGTACGACGTTGACCTTGTGCAGATTTCAACTCTTCTTTTAAAGAATATGTTTCATCTTCAAGATCGATTTTAGCAAGAAGCCTTTTGATTGCTTCTGCACCCATCGCTGCTTCGAATGTGCTGCCGAATTTTTCACGGTATGCACGGTACTCTTTTTCAGAAAGTAATTGCTTACTTTCTAAGTTTGTAGCACCTGGTTCAATCACAACATACGATGCGAAGTAAATCACTTCTTCTAAAGCACGTGGAGACATATCTAAGATAAGACCCATACGGCTTGGAATGCCTTTGAAGTACCAAATGTGAGAAACTGGGGCTGCTAGTTCGATGTGCCCCATACGTTCACGACGAACTTTTGCACGTGTTACTTCAACACCACAACGGTCACAAACAACGCCTTTATAGCGGACACGTTTGTATTTACCACAGTGACATTCCCAGTCTTTAGTTGGACCGAAAATACGTTCACAGAATAAACCATCTTTTTCTGGTTTTAATGTTCGGTAGTTAATTGTTTCAGGTTTTTTGACTTCACCGTAAGACCAAGAACGAATCTTATCAGGAGAAGCTAAACCAATTTTCATATATTCAAATTCATTAACGTCTATCAAGGAGCCTACCTCCCTTTAGTATAGGTCTTTATAAAGACTCTTTTACGCAGCTCGACAATCGTTTGCAAAAAATGTACTTCTTTGACAAAAGATTAAAAATAGATTGTTTTACAAGTAAAGAAAAGCCGGACAGGGCATCAAATCCTGCCCGGCTCTGAATAGTGTTAATTATTCAAATGACTCCACTGGCTCTTCTTCTGTTTCTGGCTGTGGTGCAATGTTAAGTGCATCAGCTGGTTGAAGATCTTCTTCTTCGTCTAAATCGCGAAGCTCTACTTCTTCATCATTGATTGTTAACATTTTTACATCCATACCAAGAGATTGAAGTTCTTTGATCAATACTTTGAATGATTCTGGAACGCCAGGCTCTGGTACACTTTCACCTTTAACAATGGCTTCATATGTTTTCACACGACCAACCACGTCATCAGATTTAACTGTTAAGATTTCTTGAAGTGTGTACGCAGCACCGTATGCTTCAAGTGCCCATACTTCCATCTCACCAAAGCGTTGTCCACCGAACTGCGCTTTACCACCAAGTGGTTGTTGCGTAACAAGTGAGTAAGGACCAGTTGAACGTGCATGAAGTTTATCATCAACCATGTGTGCAAGTTTGATCATGTACATGATCCCAACAGATACACGGTTATCAAATGGCTCACCTGAACGTCCATCATACAGGATTGTTTTACCATCACGGTTCATCCCTGCTTCTTCCATCGTTTCCCAAACATCTTCCTCGTTGGCACCATCAAATACTGGTGTTGCCATATGAATACCTAAGTAACGAGAAGCCATACCTAAGTGTAGCTCTAAAACTTGTCCGATATTCATACGAGAAGGTACGCCTAGTGGGTTTAACATGATATCTACAGGCGTGCCATCTGGCATAAATGGCATATCTTCTTCCGGTAAAATACGAGAGATAACCCCTTTGTTACCATGACGTCCGGCCATTTTGTCCCCAACGCGAATCTTACGTTTTTGAACAATGTATGCACGAACTAATTGGTTAACACCTGGTGGTAACTCATCGCCATCTTCACGGTTAAATACTTTCACGTCAAGAATAATACCGCCCGCACCATGTGGTACGCGTAATGAAGTATCACGAACTTCACGTGCTTTTTCACCAAAGATTGCGTGTAATAAACGCTCTTCAGCAGTTAATTCTGTAACCCCTTTAGGCGTTACTTTACCAACAAGAATATCACCGTCACGAACTTCCGCACCAATACGGATGATTCCACGTTCGTCTAAGTTACGAAGTGCATCTTCTCCGACGTTTGGAATATCACGAGTAATTTCTTCAGGTCCTAATTTTGTATCGCGAGACTCTGATTCGTATTCTTCAATATGAACTGAAGTATACACATCGTCTTTTACAAGGCGTTCACTCATGATAACCGCATCCTCATAGTTGAAGCCGTTCCATGTCATGAATGCAACAAGAACGTTACGACCTAGAGCTAGTTCACCTTTTTCCATAGATGGACCGTCTGCTAAAATATCACGAGGTTTCACACGTTCGCCAACTTTTACAAGTGGACGTTGGTTATATGAAGTACCTTGATTTGAACGAATGAATTTTTGTAATTTATATTTCGTTAAATCGCCTTTAACCTCTTTACCGTCAATTGTTTCAATGCGACGTATGTGGATTGAGCGAGCTTCAACATGCTCTACAATACCATCATATTTCGCTACAACTGCCGCACCTGAGTCACGAGCATCTACGTGTTCCATACCAGTACCAACGAATGGTGCTTCTGGATTTAATAGAGGAACCGCTTGACGTTGCATGTTGGCACCCATAAGTGCACGGTTAGAGTCATCGTTTTCTAAGAACGGGATACACGCTGTCGCAGCAGAAACTACTTGTTTAGGAGATACGTCCATGTAGTCCATTTGTGACTTATTGAATACGGTGTTATCTCCACGGAAACGACCTACTACTTCGTCATTTGTAAATGTACCATCTGGGTTTAATAACGAGTTCGCTTGTGCTACGTAGTAGTTATCTTCTTCGTCAGCTGTTAAATAATCGATTTGATCCGTTACTTTACCAGTTTCATGGTCAATACGACGATAAGGTGTTTCAATGAATCCGAATTTATTTACTTTTGCAAATGAAGATAATGAGTTGATTAACCCAATGTTCGGACCCTCTGGTGTCTCGATTGGACACATACGACCATAGTGAGAGTAGTGAACGTCACGTACTTCGAATCCAGCACGCTCACGCGTTAAACCACCAGGTCCTAATGCAGATAGACGACGTTTATGCGTTAACTCTGCTAATGGGTTTGTTTGGTCCATGAATTGAGATAATTGAGAGCTACCGAAGAACTCTTTAATAGACGCAATTACAGGACGGATATTGATTAGTTGCTGTGGTACGATGGCAGCCGTGTCGTTAATAGACATACGCTCACGTACTACACGTTCCATACGAGATAAACCGATACGGAATTGATTTTGTAGTAATTCACCAACAGAGCGTAAACGACGGTTACCTAAATGGTCAATATCATCTGTTGCCCCTACTTGGTAAAGTAGGTTGAAGAAGTAACTTACTGAAGATAGAACATCAGCAGGTGTAATGTTTTTTACTTCTTCATCAATGTACGCATTACTAATTACATTGATTTCTTTTTGTGCTTCATCTTTTGGAGCATAAATTTTAATAGATTGAATTGTTACATCATCCTCAAGTACACCACCAACTTGTGATAAAGTGCGGTAGCCGATACCTTTTGAAGAATCCTCTAGGTACGGTAAGATTTTATCTAATGTACGACGATCAAGCAATGTACCTTTTTCTACTAAAATTTCGCCTGTTTCTGGATCTACAAGCGTCTCTGCAATCGTTTGGTTGAATAAACGATTTTTTATATGAAGCTTTTTATTCATTTTGTAACGACCAACATTCGCTAAATCATAGCGTTTTGCGTCGAAGAAGCGAGAGTATAATAAGCTCTTTGCACTTTCAACTGTTGGTGGTTCACCTGGACGTAAACGCTCATATATTTCTAAAAGTGCTTTTTCTGTACTTTCAGAGTTATCTTTTTCAAGCGTATTACGTAAATACTCGTTATCACCGATAATATCGATAATTTCTTGATCTGAACCGAAACCTAATGCACGAAGCAACACTGTTGCTGGTAGTTTACGTGTACGGTCAATACGCACGTATACTACGTCTTTTGCGTCAGTTTCATATTCTAACCAAGCGCCGCGGTTTGGAATAACTGTTGCTCCGAAGCCTTTTTTACCGTTTTTATCAGTTTTATCATGAAAATACACACTTGGTGAACGAACTAATTGTGAAACGATAACGCGTTCAGCACCATTGATAATGAACGTACCTGTTTCTGTCATTAATGGGAAATCACCCATGAATACATCTTGTTCTTTCACTTCGTCTGTTTCTTTGTTGTAAAGACGTACTTTCACACGTAATGGAGCTGCGTAAGTAACATCTCGCTCTTTACACTCATCCACATCATACTTAGGATCACCTAATGTATAATCGATGAATTCTAATGAAAGATTACCTGTAAAGTCCTCGATCGGCGAAATGTCACGGAACATTTCACGTAAACCTTCTTCAAGGAACCACTCGTAAGACGCCGTTTGAATCTCAATCAGATTTGGAAGCTCAAGCACCTCTTTAATACGCGCAAAGCTTCTACGCTGGCGGTGTTGTCCGTACTGAACTAGTTGACCTGTCAACTCATTCACCCCTCAATAAAGCGATATTAGGTCTTTGCAAAATCCTACAAATAGTGTATGATTTCGAAAGACAAAAAGAAAACGAGTCTTCAAAAAGATCTCATTTTCGGTTAACTAAACTTATCTTGGCAAGTATACCCGCATAAAACCAATTATATACAAAAGGGCACACGACCTCAAAATAATATTTTTGCATTGTATCATATTATCATAGCCGATTTGTCAAGTCAATATTTTATACATATTTCATTTATTTTCTTGCACGTATGATCCAGTATCCTTTTTTCTTCTCGACAACATCAACTTCTAAAAACTTCTCTTCTAAGTAACTTACCGTTGAAGGTGCACCCTGCTTCTTCTGAATCACTATCCACAACTCTCCAGATGTCACTAGCTTATCGTAAGCACCATCGTAAAAACGGAAAATTGTATCTTTTCCTGCACGAATTGGAGGGTTGGTTAAAATAGCCGCAGCCTTTGCATCATTATCCACCATCGATAGTCCGTCACTTACAAATATTCGTACATTTTGAACTCCGTTTACTTGCGCATTTTTTTGCGAAAGCGCAACTGCACGTTCGTTTATATCCATCATAAATACAGTACGTTCTGGATTTGCTTTGGCAATAGACAATCCAATCGGTCCATATCCACAGCCCACATCAAAAATCGTACCATCAATTCCAGGCATTTCAAACGTCTCAATTAATACACGGGATCCAAAATCTACTTCGCTTTTACTAAATACACCTGCATCCGTTTCAAAAGAAAACGCATGCCCAAGTAACTTAAATGTCCAGTGACGAGGTTTACTCTCAGTTTGAGGTTTATTTGTATAATAGTGATCTGACATTTTCATGCCTCCTCAGAATGAAGAAAAAGCTCGCCACAAATGACGAGCTTTCTTTTTGTATGAAAGTAATACGAGATTACTTAACTTCTACAGATGCGCCAACTTCTTCAAGTTTAGCTTTGATTTGTTCAGCTTCATCTTTAGAAACGCCTTCTTTAAGAGCTTTAGGAGCGTTATCTACAACTTCTTTAGCTTCTTTAAGACCTAAACCAGTGATTTCACGAACCACTTTGATTACTTTAATTTTTTCTGCACCAGCAGATGCTAATACTACGTCAAATTCTGTTTTTTCTTCAGCTGCAGCAGCACCGCCAGCAACTACTGCTACTGGAGCAGCAGCTGTTACACCGAATTCTTCTTCGATAGCTTTTACTAAATCGTTTAATTCAAGAACTGTCATAGCTTTGATAGCTTCTAAGATTTGCTCTTTGTTCATTATAATTTCCTCCTAATTGGATAATGTTTTAGTTTTTTTGCGGTCAAGCCGCGGAAGTTATGCAACGTAAGAAATTACGCGCCTTGTTCTTCTTTTTGTTCTGCAACAGCTTTTGTTGCAAGTGCGAAGTTGCGCACTGGAGCTTGAAGTACAGATAAAAGCATTGAAAGAAGACCTTCGCGTGATGGAAGTTCTGCAAGTGCTTTAACATCTTCAACAGAAGAGATTGTACCTTCAATAATACCTGCTTTAATTTCTAAAGCTTCGTTTTTCTTAGCGAACTCGTTGATGATTTTAGCAGGAGCTACAACATCTTCAGTTGAGAACGCAATTGCGTTAGGACCAGTTAATACTTCGTTGATTCCTTCAACGCCAGCAGCTTCAGCAGCACGACGAGTTAAAGTATTTTTGTAAACTTTGAACTCAACGCCAGCTTCACGAAGCTGTTTACGAAGTTCAGTTACTTGCGCAACGTTAAGACCACGATAATCCACTACTACTACAGAAGCAGCGCCTTGGAATTTTTCAGTGATTTCTTGCACTTGTGATTGTTTGTTTTCGATTGCTTTGCTCATGATGACACCTCCTATTAGAATGAGTCATTTATACCGACAAAAGAAAAGCCTCTGGGTCATATAGACACAGAGGCTGAAAGTCATCATCTTTAAAATAAGAATCCGAATTCCGATGTCCTCGGTAGGATCATTAAGTGACAAGTCACTCCTACTGTCTACGGTACAAATGGATGATTCACAACAGCATCCATCTTACCAAAGATACGGATTACTGTCAACCGATATATCAAATATTATTCAAACACGCTTTAGAAGCAGCGGTCGAATAAATATAGAAGATATTATTTTACTGCTACGCTAGATGCGTCAACTTTAACAGCTGGACCCATTGTAGTTGTAACATTTACAGATTTCATGTAAGTACCTTTAGCTGCAGCAGGTTTTGCTTTTTGAACAACGTCAAATACAGTTAAGAAGTTTTCTACAAGTTTCTCTGTAGAGAAAGAAGCTTTCCCGATTGGCGCGTGGATGATACCAGCTTTGTCAGCACGGTATTCAACTTTACCAGCTTTGATCTCAGCAATAGCTTTTGTTACATCGAAAGTAACTGTACCAGTTTTAGGGTTCGGCATTAAGCCTTTAGGTCCTAATACACGACCAAGTTTACCAACTTCACCCATCATGTCAGGAGTTGCTACGATTACATCGAAGTCAAACCAACCTTGTTGGATTTTTTGGATGTACTCTGCATCGCCTACATAGTCAGCACCAGCTGCTTCTGCTTCTTTAAGTTTTTCACCTTTAGCAAATACTAATACACGTTGAGTTTTACCAGTACCGTTTGGAAGCACTACTGCACCACGGATTTGTTGGTCATTTTTACGAGTATCGATTCCTAAACGGAAAGCAACTTCTACAGTAGCGTCGAAGTTTACTGTGCTAGTTTTTTGAGCAAGTTCAATTGCTTCTTGTGCGCCGTATACTGCGTTACGGTCGATTAATTTTGCTGCATCTTGCAGTTTTTTACCTTTTTTAGCCATTATATAATTCCTCCTTGATTGTGGTTATAGCGGATTTTACCTCCCACGAATAAAGGTTGCGCGTTCACAAAGAAACTCCGCAACCTTCCAAAAACAAATACATCATCAAGTAACTGGGATTAGTCTTCGATAACAATACCCATGCTTCGTGCAGTACCTTCAACCATTAACATAGCAGCTTCTACTGAAGCAGCGTTAAGGTCTGGCATTTTAGTTTCAGCGATTTCGCGAACTTTATCACGTTTAACCGTCGCCACTTTTTTACGATTTGGTTCACCTGATCCAGATTGGATACCAGCTGCTACTTTAAGTAAAACTGCTGCAGGTGGAGTTTTTGTAATGAAAGTAAATGAACGGTCCTCGAATACTGAAATTTCTACTGGAATAATAAGACCAGCTTGATCTGCAGTACGCGCATTGAATTCTTTACAGAATCCCATGATGTTCACACCCGCTTGACCTAATGCAGGACCAACCGGTGGAGCTGGGTTTGCTTTACCAGCAGGGATTTGAAGTTTAACAACTTTAATAACTTTTTTAGCCACGAGACACACCTCCTTAAGTCCGTGATGTGGTAATTGGGTTGCCCCTCCCACTCAATATCTGTCTGTCAGCTAATTGCCGATAACATTAAAATTATCATTGCAGACGTCAAACCAAAGTATGACAGTCTGACCTATGAAATGATACCACTTTTAATTTTTTTAAGCAAGTAGTAATTAACAAAAACTGCGACATATGCCACAGGTTACGTTTATTCCGTTATAACTACTTATATAGTTATAATTTTTGGATTTGCTCAAAGTCTAGTTCCATAATTGTTTCGCGACCAAACATATCGACAGAAACTTTCACTTTTCCTTTTTCCGTGTCAATTTCTTCAACACGTCCTTGGAAGTGCGCGAAAGGCCCCTCTAATATTTCAACAGCTTCACCTATAGAAATATCCACTTCTACAACTTTATCAGTCATGCCCATTTGTTGTAGTAGACGATCTGCTTCCTCTGGTAATAAAGGCGTTGGCTTTGCACCGCCACCTGAAGAACCAATAAAGCCTGTTACACCTGGCGTATTGCGAACAACATACCAAGAATCATCTGTCATAATCAGCTCTACTAGAACATAACCAGGGAAAACCTTGCGCATCATTGTACGCTTTTTCCCATCCTTCATTTCTGTTTCTTCGTGTTCAGGAACGATTACACGGAAGATTTTATCCTGCATTCCCATTGTTTCAACGCGTTTCTCTAGGTTTGCTTTTACACGGTTCTCATACCCTGAATACGTATGAACAACATACCAATTTTTCTCCATAACTACTAGGACTACTCGTCCGTCCCTCCCTTATAAATTAATTTCGCCTTGGCGTAATTGCGTCCGGATTTTGAATTATTTTACTCTTTTTACAATATTCTCATTAGAAAAACATAGCTTTCGCTAATAGAAGCGAAAGCACGATGATATATACCTTAATTAGCATAGTCACCTAACGCTACACCCATTGTTACCTAGTAGCACACAAATCATAATGAGAACATTTTACTGCTGTTCACTTCATAAAACAAACGAAAAAACCCGTTATTGTAATGGACGGGCTATTTTCAAAAGTATTAACATGCTCTTTACTAAATTATAACTCTAAGTACCAGCGGAATAATGAAGAAATGCCTAAGTCAACTAACACAAAAAATAAAGCCATAATTACTACAGTCGAAATTACGACTACTGTATATTTCGTCAGTTCTTTACTTTTTGGCCAGCTTGTTTTTCGCATTTCCGACATTACGTCGCTGAAAAAGCCTTTAATCTTGCCCATTCTAGCCTAACCTCCGAATCAATCGTATCTGTCTATTTACAAATCATTTATAGCGTTTGTTTATGCACTGTATGTTCATTGCAATGCGAGCAAAATTTCTTTAATTCGAGGCGTACAGTCGAACCTTCCTTCGCAGGAAGCGTGTAATTTCTCGAGCCGCATTTATCACAATTTAGCACGACTTTCTTTGCCATTTAATCACCTTTTCGGCACTTTGTCTTTTAAAGACTAACACCTATATTTGTCAATGTCAACAAGGGCAAGCCCCTCTATAACATTTCCTCAAGAACTAGATGTCGCTCCAATTTTCGCTTTACTCGTTGCAGTGCATTGTCTATGGACTTCACATGGCGATTCAATTTTTCCGAAATTTCATGGTAAGATTGTCCATCTAAGTAAAGGGCTAACACTTGCAGCTCCAACTCACTTAAAATCTCACCCATCTTTTCTTCTAAATAACCAAACTCTTCTCTATGAATCATTAACTCTTCTGGATCATCCATAATTGCACCTGTTAAGACATCCATCAGGGTACGGTCTGATTCTTCGTCAAAAATTGGCTTGTCCAAAGAAACATAGGAATTGAGTGGGATATGTTTTTGTCTTGTTGCCGTTTTAATCGCCGTAATAATTTGTCTTGTAATACATAATTCTGCAAAAGCGCGAAAAGAGGCAAGTTTATCCCCTTTAAAATCCCGAATCGCTTTATATAAGCCAATCATGCCTTCTTGCACAATATCTTCCTTATCCGCACCAATTAAAAAATAAGATCTTGCCTTTGCCCTTACTAACAAACGGTATTTCGTAATTAAAAAATCCAACGCATCTGTATTACCTTGATGCACCATTTCAATAAGTTCTTCATCATTGAATCGTTCAAAATCTTGTGTCACTTGTACAATACTATTTTTAAACATGGTATCACCTCAGCTACAACAGATAATTAGGAACAGTATAACGGAATTGGAAATTACGCGTCAATCAATCATTTTAAACCACGACGCCATTTTTCGAAGGCCAATGCAACGTCTGGCTTCAATTCTATACGAGAAGGCGGCTTGCTATCTTGCTTTCGTTTCACATCATGTGAAATTTTATGTTGGATAATGCCCAAATCAATTTCAAGCTCCCTTGCCGATTTACGAAGAGCACCGTTACCAAAAATCACATTTTGCTCTGCCATATCGGAAGTTGCTACATGAATCTGTACATGTCTTGCTTTTAATTCCTGTGTCATTTTTTCAATGCGCTCATCTGCTGTTTCATTTTTTCGTGTATAAATGATTTCGACATCATTTTCTATATAAGATTGCTCAACACCTGGTACAAGATGCGCGTCAAAAACGACAATTACTCGCCACCCCATAGCTGCTTTATATTCGGCCATAAGTTCGATTAATCGCTTACGTGCATCCTCAAAATTCGTATCACGTAATGGACGAAGCTCTTTCCAGGCCCCAATCATATTATAGCCGTCGACAAGCAAAATGTTTTTCATCGTTAGTCATTCGCTTCTTGACGTTTACGGTACACTTCGTACATTAAAAGCGCAGCAGCTACAGAAGCATTTAAAGATGTAACATGACCAACCATCGGCAGATGATATAAAAAATCACATTTCTCTTTTAACAGACGACCCATTCCTTTCCCTTCACTACCGATAATGATAGCAAGCGGTAATGTCGCATCCATTTTACGATAATCTACAGAGCCTTTTGCATCTGTCCCTGCGATCCATACGCCACGATCTTTTAACTCATCTACCGTTTGCGCTAAGTTACTGACTCTCACAACAGGTACATGTTCAATCGCCCCCGTTGAAGCTTTTGCTACAACAGCTGTCAAACTGACTGAGCGACGCTTAGGAATAATAATACCATGTACACCAATTGCATCTGCAGTTCGCATAATAGAACCCAGGTTATGTGGATCTTCTAACTCATCTAAAATTAAGAAAAACGGATCTTCTTGTTTTTTCTCTGCAGCTAAGAATAAGTCGTCTAGTTCAGCATAACTATATGCTGCAACAGAAGCAACAATTCCTTGATGATTTGCATCTGATAATTGATCTACCTTTTTTTTCGGTACAAATTGAACAATGATTCCACGTTCACGTGCTAAATCTAGCAGTTCGCCTACACCTGATTTTTTCACACCTTCTGCAATCCATACCTTATTCATATCGCGGCCTGAACGAAGTGCTTCTAACACTGGGTTTTTACCGGCAATAATTTCACCATTTTGTTCTGCCATTATTTTTTTGACACTCCTTTTGATTCCTCGATTATTTGAATAGCGTATGCAATGATTTCATAAACGCGTTCTAATTCATTTAATAAATACAAACTACCAAGCACTGCCTCAAAGCCGGAGCTATTACGGTATGTCAGTACATCAGTATTTTTTGGCACAGAGCCGGATTTAGCATTGCGCCCCCGACGGAACACAGCCAATTCCTGCTCTGATAAAAAGTTTTCATCCATCATGCGATGCACAATCGTAGACTGTGCCTTCGCTGATACATAGTGCGTTGCTTCTTTGTGAAGTGTATTTGGTTTTACGCGACCAGCACGCAGTAAATGCTCACGAATCTGCTGTTCTAAAACCGCATCCCCCATATACGCAAGGGCTAATGCATTTAATTGCTTCACATCTTCATTTCGGAGTTTATCCAAGTTATTTACCCTCGTTTCCATCTAGTTCCTTGGCGAGTATCTTCTAAAATGATACCTTGCGCTTGCAAATGGTCACGAATTTCATCTGAGCGAGCAAAATCCCGGTTTTTACGTGCATCTACGCGCTCTTGTAAAAGTGCTTCAATTTCATCGTCTAATAGTTCCGCTTCTTTTACAAATTCAATACCTAAGACGTCACCAACTATCTCAAAAGTTTCCGTAAAACCTATCAATACTTTCTCATCCGTATTCGTTTCATTCAAGTAAATATTGGCGATACGCGCTAGTTCAAATAAAACTGAAATTGCATTGGCAGTATTGAAATCATCGTCCATTGCTTCTTCAAATTGAACTTTTTGTTCAGCAATTTTTTGAAGCCACTCTGCTGAATTATCACCAAGACTCGCAGTTGCCGTTAAGCGATGTTTCACATTGTTGTACGCCGTACGAATACGCTCTAAGCCAGTAGCTGCTGCATCTACTAAATCCTTCGCAAAGTTAATTGGATGGCGGTAGTGTACAGAAAGCATAAAGAAGCGTAACACTTGGGGGTCAATCTGTTTACGAATATCGTTTACAAGTACAAAATTCCCAAGAGATTTTGACATTTTTTCATTATCAATATTAATATACCCATTATGCATCCAGTAACGCGCAAACGTCTTGTCATTATGTGCTTCTGATTGGGCAATTTCATTTTCATGGTGTGGGAATGTTAAATCTTGACCACCTGCATGAATATCAATTGTATCACCTAGGTGCTCACGTGCCATCACTGAGCACTCAATATGCCAACCTGGACGCCCTTTGCCCCAAGGACTTTCCCAGTAAATTTCACCCGGTTTAACCGCCTTCCATAAAGCGAAATCTAACGCGTCGTCTTTCTTCTCACCGGCTTCAATGCGAGCACCGATTTTTAAATCATCTACAGACTGATGCGATAACTTGCCATAGCCATCAAACTTACGTGTTCGATAATAAACATCTCCTGCTGACTCATAAGCATAGTCTTTATCGATTAAAACTTTAATGAACGCAATAATGTCATCCATATGTTCTGTAACGCGTGGATGCACATCTGCTTTTTTGCAGCCTAATGCTGTAACATCTTCAAAATATGCAGCAATAAAACGTTCTGTTAGCTCGTGAACTTCCTCGCCAAGTTCATTTGCAGCTTTAATAATTTTGTCGTCTACATCCGTGAAATTTGAAACAAACTTTACTTCATAGTCCTTGTATTGAAAATACCGACGTACAGTATCATAAACAATGACAGGACGGGAATTCCCAATATGAATATAGTTATAAACTGTCGGACCGCACACGTACATTTTAACTTTGCCTTCTTCTAACGGTACGAAAGTTTCTTTTTGTCTTGTTAATGAGTTAAAAATTTGGATACTCATTGTTTTTCTCTCTCCTTTTGTAAATGCCCGATTTCTTCCTGCAAAGCTGCTATTTGCTTCTCGAAACCTTGACAACGTTCCTCTACAGGGTCAGGAATATTTTGATGGTCTAGTTTTTTCTCTAAACGAATACCATCTTTCATCACAATTTTACCAGGGATACCGACAACCGTAGCATTCGGTGGCACTTCTTTTAAGACAACCGAGCCTGCTCCAATTTTACTATTCTCACCAATTGTAATTGAACCTAATACCTTTGCACCTGTTGCCACTAGCACATTATCCTGTAATGTCGGATGGCGTTTCCCTTTTTCCTTCCCTGTACCACCTAATGTGACACCTTGATAAAGTGTAACATTATCGCCTATTTCACAGGTTTCACCTATTACGACTCCCATCCCATGGTCAATAAAGAAGCGACGACCAATTTTTGCACCGGGATGAATTTCAATTCCTGTAAAGAAACGGCTTATTTGTGAAATCGAACGTGCTATAAAATAAAAACGTTTTTTAAAGAACCAGTGCGCAATACGATGCGCCCATGTAGCATGTAAACCTGAGTAAGTTAATACAACTTCCAGCACACTACGCGCCGCTGGATCATTTTCAAAAATCGTTGCTACATCTTCCCTCATTCTTTTAAACATAAAAAACTCCCCCTTTTCAATTTTGATCTGTCTTGCTCCCCCAGACATTTTAAACAAACCAGTGCGCACCTTGGAATTGCCTCAACGACTTTACAACCGCCAAAAGATGCAACCACTCCTTTTACGGGTCCCACTCAGTCGGCATTTAACCATTTACTGAACAACGTAAAAAAACGCCCCCATCATTCCTATTAAGGAATGACAGAGACGCTAAATTTGCGCGGTTCCACTCTGATTGAAGACACAGGCCTTCCACTCTGGATGTTCTGTAACGGGAACGACCCGATAAAGCCTACTTAACGTTCAGCCCTATGCTCAAAGGTGCATTTCAGTTTTGCCTTGGCTCAGACCACTTTCAGCCGGTGATGGTCCTCTCTATAGAGCATGCGCCACTTACTTCTCCTTATCAACACTTTTAAATATTTTATTAAACTTACTGTATGCATATTCTGTTTTTAAAAGTTAAATTCATTTTACATCGAAGAAACAAATTGTCAATGAAATTCTATTATTGCGCGTATTTTTCTACGCGAGCAATCGTTTTTTCTTTACCAATTAGGCAAATCGCATTTGGCAATTCAGGACCGTGTGTTTCACCCGTAGTGACAACACGGATTGGCATGAATAAGTTTTTGCCTTTATGGCCTGTTTCTTTTTGTACAGCCTTAATAGCTGCTTTTACAGTTTCTGGTGTAAACTCTTCTAAACCTTCAAGTTGTACTTTAAATGCTGCCATTACTTCTGGTACTTGCTCACCAGCTAAGACTTCATTCGCTTCTTCATCATATTCAATATGCTCATTGAAGAATAGGCTAGATAGTTCCACAATTTCCGCACCAAAGCTCATTTGTTCATGATAAAGCGCAATTAAATCAGTTGCCCAAGCACGCTCTTCTGTTGTTAATTCTTCTGGCAATAAGCCTTCTTTTTGTAAGTGTGGTAAAGATAATGCCACCACTTCTTCTAATGATAATTTTTTGATGTACTGATTATTCATCCAAGTAAGCTTTTGCTTATCGAACATAGATGGAGATTTTGATAACCGTTTTTCATCAAACATTTCGATAAATTGTTCTTTCGAGAAGATCTCTTCTTCCCCTTCTGGAGACCAGCCTAATAATGCAAAGAAGTTAAACATAGCTTCTGGTAGATAGCCAAGATCTTTATATTGCGTCACGAATTGAATAATTGATTCATCACGTTTTGATAATTTTTTACGATTTTCATTAATGATTAATGTCATATGACCGAAGCGCGGATATTCCCAGCCGAATGCATCAAAAATCATCATTTGCTTTGGCGTGTTTGATAAATGCTCTTCACCACGGAAAACGTGTGAGATTTCCATAAAGTGATCATCTAATACTACCGCGTAATTATATGTCGGAATACCATTCGCTTTTACGAGTACCCAGTCACCAACATCTTTTGATTCGAATGTTACTTGTCCACGTACTAAATCTTCAAATTCATATGTTACGTTTTCAGGTACACGCATACGAATTGTGTATGACTCACCCGCTGCTACTTTAGCCGCTACTTCTTCAGCTGATAAATGACGGCAAGTACCATCATAAGTTGGGGCCGCAACGCCACGAGCTTTTTGTTCCTCACGAGATGCTTCTAGCTTTTCTGATGAACAGAAACATTTATAAGCTGCACCTTGTTCTAATAGCTTTTCAGCATGCTCTTTATAAATATCTAGACGCTCCATTTGGCGATAAGGCGCATAGGGACCACCAATATCGATAGATTCATCGTATTCAATGCCTAACCACTTTAAGTTATCTAGCTGAGATGCCTCCCCGCCTTCTACATTACGCTCGATATCGGTATCCTCAATACGTACGATAAATTTACCGTTGTGATGTCTTGCATATAAATAGTTGAATAACGCTGTACGCGCCCCACCAATATGTAAGAAACCTGTTGGTGATGGTGCATAACGAACGCGAACTTCTTTGGTCATAGTTAAAAGCCTCCTAAATGTTCGTCTGAAAAAAAATTCCGACCTTGTTAACTTTGTTCATTTTACCACTGTAGTATAGGAAATAAAAGTAGCGTGTGTTTAGCAATATAGCACACCCTTCCATTTTATTTTTTTATTAATAAAATGGTCGCCATAGAGGCGATACCTTCTTCACGGCCTGTAAAACCTAAACGCTCAGTCGTAGTTGCCTTAACATTCACCTGCGACGGTTCGGCATGAAGTAGTTCGGCAATACGATTTTGCATTTGTTCAATATATGGTGCCATCTTAGGACGCTGTGCCATAATTGTACAGTCAACATTTCCTAACACATAGCCACTATCCTCAACCATTTTCCAAATATACGCTAGCAACTTCGCTGAGTCAGCATCCTTAAATGCTGGATCAGTATCTGGGAAATGACGTCCTATGTCCCCCTCACCAATTGCACCAAGTGCCGCATCCGTTACCGTGTGTAATAATACGTCTGCATCTGAATGACCAACTAATCCCTTTTCATGTGGAATAGTTATACCACCTATAATTAATGGGCGTCCTTCTTCAAATGCATGTACATCAAATCCTTGTCCTATTCGAAACATATCCTGCTACTACAACAGAGATGATTGTAGCAGCACTCACCTTCTTCCATTTTTATATTTATCTACATTATCATACCCTCACATTTTAACATATTTCCTAGGAAATTTTGTTGTCAGTCTATACGTCATTTCTATGTTGATATTGTTTATTCGACTAGAATAAAACAATTTAAAAGATACAGTATAGCAGGCAGGTTGCGCATTCAAATTTTATGAAACTTACCTCAATGCATGTCCTATATGCCCCTTGCATTTTTATGCTAAAAAATCTCATCAGCCAAACAGCCTGACGAGATTCATAGTTTATTCTTTGATTCTTTATAACGTTTCTAATGCGCGTTTACGTAAAATGGCTTCGCCAAATACTAAATCTTCCTTCGTTGTCATCTTTACATTTTCATAACTGCTTTCCACGATATGAACTGCATGACCGAGACGTTCGACTAACATTGCCTCATCCGTCCCAAGGAAGCCTACTTTTTCCGCAACATCCTCCGCTTCCACTATTAAATTAAATTGGAAGGCTTGGGGAGTTTGAATCATCCAAAGACTTTCACGGTCAACCGTCTCCTCTATGACTCCGTCACGTACTTTTTTCATTGTATCTTTCGCACGTACCCCCGCAATGGCGGCTCCAAATTCATGTGCACTTTGTACAAGATTTGCAATAATATCATGTGTGATAAAAGGCCGTGCAGCATCATGTACAAGGACAATATCAACTTGCTCCATTTCCTTCATACAGGAGTGGACCGAGTGTTGCCGCTCAGCCCCTCCATCAGGCAAGCCTTTAACCTTAGAAATTGCATATACCTCTAGCATTTCTTGAATGATGACTCGTTCTTCTGGCTTCACTGCAAGCCAAATGCCTGTGCACTGCTCGTCTTGCTCAAATACTTCGAGCGTGTGTATTAAAATTGGTTTCTCTAAGAGCTTTAAAAACAATTTATTTTTTCCTGCACCCATTCGCTTTCCGCTACCGGCAGCAGGTAATACTACTTCATAGTGCAACTTTCCCACTTCCTACTCATCCTTTGGCTTAGCAAAAATCATACGACCTGCTGATGTTTGCAAAACACTCGTTACTGTTACTGTTATTGCCTGTCCTATATAGCTACGACCACCTTCTACTACAATCATCGTACCGTCATCTAAATAAGCGACGCCTTGGTTATGCTCTTTCCCGTCCTTAATAACAACTACCTGCATGTCTTCACCAGGAATAACCACTGGTTTCACAGCATTCGCTAAATCATTAATATTTAAAACTTTTACTTGGTGCAACTCACACACTTTATTAAGGTTGAAGTCATTTGTAACGATTTGTGTATCATTGCCCCTTTTTTTTGCAAGTCGCACAAGCTTTAAGTCTACTTCCTGCACATCTTCAAAGTCTTCTTCAGTAATCTCAACCTTCGTCATACGTTCATCCTGTAGCTTTTTCAGAATATCCAAACCGCGGCGACCTCTAGTACGTTTTAGTGTATCCGAGGAATCCGCAATATGCTGTAGCTCAGTTAGCACAAATTGTGGCACAACTAGTATCCCTTCGATAAAGCCTGTTTCAGAAATATCAGCAATACGTCCATCAATAATAACACTGGTATCTAACAGCTTATAGCTACCTCGAATTTCTGGAATATCAACACCCTCATTCGCTTTTCGCTTCGCATTATTACCTCGTAATGTAAATAACTGCAGTAGTTCATCACGCTTTTTAAACCCTACACGAAAGCCTAAATATCCAAGTACGAATGACAAAACTATTGGTAAAACTTCTGTAATGACCGGTAACTTTACAAATTGTACACTATCAATCGCAAAACCTAAAAAATAAGCAACAATAAGCCCGATAATTAGCCCGAGTGTACCAAACAATAAGTCGCCAACCGGTACTTTAAACAGTACATCTTCCATCCAGGTAATCAGCCGTACAAAGTAATCAGAAAATGCAAACGATAATGTAAACAGTAAAAGTGCTCCTAAAGCTACTGAGACGTAAGGATTATCAAGCCAAGGATTAGATGATAAATGAAGCAATTCGTATAATGGCGGTAAGAAAACAAAGCCCAAAGCTCCTCCGATCAGTAAAAAAGCAATTTGAATAAATTTTTTCACAAGCTGTCACCTCCTATTCTTATATTCGATTATACATAGTTTACTGTAGAAAATCTTTCTTGAACCCATTAAATTATCTTTAATTTTACCTCTCTTCAATCAAGGATTCTTCAGTCGACGGAAAAATGCAAAGTCCTCCGATAGTTATCATAGGTTTTTGTTCAAATATTAATTGCCGTGTGTAATTAATGATGAAGCAAAAGTGCATGTCAGACTCTTGCCTCACATGCACGATTTCTTACAACTCTCTAAAAGAAGCATTTAACGCATCTTTTATCGTCTCAACACCAACAATTTCAATGCCTTGTGGGAAATCCCAGCCACCTATATTAGAAGCAGGGATGAATGCACGTTTAAAGCCAAGTTTCGCTGCTTCAATTACACGTTGCTCGATACGAGAGACACGGCGAACCTCCCCAGTTAATCCCACTTCCCCAATAAAACAATCAGTGGCTCTGACTGCCTGATCCTTAAAGCTTGAAACAATGCTCGTCAATACAGCAAGGTCAATGGCTGGTTCATCAAGCTTCACACCGCCAGCAACCTTAATATATGCATCTTGCGCTTGTAGCATGAGCCCCATACGCTTCTCTAGTACTGCCATAAGTAATTGCACACGGTTTTGATCCACCCCGGTTGCCATGCGCTTTGGGTAATTAAAGCTTGTCGGTGTCACGAGGGATTGAATCTCTACTAAAATAGGGCGCGTTCCTTCCATTGAGGCCACAATTGTTGAACCTGCTGCACCTTGTGAACGCTCCTGTAAAAACAGCTCAGACGGATTTAATACTTCCTTTAAGCCCCCTTGAAGCATTTCGAAAATAGCAATTTCATTTGTAGAGCCAAAGCGATTTTTCTGACTTCGTAAAATCCGATGATTATGGTGACGTTCTCCCTCAAAATATAGCACTGTATCAACCATATGCTCTAATATACGGGGTCCAGCAATTTGCCCCTCTTTCGTCACATGCCCGACCAAGAAAATGGCAATACCTTTTGTTTTCGCAATACGCATCAGCTCAGCTGTACATTCACGTACCTGCGACACACTACCAGGCGCACTTGTTACTTCTGGATGGAATACAGTTTGAATAGAATCGACGATAACAAACTTCGGCTGTACATCATCAATAGTTTGGTTTAGCAACTCTAAATTCGTCTCTGAATAAATATAAAGTTCCTGTGACATCACGCCTAAACGCTCAGCACGTAGCTTCGTTTGACGAATCGATTCCTCACCAGAAATATATAGCACTCGATGCCCTTTGTTCGACAATAACGCTGACACCTGTAGAAGTAGCGTTGACTTTCCAATACCAGGATCCCCACCGATTAATACAAGAGACCCAGGCACGATACCACCACCCAAAACACGATTCAACTCGCCCATTTCTGTTGCTACGCGTGATTCCTCTGCCACTTCTATCTGCATAATTGGTAGTGCCTTTTGTGTAACTGTTGCAGAATGCTGGAATGCCCCACGCGGTCCCTTGGCTACGACCTCAACCTCTTCCACCATCTTGTTCCATTCCCCGCACCCAGGACATCTTCCCATCCATTTTGCAGATTCATAGCCACAACCTGTGCATACAAATTTTGTTTTTTTCTTTGCCATAATTGCTACCACCTCGAATATTTGTTCTTATCTCTATTTTACATAAAAAAAGACAGCTTAGCACTATGGCCTCGCTGCCTTTCCATAAAGTAAATTTTTAATAGAGCACTTAAGCTCCCGCTTCTTCTAATTTTGAAGAACTATTTAGAGATTGAAACGCCCTCTTTTTTCTTCACGACAAAATTATCGTTCACGTAATCGATAATGACTTGATTGCCTTTTTCAACATTGCCTTTAAGTAGCTCTTCCGACAGACGGTCTTCCACTTGTTTTTGCAGTGCACGGCGAATTGGACGAGCACCGTATTGTGGATCGTACCCTTCATCTGCTATTTTTTCAAGCGCTGAATCTGTTAACTCTAACGAAATGTCTTGTTCTTTTAGACGTTTTGTTAAAGCATTTGCCATCATTGATACGATTTCTTTTAAGTGACCTTTTTCTAACGAATGGAAAACAATCATTTCGTCAATACGGTTTAAGAATTCTGGGCGGAAAGCTTTTTTCAGCTCTTCTAACATAGTGCCCTTCATATCTTTATGCTTAGATTCAGAACCACCTAAACTGAAGCCTAGGTTTTTTTGATATTTTAATGCATCTGCGCCAACATTTGATGTCATAATGACAACCGTATTTCGGAAATCAACTACACGACCTTTAGAATCTGTTAAACGGCCATCCTCGAGCACTTGTAATAAGATATTGAATACATCTGGATGTGCCTTTTCAATTTCATCCAGTAACACAACAGAATATGGTTTACGGCGAACTTTTTCTGTAAGCTGACCACCATCGTCAAAGCCGACATAGCCTGGAGGCGAGCCGACTAAACGTGAAGTAGAGTGTTTCTCCATGTACTCAGACATGTCAACGCGAATCATTGCATCTTCATCGCCGAACATTACCTCAGCAAGGGCTCTCGCTAGTTCTGTTTTACCGACACCTGTAGGGCCAAGGAAAATGAATGAGCCAATTGGACGTTTTGGATCCTTCAAACCTGCTCTTGCACGACGTATTGCACGAGAGATTGCTTCTACTGCTTCGCTTTGACCAACAACGCGTTTGTGTAACTCCTCTTCAAGTTGTAAAAGCTTCGCTGATTCTTCGTGTGCGATTTTCGCTACCGGGATTCCCGTCCACATCGAAACAACCGCTGCAACATCGTCCACAGTTACCTTGGATTCAGCTTTACCTTGCTCTTCTTTCCATGTTTTGCGCGTTGTTTCAATTTCGTCTTTTAACTTTTGCTCTGTATCTCTTAAAGAAGCCGCTTTTTCAAATTCCTGACCAGAAACAGCTGCATTTTTCTCAGAACGAACATTTTCAAGCTTATCTTCCAATGCCTTTAAGTTTGGTGGCACTGCAAATGAACGCAAGCGTACTTTAGAACCCGCTTCATCGATTAAATCAATTGCTTTATCTGGTAAGAAGCGATCTGAAATATAACGGTCACCCATTTTTGCTGCTGCCTCAATAGCTTCATCTGTAATTTTCACACGATGATGTGCCTCATAGCGATCACGTAAGCCGTGGATGATTTGAATAGCTTCTTCAACAGTTGGCTCATCTACTTGAATTGGCTGGAAGCGACGCTCTAAAGCAGCATCCTTTTCAATGTATTTACGGTACTCATCTAAAGTTGTTGCTCCGATACATTGTAGCTCACCACGTGCTAATGATGGTTTTAAAATATTGGATGCATCAATTGCACCTTCAGCGCCACCAGCACCGATTAATGTATGCAATTCATCGATGAATAAGATGACATTACCTGCTTGGCGAATCTCATCCATTACTTTTTTCAGACGATCCTCAAATTCACCTCGGTATTTTGTACCTGCCACAACGGTACCCATATCAAGGGTCATTACACGTTTATCACGAAGGATTTCCGGCACTTCATTATTAATAATTTGCTGTGCTAAGCCTTCCGCAATCGCTGTTTTACCAACCCCTGGCTCACCAATTAAAACGGGGTTATTTTTTGTGCGGCGTGATAGTACTTCAATAACACGTGTAATTTCTTTACTGCGACCAATAACAGGGTCTAATGATCCTTCACGTGCAATTTGTGTTAAATCACGCGCAAGGCTATCTAATGTCGGTGTATTGGCCGCCTGTGTCGCTTGTTGACCAGATTGGGCATTGTCATTATTTCCAAGTAACAATAATACTTGCTGACGTGCTTTGTTTAAGCCGACACCCGCATTGTTTAAAACGCGAGCTGCCACACCCTCGCCCTCACGAATTAACGCTAATAGTAAATGCTCTGTACCTATATAAGAATGACCTAATTTACGTGATTCATCGACTGATAGTTCAATTACTTTTTTAGCTCGAGGTGTATAGTGAACAATTGGTCCAACATCCTCTGTACCTTTACCAACTAATTCTTCAATGCCAGTTTCAATCATTTGAGGGCTAATATCAATGGCTTCTAATGCTTTCGCTGCAATACCCCCGCCTTCACGAATAAGTCCTAAAAGAATATGCTCAGTTCCTATTGATTCGTGTTTCCAACGAATAGCCTCTTCCTGTGCAAGTTGTAATACTTTTTGTGCGCGTTGTGTAAAACGATTAAACATCATATGAATCCTCTCCTTTTCCCTCTATATTAGGCTTACTCAAGCTCTCTTGAAATAATGCCTCCCGAAGCATCTTTGCTCGTACCCGATCACGTTCGGACGGCGGCAATGCCTCACCTGCATAATGTTGTAAAAATCCAGGTTGCATACAGACAATACATTCATTTAATGTTGTGGCCCTAATGCCATGTATCAACTGTAAATCTACCCCCAGACGTACATTAGATAAGCAAGTAGCTGCTTCCTCACTTGTTAAAATTCGGGCATGCGACAGAGTGCCTAAAGCACGGTAAATACGATCTTCTAAGGCGAGTTCTGCCTTATCCATCAGCTTACCTCTTGCCTGCCGTTCTTTTTGAATAATTTTTTCAGCAACACTTTGAATGTCTGCTAAAATATCATCTTCTGTTTTTCCTAGGGTAATCTGATTTGACACTTGGTAAACGTTCCCTAAATTTTCGCTACCTTCTCCATATATTCCCCTAACTGTCATTCCTAATCGTGTCATGGCATTTATTATTTGATTCATCTGACCAGTTAATGTTAAGACTGGAAGATGCATCATGACAGAAGCCCGTAGTCCTGTACCAATATTCGTTGGGCAACTTGTTAAATAGCCAAAATTATCTCGAAATGCGTAGGGCAGCGCCCCTTCTAAAGCACGATCAATTTTATTGGCCTGTTCGTATGCCTTTTGAAGTTGAAAGCTTGCTGTCATACATTGAATGCGTAAATGGTCTTCTTCATTCACCATAATGCTAATGGACTCATCCTCAGATAGTAGCATCGAGCCAACTAGCTCTTTTTTGGCTAACTGTGGACTAATTAAATGTTTTTCAACTAAGATTTGTCGTTGTAATGGTGTTAAATCTTTTATGGCAAAATAAGAGTACCTTTCAAGGAGTTTAGGACTGTCCTGAATTGCGTGTGTTACTGCTTGCTCCACCTGTAGTGCTTCATCTTCTGAGAAAACTAATGGGAAACGGTACCCATCTAAATTCCGAGCAAGGCGAATACGTGTACTAATGACAATATCTGAATAATCATCTTCTACATGCATCCATACAGGCGTGGCACGCTCTAAAAAAGGCTCAATCATCACGACACATCACCACCTTCGAATTGTAGCTGATTCTCAAGCTCCTTTGCCTCATCACGAAGCTTTGCCGCCTCTTCAAATTGTTCTTCGTCTACGGCATCTTTCATCCGTTTACGAATATCTTCAATTTGTTTTTTTATGACATAGACATTGCTATGAGCACCTGGCATTTTGCCAATATGTTGAGGTCCAGCCTGAATACGGTTAAAGAGTTTTGGCAAATGCTCGGCAAAAGTGTCGTAACAGCCAGGGCATCCGAATTTCCCCTCTTTTAAAAATCGCTTATACGTAAACCCACAGTGAGAACACGTTTGTTGCTGGGGCGGTGCTTGCTGCTTTTCACCAACTTTTTGTTGCCACGTTGGTGAGCCGAACCAATTAGATAGTAACTGTTGAATTGAAACCGGCTCTTGCTTAAACTCCGCATGAAATGGATGGAACTGCGAAGCGCAGACGTCACAATAATGATGCTCCACCTTCTGACTATTTTGAACTTGTGTTACCGTTACTGTCGCATTACGCTGTTTGCAATGTTCGCATATCATCTCCATCACCTCTTTACTTTTGCTTTTCGTATTTAATCGTTGTTAACATCGCACGTAGAATTCTCGCACGTATGCTATCCCGTAAAGGTAGTTGTAAATCTAATGTTGAGCGATCAACTGCCGCTAACATTAATTTCGCTTCTCGTTTTGAAATTACCTGCTCATCAATTAGACGATAAACTAAATCTTCTGCCACTGTTTGAGATGCCCCACCTTCAATTTGCAAGAGCACATCATCAATCAAATCAATTTGTGAGTTTGCACGGACACGTAAAATTCGAATGTATCCACCCCCGCCACGTTTACTTTCAACAAGGTAACCACGCTCAGCCGTAAATCTTGTATTAATAACATAATTTATTTGTGACGGTACACATTGAAATTTATCCGCAATTTCACTACGTTTGATTTCAATATGCCCTTCTCCACCTAATTCAAGTACTTGCTTTAAGTAGCCTTCTATGATGTCTGAAATATTACGCATTTTAGGAATACACCTCGCTAACCACACTGACTTTGACTATCTTTGACTATATTTGAGTATATTATACAGAACGCTTGAAAATAATTGCAATTAATACGCACATTGAAAAATCGCACGTACAATTGCCCTCTCAACGAGTATGATTTTCCATCAGGATACCGCGACACCGACATCCAGAACTTGGGTTATGTTCTTTCCATTGTGTATCCAGTAAATTAGAGTTCTTCGGTAGATTGTCCCATGAAACGACAAAGAAAGAAGTTAAAACGGGTTTCATAGTTATAACCTACCCTTTTCGCCTATAGAAAAAACGCAAGCATATGCACTTAGCATATACTTGCGTCTATAAAAATTATACCCAGCGGCCGACAATTGGGTAGCGCCAAGGCTCATCAGATATAGCCTTCACAATACCGATAATTGGTACGATAAACGTCATAAGACCAAAAATTAGTAAAAACGGTAAGCCGATTAACACGAAGCTTAAAATTCCAGCAATTGCAATTAATACCCACATTACAATTTGGAACAGTAATGCCTGAATAGAGATTCCTTTTACTTCTTCATCAGAACTAATTAAGAAAAATAAAATCGGCACTAAAAATGGTGCAAAAAACGCACTGGCATGTATGATTACTTTAGACCATTTTGTTTCCATAAATATCAACCTTCCTTTTTAATTTGTTCTTGCTATTTGTAATACTATTTACGGAACTATACTCTAAATAGTTTCAAACAAGTATAAAATTTTTAAAAAAACTTTTTTGAAGGGCATGTGATACATGATGGATTTTAATAACACACTTGCAAACGAATATGAAAAAGGTATTCGACGTACATTGCCAAGCTATGATGCCATGTTACGTTTAACACAAACCTTTTATCGATCCAATCTGGCTGAGGAAGCTACGTTTTTAGTGCTTGGCTCTGGAAGCGGCAATGAAATCTTACAGCTTGCTGAACAAAGACCCCACTGGTCCTTTGTAGGTATAGATCCTGCAGAAGCAATGCTACAAATTGCAGAGGAACGCTTAAAATCGTTGCAAAATAAAATTTCCTTATGTCGTGGCACGATACTAGAAACATCTTTACCGGCTACAAAGTTTGATGCTGCCAGTTGTATACTAGTTCTTCACTTTATCGAAACTTATGAGGAAAAACTTGCGACTTTAAAAGAAATTGCGAAACATTTAAAGCCTGGAGCACCATTTGTCCTTGTCTCAAAATATGGGCAGCTTAACACAACTGAAACTGAGCTACAGTTTGATTTATGGCGTTCCTATTGGCTACAACACACAAAACTTTCAGCCTCAGAAGTGGCGAATATGGAGCAGTCCATACGCGCTCTATCATTTATGCCGGAAAAAGATATTTTAACGCTGTTACAACAGGCAGGCTTTACACAACCTTCCCGATTTTTTGCAACAACATTATTTGCAGGTTGGGTATGTTATAAAGGGGTACTTGAATAGATAGAGATGTTAGACGCCTGTATATATGCTACGTTAAGGCTTTGCGACTATACCTGTCGAAATGTACCATCGTTTAGAACGCCCGACCTGTCGTGGCATCTAACGTGTTAAAATCTATTTTGGTGTAGGTCAAGCGGGTGATACTACAAGTGCCCTCTCCCCATGCAACATCCCGCAATCCGTTCGTTTTGAGTAGTTGACTTAGTACCCTTTTATATGGGAAAAACAGAATTGAGGTGAATGCTGTGATTCGCACAATGGGCATTTCAAAAGATCAACAATTATTAAAGGGATTTCCACTTGAAGACATTAAAGATAAGTATTTTGAATGGTTCTGGGTCGATTTTAATAGCCCCACCGCTGAAGAAGAGCTATTACTCGATACTTTTTTTCATTTTCATCCACTAGCCATTGAAGATTGCTTAATGCGTTTACAACGGCCAAAGCTCGATTTTTATGATGATTATCATTTTTTCGTGATTCATAGGCTTAACGAGGAGACTCTAATAGCTGAGGAATTAAACATCTTTGTCTCCGATAAGTTTATCGTTACATACCACAAAAACGAGACACCTGAGATAGATAAGGTGCAAAAACTTTTAGAAGAGCAACCAAAGAATTGGGAACGCGGTACTGTATTTCTAACCTACCAGACCATTGATAAAATTGTCGATAGCTATTTCCCACTTGTCTATAAGATTGAAGATCATCTAAATACACTTGAAGATGAACTGACATATCAAAGCAGTGTAAATGCGATGCAAATTGTATTTGAATTTCGTAGTGATTTACTTCATTTACGAAGAACCATTTTACCAATGCGTGACCTCTTATATCGAGTACTCAGCTCTTACCGCTTCGCGCTAAAAAAATCCGAACGAGCTTATTTCGGTGATATTCACGATCATTTAGTCAAGCTTACAGAGATCGTCGAATCTAATCGTGAGCTTACAGCCGACATGCGCGATAACTATATGGCGATGAGCTCCAGCCGCATGAATGGTATCATGATGACGTTAACAATTGTTTCTACAATCTTTATTCCACTAACCTTTATTGCTGGCGTTTACGGGATGAATTTTGATATTATGCCTGAACTCCATGGTCGATATGGCTACTTTATCGTCCTTGGTATTATGATATTAATCGTGATCTTTATGCTGTCTTTTTTCAAATACAAAGGTTGGTTCAAACTATTTAAACCCTAAAAAAGAGGGCATCTAGAAAAAGCGCTAGATGTCCTCATTATATTTAATACGGCCCTCGATCATCCACTTTATTTTCCCCTTGCTGTGGGAATAAAAAGTATGCAAGAACACCAGATAATAATGTTGCACCGATGATAATTAAAAGTTGGTCGATATCCGGTACTTCCGCATAGTAGTTGTTTAACATATAAACTGCTCCTATTGCAACAATCACCATAACAGGAATGACAAACTTAAAACGCTTCTTCTCCATGTAATGCCTCCTTTTAGCAATATTAATTAGATATCTTTCACGTACAATTATTTATTAAACTAAACAGTTCGTATTTTACAGGTTTGTCTTATGAAATTCAAACTACTTTTTATTCTTTAAAAAAATCTATTTCATGACTTTTAAGCGACAATCATTTAAAAAATATTGCAAAAATATAGAAATAAACTAAATTTTTAACCAAAATTGACACTAAAAATAGTAGAATAGATTAAATACCATATTTCGCAAATTTTCATACATTAATATACGAAGACACTTTAATTAATATATATTATGGATTTATAAAGAATGGAGCAGACAACAATGAGTTGGTTTACAAATAAGAACAATTCTAGCTACTCAATTTTATTATCACCGGAGGAATATAAGCATAACGTACAATTAGATGTTTCTAACCACCCAAATCTTCAAAAGCAGTTGCAATTATTAGATTTAACTACTGAAGATTTAGCCATTATTAAGCAACTTCAGCCTTTGGCTAAAGATTTGATTCCTAAAATGGTCGATCAATTTTATGCAGCTATTAGTTTGAGCCAAGATTTGTTGGATATTATCCATAGAACTTCACAAATCGAACGTTTAAAAATTACATTACATAAACATTTAAGTGATATTTTCGAAAGTCATATTAATGACTCTTATATTAACGAAAGAAAGTCAATAGCTGAGACACATGTGCGTATTGGCTTACAATCTAAGTGGTACATAGCGTCGTTCCAATCATTAACTTCTACGTTTGCAAACTTTGCAAATGAATTAGATGTTTCTAAGCATGATGCGCTTCGTGCCATTAATGCCTTCTGCAAAATCATTAATTTTGAGCAACAGCTTGTTATAGAGGCATACGAAAATGAAGAAGATCGTATTCGTTCAGAGGCGGATGAAACAAAGCACTCACTTGTTACAACCATTCAAAGTACCGCTGAAGAGTTAAATGCTATCAGTGAGGAAACGGCTGCTTCTCTAATGGTTATCTCTGCACAAACGGATGACATTGCTGTAGCAACAAAACAAGGTTTGAGCTTCGTTGAAGAGACAAAAGAAAAATCTAGACGCGGCCAACAACAATTACAAGAGCAAAATGATTTAATACATGTCATTTTACAAAGTGTAAATAGCCTTGAAGTGACAATGAATCAATTACGTACATCTTCACAAAAGATTTCTGAAATTGTAGGCCTAGTCACAGGTATTGCTGATCAAACAAATCTATTAGCATTAAATGCCTCCATTGAGGCAGCACGCGCAGGTGAGCATGGTAAAGGTTTCGCTGTCGTGGCTGAAGAAGTCCGCAAACTTGCTGAGGAAACAAAAAATGCCGTACAAAACGTTTCACATCTTATAAAAGAAACAGAAAGTAATATTACAACAATGGCGAGCTCCGTTATCAATGTAGACCAAAAAATTCAACATAGCGTAGATACACAAACAAATTTATCGAAATCATTTAATGATATTGCAGATGCTGTTACAGGTATTCAGCAGCAGTATGTAAATACAGCACGCGATATTTCTGCAATTTCAAATTTAATTACAGAGTTGTCACAAGGTGCTACACTTGTTTCCTCCTCTTCAGACTCATTGATTAATGTAGTCAATGAATTAAATATCTAATTACTTCTAAGCCAAATGCTCTAATATGGCTATTAAAAAGGGAAATTGACCTCCATGTGTCAATTTCCCTTTTATTTTAATGTGCCAAAGCACGTTTTTGCTTACGGTGTTCCCGTCGCGCAGGACCTGTTTCGAACAAACGTTTATCAGCATCAGTTTCTGGAATAATGGCTGGAATAGCCTTTGGTTTCCCTTTTTCATCCACCGCTACCATTGTCACGAAAGATTCCGTCGTTAGCTTCTCTTCACCTGTTTCGATATTACGTGAAATCACCCGTACATAAACCTCCATGGAAGAATGCCCTGTAGAAGAAACAATGCTTTCAATTTCTAAAATATCTCCTACATGAGCCGAAGATAAAAAATCAACCGAATCGATAGAGGCTGTTACCACATGCCCTTTTGCATGTTTCATCGCTGTAATTGCAGCAATTTCATCAATATAAGCTAACACTCTACCACCAAAAATGGAATTGTGATTATTTGTATCTGGCGGTAATACGAGACGCGTTTGAACCGTACGTGATTGGCTCATCGGAACAGCGTTGTTTGTCATAGTTCTAGTAACTTCCCTTCATGTATGTTCTTCCGTCATCGTATCGTACAAAAAGACTTGATGCAAACTAGAATGATTTTTTCATGGCAATAAACTTCATATCTGTCATTTCCTCAATTGCCCACTTAATACCCTCTCGTCCGTAACCACTCATTTTCACGCCGCCGTATGGCATATTATCAACTCTAAAAGTTGGAATATCGTTAATAATAATAGCTCCTGCTTGTAATTCGTCTGCTGCACGCAATGCATCTGGCAGCACATTCGTATATATTCCTGCATTTAAGCCAAGTTCCGACTCATTCACTAGTCGAATAGCGTCGTCTAATGTTTCATATGAAACAATTGAGACGATTGGTGCGAATGTTTCCTGACAAATTATTTTCATATCGGCTGTCACATGCGTCATAACTGTTGGTGTTAATGTACGCTCTGTGAACGTTCCACCTGTGGCTACGATCGCGCCTTGTGCCTTTGCTTCCTCAATCCATTGGCGAATTCGTTCCACTTCACCAGGATTGATCATTGCACTAACATCTGTTTTTTTATCGACTGGATCACCTACGACTAACTTTTCGGTTTCTTTTACAAATGCATTCGTAAATTCCTCAATAATCGAGGCGTGTACATAGATACGTTGTAACGAAATACAAACTTGTCCAGCAAAACTAAATGCACCGCTGACACAACGCGATATAATTTTATCTATTGGTGTCGACGGCTCGACAATAACCGCAGCATTAGAACCAAGCTCTAATGTTACTTTGCGCAATCCTACTTTTTCTTTAATGCCTAGTCCAACCTTACCACTTCCTGTGAATGTCACCTTTTTCACAAATGGATGTGTAACGAGTATATCACTTAGCTCTCCACCACTACCTGTAACAATTTGTAATGCACCATCTGGTAGACCTGCTTCTTTAAAAATGTCAGCCATTACAATTGCACTTAGCGGTGTTTGTGTCGCTGGTTTTAATACCACTGTATTACCCACTGCAAAAGCAGGGCCTAATTTATGTGCTACTAAGTTAAATGGAAAATTAAAAGGTGTAATAGCAGAAATAACACCTAATGGCTCACGCTTAGTCCAACCAATTCGATCACCCGCTCCTGGCGCGGCGTCCATAGGCACCGTTTCGCCCATTGCTTGTTTTGCTCCCTCTGCGGCGAATTGATATGTTGCGATTGTGCGATCAATTTCAGCTGAGCCTGCCGATAAAGGTTTTCCTGCCTCATGCGCCAAAATCTCCGCTAATTCTTCTTTACGATGGCGCATAATGTCCACCACTTTATATAAAATTTCGGCACGTTCGTAGGCTGTTGTCTTTTTAAACGATAGAAATGTCTTTTGTGCACCTTCTATTGCTCGTTCAACATCCTGAACAGTTGCCTTAGCAACCTTCGCAATTACATCACCGCTATAGGGTGATGTTAAATCATACGATTCCTTCGTGTCTTGCCACTGACCATTTATCCACAGCTTTGCTTCTTTCATCCTTCAAAAGCACCTCCGAAAAATAATATTCTTCACTTAGTTTATCACGAAGAGCTCGAATTAGATGCCACTACAGCAGCAGTAACTGCCGCCATCATCGCTGCCTGCTGCGCTTGTATTAAGAGCTCGATAGAAGCCATGATGGACATTGATAATGATTGTTGCACCTTCGCCATATCATGAATAGCAATTTGTATTGCCATAAACAGCACAAATTCACGATGCCATTTTAATAATTTCATACCCTTTAATTCATGGTACAAATCAGTAATTTGCGAGATTTGCGCGCTATTCAATTGAAGAATTGCTAAGAATCCCAGTAACGGATAGTGCATTGTTTTTATTTTTACATCTACTTTTTTTAATATGTCACGAATAGTAACAACACTTGGCACAAGATTACTATCATATTGTGGAGATAAAAACGTTAGCACCTGCGATAGCCATTGTAATTCATTACCTGCATAAAAATTATACGAACGAAGCTCTTTATAATAACGATTCATTGTTTCAGCACGTAAGATAACATCATCATTTGGGTTACTAAGTAATACTGCATAGGGAATATCATCAAAAGAAGTTAAAAATCGATGGTGTTTTCGAATGGCTTCATACAAGGCACGTGCCTTTTGAGCATGTGCCTGTTTCTCACTTTCAATGTTTGTTAAAAATTGAGCAGCTATAAAATTGAAATTCCCACTTTTAAATTTTGCTTCCTTTAATATCTTTTCATTTATAATTATGTTTTTTACCGCCTGCTCGATGTCATCCTGTTCCATGATGTTTGCAGCCATACTATAGCCAACGTTTGCTCTTAGCGGAGACATCCATGACGTTTGCTTCTTCATCTCTTGAAGTACTTCTTTAAATTTTAGCGCATCAAAGGTTTTGCCTGAAGCTACATACGTGCTGGCAATAGCTAAAATAATTTTGCGATCAACTGACCATCCAGCCGCCTTCGCTACGCCCTCCACCGTTTGTGTGAATTGGTTTTCAATTATAACAATATCCATCTTCAACACGCTCCTTTTTACTATTTACGTAATATTTTGTCGAAAAGATTCAATCATTTTGTAACAATTAACATAAAAAGTAAACTTAAATTAATGTATGTAACTAGGTTTTATATGGTTTAATAAAAATAAATCAATAATTAATGGGGGATTATTATGAATGAAAGGACGATTAAAAAATCGTTGTTCACTGAAACCTTACAAGATCGATTACAGCTTTTTTTACTATTACGTAACGCTCAAAATAATATAAATTTACATAAACTTTTTCAGAAGAATTAGCATAGAAAAACAGCGGCAAAAAAACATTGAAGTTCTTTTGCCACTGCTTTTAAATTTTTATGCTATTGCGCTTCAAGATAATACTAGCTGTACAATATCACTTTTTTGAAACACTATTCGATCAAGCCTAATTCTTTTAATTCTTCTGTAGAAAAGGCCCTTGATCTTGTTAAAAACCGCTTACCTTCCACACCCTCAAGTGAGAACATACCGCCTCTACCATCAACAACGTCTAAGATAATTTGCGTGTGCTTCCAATAATCGTATTGATTCTTATGCATATAAAATGGTGCACCACCAATTTCACCGAGACATACATCCTGATCACCCAATAGTAAGTCACCCTCTGGATAACACATTGGAGACGATCCATCACAACATCCACCCGATTGATGAAACATAACTGGTCCATGTTTTTCTGTCAATAAATCGATTAGTGCCAGCGCTTTTTCCGTTGCTAATACACGTTCAACCACGCCTTCGCACCCCCTTACGCATTAGAAGAAACCTAGTTTGTTTTCGCTATAGCTAACTAATAAATTTTTCGTTTGTTGATAATGAGATAACATCATCTTATGTGTTTCGCGACCGATGCCTGACATTTTGTAGCCGCCGAACGCAGCATGCGCTGGGTAGGCATGGTAGCAGTTTGTCCAAACACGACCTGCTTGAATACCTCGACCGAAACGATAGGCTGTATTCATATCACGTGTCCAAATACCAGAGCCTAAACCATATAATGTATCGTTCGCAATTTCTAATGCTTCTTCTTTCGTTTTAAATGTTGTTACTGCCACAACTGGCCCGAAGATTTCTTCTTGGAAAATACGCATTTTGTTGTGTCCTTTAAAGACAGTTGGCTTAATGTAGTAGCCGTTTTCGAAGCCTGTACCTACATTATTTTTCTCACCACCAATGAGACACTCAGCGCCCTCTTGCTTACCTATATCCAAATAAGACAGGATTTTTTCCATTTGCTCACTAGAAGCTTGTGCACCCATCATCGTATTCGGATCTAATGGATTTCCAACTTGAATGGCTTCCACACGTTGCAGTACGCGTTCCATAAACTTATCATAAATAGATTCTTGAATTAATGCACGGGAAGGACATGTACATACTTCGCCCTGATTAAGAGCAAATAATACAAAGCCTTCTACTGCTTTATCTAAAAAGGCATCATCTTCGTCCATAATATCTTCGAAGAAAATATTAGGAGACTTTCCACCCAATTCTAACGTAACGGGAATAAGGTTTTGTGAAGCATATTGCATAATTAAACGACCTGTTGTTGTTTCACCTGTAAAGGCAATTTTTCCAATACGTGGATTGGATGCAAGTGGTTTTCCTGCCTCTAAACCAAAACCGTTGACAACATTTAGTACGCCTGGTGGCAATAAATCACCAATTAATTCTACTAACACCATAATCGAAGCTGGTGTTTGCTCTGCAGGTTTTAACACCACACAGTTTCCAGCAGCAAGCGCAGGTGCTAGCTTCCAAACAGCCATTAATAACGGGAAATTCCAAGGGATAATTTGACCGACTACCCCAATAGGCTCATGGAAGTGATAAGCAACTGTATCATTATCGATTTGGCTTAGCGAACCTTCTTGTGCACGTAAAGCTCCTGCAAAATAACGGAAATGATCAATTGCTAGAGGGATATCTGCATTTAATGTTTCACGTACTGCTTTTCCGTTATCCCATGTCTCGGCAACGGCTAACTTTTCTAAGTTTTGTTCAATGCGGTCCGCAATTTTAAGTAAAATGTTTGCACGCTCTGTTGCAGATGTTTGGCCCCATGCATCTTTTGCGGCATGTGCCGCATCAAGTGCATGTTCAATATCCTCAGCAGTTGAACGCGCTGCTTGTGTAAAAACTTGTCCAGTAACAGGAGTAACATTATCAAAGTATTGACCTTTCACTGGGGGTGTCCATTCTCCACCAATGTAATTATCATATTTCTCTTTGAATTGAACTACCGATCCTTCAGTGTTTGGAAATGCATAAACCATTTTACTTCTCCCCTTTACACAAAATAATGAGAAAATATCTACAAAAATCGCTATTTTATATCGAAATAACAATATTTTCATAGAAACTCTCTTACACAATATATTGTCAGAAACAAAAAATAATTTCAACTTTTTAAAAAATATTTTCCAATGAAATTATTTTTGCTAGAAAAGCTTTAGAATTCACGGTGCATCCAACGATAATGTATACTTAAAATAATAATAATGTATAGGAGAACTGTATGCGTATTAATAAATATTTGAGTGAGACTGGCATTGTATCACGCCGTGGTGCTGACAAATGGGTAGAGGAAGGTAAAGTAACAATCAACGGGGAGCTTGCAACGGTTGGAAGTCAAGTTGAAGTAGGCGATCTCGTTTGCGTAGACGGAAAAGAGGTAAAGAAAGAACAACAACTTGTGTATATTGTCTTAAATAAACCAATTGGCATTACAAGTACAACTGAGCAACATATAAAAGGAAATGTCGTGGATTTTGTTAATCACCCCCTACGTATTTTCCATATTGGGCGACTTGATAAAGAATCAGAGGGACTATTATTACTGACAAATGACGGTGATGTTGTAAATAAAATATTACGTGCAGAAAACCATCACGAAAAAGAATATATTGTACAAGTCGATAAGCCTCTTACAGAGCAATTTATCACGAAAATGGGGGCAGGGGTTGATATTTTAGATACAACCACTTTACCTTGCTCTGTTGAAAAAATTTCGGATAAAGTATTTAAAATTATTTTAGAGCAAGGTTTAAACCGCCAAATTCGCCGTATGTGTTCCACACTTGGCTACTCTGTTAAAAGGTTACAACGCATTCGTATTATGAATATTAAGCTCGGCAATCTAAAAATTGGGCAGTGGCGTGATTTAACTGACAAAGAACGAACAGAACTATTCAAACTACTTAATTACACACCAAAATAACAGCAATTAAGGGGGGATAGCGCTATGCTTTCCATTCAAAGTACCGAACAGCTGACTGGCGTACGAATTAGTGGCGACTTTTGGGATTTAGATCAACTCATTAATGCGATTTACAAATTAACTGGTGATGAAAACAAATATTACGATTACCAAGGTGCGCGTCAGCGAATCCTTGGTATTTGCTATAATCTTCGCCATGCAGCACAAGGCGACCACCTGCTTGAATTTGTTAATATTGAACTCAATAAAAGTGTGCTTACTCAGCATGAAATTATTTTTCCAAATAAAAATGTCTATTATGCAACGGAAGTTCTATGGCCCGAGCTTATTTTTACAGCGATTGCTTTAAATGACTTTATCCGTTTGCACCAAGAGCTCATCGATTCTTCAGAGTGGAATATTTATATTGCAACCATTCGCAAATTCCAAGCATCCGTTGCACAGTGCTTAGAGCAGGAGCTCGGTGAAGAAGAATTTTTAGTGTTTTTAAGAATGCTCCATACGAAAAGTCCACTGACCTTCCGTTACGCTACGCAATACGTAGACATATTGAATTTAGAATACATACATTTAAATACGGAGGAACGTAAGGCTCATTTAGCAGCCTTCGCTCTCCGATTAATGCTTGAGGACGAAGAATATGTAGCACTCAAATCACAGCTGATGGAAGCTGCCAGAACAAGCAAAAAGGCGCTGCACGAAATTCAAATCCATGCAAACTACCCAGAAGAAATTCTTTGGTAAATCAAGACCTTGTTCAATAACTAAAAGCGATTTATTTCAACTCACTTTTGGCGCTGAGTTTACATTTTTGGCGCAGCAAAAGCTTTGCTGCCGTCGCTTCTCTTTCACGCAAAAAGAGCCGACTCGAAGTACTTTAAGTCGGCTCTTTTGCTATTTAATTGTCTTATACGCCATTTTATGAATGACAGCTTCGAGCTGCGGATAATCTGCTAAAAGCTCTTCTTGTGTAAACAATTCAAAATCCGCAAAGTCAAAGCCAGGAGCCACCATACAGCCAACTAAACTAAATGTATTAGTATCCTCTACAGATGAGCCAAAAATTGTGTTTTTCGGCACAGCTACTTGTGGTACCTCCCCTGTCTCCATATTTAATCCTAATTTCTTAGCCTCATATGTACCATCAGGGTAAATCATATGGACAGTTAGTGGGCTGCCAGCATGATAATACCAAAGCTCATCAGATTTTAAACGATGTAAATGTGATATATCCTGCGAACGTAGTAGAAAATAAATGCTCGTATAAATTGGTCTTGTTACATCCCTTACCGCCATTTCGTCAGCCGATCTAAACGAAGAAATATAGTAACCTCCCTCTTGATGCTCTGCTAAATTTAATTTATCAATGAAATATTGTGCTGAATACTGCAAAATCCTCACTCCTTTCTCCCACCTTACCAAAAAACAAAGGTCTGATGCCACCGCTATCCGTTGTTTTGTCGGTTTTATCCGTCATTTCATCGATTCTATCCGTCACTTCCTCACTTTTATCCGTCACCCATACAAAAATGAAAAAGAGGTATCTCAAATAATTATGAGATACCTCCAACTTCCTTATAGACCACCTAGATATGCTGCTTTTACTTGTTCACTTTCTTGCAGTTCTTTTGCTGTACCAGCTAATACGATACGGCCAGTTTCTAGTACATATGCTCGATTTGCTACGGATAGCGCCATGTTCGCATTCTGCTCTACAAGAAGCACTGTTGTACCTTCTTTGTTGACTTTTTCGATAATATTGAAGATATTTTTCACCATTAATGGTGCCAGCCCCATTGAAGGTTCATCCATTAATAGTAACTTCGGTTTTGCCATTAATGCTCGGCCCATCGCAAGCATCTGCTGCTCACCACCGGATAATGTCCCTGATTGCTGCTTACGACGCTCCTCAAGACGAGGAAATAACTCGAATACATGATCCATATCCTTTTTAATACCCACTTTATCATTACGAAGATATGCCCCAAGCTCTAGGTTTTCTTCTACTGACATATTGGCAAATACACGGCGACCTTCTGGCACATGTGAAATACCTGATTTTACAATCGTTTGTGCAGCCTTTCCAGCAATAGAGAAGCCTTCATATTCGATGATGCCACCCTTTGGCTTTAGTAGGCCTGACAATGTTTTTAATAATGTACTTTTACCAGCACCATTGGCACCGATTAACGTTACAATTTCACCCTCGTTTACTTCTAAAGAGAGGCCCTTTAATGCTTGGATGTTTCCGTAGAATACATCAATATTTTGTACTTTTAGCATTAGCTGATAACCTCCTCACCCAGGTAAGCTTCAATTACCTTTGGATTGTTGCGAATTTCTTCTGGTGTTCCGTCTGCAATTAATTGACCATGATCGAGTACGTAAATCCGTTCGCAAATTCCCATTACTAAGCTCATATCATGCTCGATTAGCAGAATAGTTAAACCAAATTCTTTACGAATAAAAGCAATTAATTCCATCAAGTCGTGTGTTTCTTGTGGATTCATCCCTGCGGCTGGCTCATCCAGTAATAATAACTTCGGATTTGCTGCTAATGCACGCGCAATTTCTAGGCGGCGTTGCATCCCATACGGAAGATTTTTTGCTAGCTCATCTTGATAAATGTCTAAACCAAAGATTTTTAAGAACTCAAAAGATTGCTGCTCCATTGTTGCTTCACCTTTAAAGTGATTCGGCAAACGAAAAATCGATGCCCACATGGAGTGTTTGGCAAGTGAATGGTTCGCGACTTTTACATTATCTAAAACAGATAGTTCTTTAAATAGACGGATATTTTGGAACGTACGGCTGATTCCTTTTTGTGTTACTTGATAAGGTGCGAGACCGTTTATCTTTTTACCGTCAAATGTAATCGTACCTTCAGTTGGCGTATACACCCCAGTTAGCATATTGAAGCTCGTCGTTTTACCAGCACCATTGGGGCCAATAAGACCAACTAATTCACCTTGATGAAGGTACATATTAACGCCCTGTACTGCCTTTAAACCACCAAATTGAATGCCCATATTTTCCACGTTGATAAGAAGGTTGCCAGTCATTATTTTGTACCTCCTTTTTTACCAAACTTGAATAAGTCCGTAATTTCTTTTGTCCCCATTAACCCCTTTGGACGATATAGCATTACGATTATAAGTACCAAACTGTAAATAATCATCCGTGTTTCGGGGAAATTCGCTAGATATGTTGAAACAACCGTCAAGAATATTGCCGCGATTACAGAACCTGAAAGACTTCCTAAACCACCAAGTACCACGTAAATTAAAATATCAAATGATTTTAAGAAACCGAAAGTTGTCGGTTGAATAATGTAGAAATTATGTGCGAAAATGGCCCCGGCAAGACCCGCAAAGAATGAACCAATCGCAAACGCCACAACTTTATAGTATGTTGTGTTAATACCCATTGCATCTGCAGCAATTTCGTCTTCACGAATTGAGATACACGCACGACCATGACGTGAATTTGTGAAGTTTGCGATAACTACAATTGTTAACACCACACCTACGAACGCATAAGTCCAAGTCGATAAATACTTAACCTGCATACCCGCTGCGCCACCAACATAGTCCGTATTTAAAAATACAATACGTATAATTTCCGCGAACCCAAGCGTTGCAATGGCTAAATAGTCCCCTTTTAAACGCAACGTTGGGATACCTACTATTAAACCAGCTACAGCTGCTGCAAGAGCCCCCAAGAAAATGGCTAATGGGAACGGTAGCATTAGCTTCGTTGTAATGATAGCTGAAATATAGGCACCAACTGCTAAGAACCCGGCATGCCCAATCGAGAATTGGCCAGTAATACCAATTACGATGTGCAAGCTGACTGCAAGCATGATGTTAATACACATTGTAATTAACATATTTTTGTAATACATATCAATTGTTCCTGTTGTAATAAGCGCCTGAACAACTGCATAGATGACTAGCGCTAATACAGCATAGCCCCAGAAAATTTTAGACTTTTTCATAATTACCGCTCACCTACACTTTCTCGCGGGCGTTTTTACCAAAGATACCCGATGGTCTGAAGATTAAGATTAAAATTAAGATAACGAATGCCGCAGCATCGCGCCATAAAGAGTACCCAAGTGCACTTACCATGGATTCCACAACACCTAGTAGCATGCCGCCAACCATCGCTCCTGGAATAATACCAATACCCCCAAGAACCGCTGCAATGAATGCCTTAACCCCTGGAATAACACCCATTAAAGGATCAATTTTTGTATAGTACACACCGAAGATAACGCCCGCGGCACCTGCTAACGCTGAACCAATTGCAAATGTCGCCGAAATTGTATTATCTACGTTAATGCCCATTAGGCGGGCTGCATCAGCATCATGTGATACTGCACGCATCGCCTTGCCGATTTTTGTTTTATGTACGATGAATTGTAAAAGAATCATCAGTACGACAGCGACAGATAAAATTAAAATTGAGGTACTGCTAATTTGAACACCAAAGACATCAAATGTTCTATTTTTAAATACTTCAGGATAAGCCGCTGGTTGGGCGCCTCTGAAGAAAATGGTTGTATATTCGATTAATAGCGAAACACCGATTGCTGTTATCAATGCAGCAATGCGTGTTGCATTTCGTAAACGCTTGTAAGCAATACGTTCAATTAACACACCAAAGATTGCGCAAACTGCCATTGCCAATAATAATGCTGGGAAGAAGCCAAGCTCCCATTTAGCAATTGCATAAAAGCCAATAAATGCCCCAATCATGAAAACATCACCGTGGGCAAAGTTAATTAGCTTAATAATACCGTATACCATCGTATACCCTAACGCTATTAACGCGTAGATACTACCTAGTGAAATCCCATTCACAAGTTGCTGTATCCATTCCATGAGCGTTCACTCCTTTATAATTTATTAAGCAATGCAAAAACGGGACGCATTTCTACATAATTTAGTGAATGCAGAAAAACCTGTGCCCCTTCGTAAACAGTTATTTCCGATTCCTTATGCTAGAATCTATGCTTTTTTCTATGCGTCTAGTTGTCTATAAAACAGAAAAAGGGAAGACGAGTTTGCCCGCCTCCCCCCTTGCCAAAAGTTAAGGATTTACTTTAGAGTTGAACACTTGTTTACCGTCTTTAAATTCAAGAACTGTTGCTGTTTTAATTGGGTTATGATTTTCGTCAACTGAGAATGTACCTGTTACTAAAGAAAGATCTTTTGTTCCAGCTAATTCATTTTTAATGGCTTCGCCGTCAGTAGAACCTGCGCGTTTGATGGCATCTGCAATGTAATAAATAGTGTCATAGCCAAGTGCATTAAATGCATCTGGTGCTTTGTCGCTGTTTGCTGACTTAAACGCTTTTACGAAATCTTGAATTTTTTTATCTGGATCTTCCGCAGAGTAATGGTTTGTGATGAACGTATTATTAAGCGCATCAGCACCCGCTAACTCTATTAGAGTTGGTGAATCCCAACCATCAGCTCCCATAAGCGGCACCGTAATACCCATTTCACGTGCTTGCTTTACAATCAAACCAACCTCTTCATAGTATCCAGGGATAAATATGAAATCAGGGTTCGTTGCTTTAATATTTGTTAATTGTGTACGGAAGTCCGTATCTTTTGCCACATAAGCTTCCTCTTTTACAACAGTACCGCCATTTTTAGTGATTGTTTCTTTAAATGACTTCGCTAAACCTTTTGCATAGTCAGAAGCATTATCAGCAAAAATAGCTACATTTTTCGCATCAAGTTCACCAGCAGCAAAGTTAGCGGCTACAATCCCTTGGAATGGGTCAATGAAGCATGTACGGAATGCATACTCATTTACGCTACCATCATCATTTACTGTGATATTTGGTGCCGTACCTGATCCTGTAACGATAGGAATTTTGTTATCATTAGCAATTTGCACCGTTGCTACTGTGTTACCAGAAGTTGCTGGCGCTAGCATCGCTACAACTTTATCTTGTGTTGCTAGTTTAATAGCAGCGGCAGTTGCCTCAGAGTTTTCTGATTTGTTATCTACTTTAATAAGTTCGATTTTCTTACCATCGATACCACCAGCTTCGTTAATTTCTTTAACTGCAAGCTCAGCTCCTACACCAATTGAAGAACCGTAAGATGCTACGTTGCCCGAAAGTTCTAAATTGGCACCAATTTTGATCGTATCGCTGTCAGATGAACTGCCTCCTGAACTTGAATCGTCTCCAGCACCGCAACCAGCAAGTACGCCACCAAGAAGTGAAGAAGCGACTAGAAGTGAACCGAACTTTTTAAGCTTTTTGTTCTCTTTCATAATTAATTCCCCCTGAAAATTCTAAAATATTAGATATTTCTGATAATTATAAACAATTAAATGCATTTCCTCAATAGCAAAAATAATTATTTATAACTATCTATTTTTGAAACCAAATATTATTCATTTAAGCCTTTTACATTGTAAAACATTCTTTATATTTAGTCTAGAGTGATTTTTCAGTATAATTAGTTTTTTGAGAATTATCTATTAATTGTTGGGTGAAATTAGTATAAAACAATCATTTAAATTAATTAAATTTCCTAAAGGTTAAATAAAAAATCCATCTTTTTTTAAAAATTGCTTGTCCTACAATTAGAAAAACCTCTTGAATAAAAATAACTTTCATTTTGGAAATACTAACAGCCAACTCATAATAGAAAATGGACTTATGTATTTTTATTTCCGGGAAAATAAAAATGTGTGCTCAATGTCACGCTTGTATTATTTTGTATGCTTTGTTAAAATATTAAAAATATATTTCGATGATGTGACCAAGTAAGTAAAGGAAGTGTTACAGAGAGTATAGTAATTGCTGAGAGCTATACCACCGATTCTTTACCGAAACCTACCACGGAGAAGTTATGAAAACATAACCGGTTCGTTTCCGTTACAAAACGCTAGAGAGTTTTATTTATTTTATAAAACTAAAAATAGGTGGTACCACGTTTGCTAAAGCATAAAGACGTCCTTAGTTAGAAGGATAGCTTTGTGCTTTTTTATTTTACATTTATCAATAACTAAGGAGGAGCAATTATGACGATTCAGCAAAATGAGTTTACAAAATGGTATATAGAAACAATTCAAAATGCAGATTTAATGGACTATACACCAGTGAGAGGATGTATTGCATTTAAACCTGATGGCTATGAAATTTGGGAGCATATTCAAGCAGAAATGGATTATCATTTTAAAGAAACTGGACATCGAAATGCGTATTTTCCAATGCTAATTCCAGAATCATTTTTTCAAAAAGAAAAGGATCATATAGAAGGTTTTTCACCTGAATTACCTTGGGTTACTGAAGCCGCTGGAGAACAATTAGAAGAGCGCTTAGCATTGCGTCCAACTTCTGAAACAATGATAGGTTATTTGTATTCAAATTGGATTAAAAGTTATCGCGATTTACCACTGTTACTTAATCAATGGGCGAACGTTTTTCGCTGGGAGAAGAAAACCTTACCTTTTATTCGTACTTCAGAATTTTTATGGCAAGAAGGGCATACAGCTCATGCAGAGGAAGAAGAAGCGCGGCATGAAACGTTGCAAATGCTAAATATTTATAAAAAAGTAGTAGAAGATTTACTAGCTATTCCTGTACTTGATGGAACAAAAACAGAATCAGAGCGCTTTGCAGGCGCAATTGATACATTTTCAATTGAAGCGATGATGAAAGATGGAAAAGCTGTACAAGCAGGGACATCCCATTATCTTGGCACAAAATTTGCCGAGGCATTTGATATAAAATATTTAAATAAAAACAACCAACATGAATATGTTCACACTACTTCTTGGGGCACATCTACTCGCTTAATAGGCTCTGTTATTATGGTACACGGGGATGAACGAGGTCTGGTATTACCACCTAAAATTGCTCCAACCCAAGTCGTTTTAATTCCAGTTGGTCCATTTAAAAAGCATCCTGAGATACTAGAGAAGTTAGAGGACATATACAAGGTATTAAAAGCTAAAGGAATTCGTGTAAAATTAGATGATTCCGATTTAACACCAGGGTTCAAATTTAATAAATGGGAACAAAAAGGGGCATCACTTCGCATAGAATTTGGTCCTCGTGATTTTCAAAACCATCAAGTAGTAGTAAAGCTTCGTGATGAAGAAGAAAAAATAACAGTTGAGCTTGATCGATTAAATGATGTCATTGAGGAAGAATTAAATGTGATGCAAAAGCGCCTACTCGAAAAGGCCCGACAATTTCGAGATGCTAATTCACATATAACAATTGATTCACTACAACAGTTACAAGATCATATTACAAATAGTAAAGCCAATAAAAATATTCCTGGGTGGATTTTGGCTGGATGGTGTGGTAAAAATATTTGTGAACAAAAAGTAAAAGATGAAACAAAATTTACATCTCGAAATATTCCATTTAATCCTCCAATAAAAAAGTCGAATTGTATTTATTGCGGAAACGAGGCAAAACACACAGTTTGGTTTGCTCGCGCATACTAAACATCATGGAATTAGCATAATTTCACTAATTTTTATCCCTCCAGCTACAATCTTAGCTAGAGGGATTTTTCATAATAAGAAGTAAGAGTAAATTTGTACGCCGCTATTACATACATTGTCCAACCTCCCTAAAAATATCTTCATATGTCACATAACGCACCAGAACGATTGTGAAACAGATAATTCTTATATTGAACTAGGTGAAGCTTATCCACCTTCCTGTCATTGACACACAACACTAAAAAGCTTGGAGATGGGATCGTAGGCACACTCTAAGCTTTTTTCAATGCAAAAACGCAAAGTCGTTCATTGACATTTGTTTCATTTTCTAGATGGACCTCGTGGAGTAATTCAAAAGGGGTACCCTGGTGTAAAAATTGTAAATAATCATAGGGTGGATAATATAAAATAATATGAATTTCACGCCTATTCCGTTCATACGATTCCCATATATTGTGAATGACTGTACGAAAAATATTGATGGAAAACGGGTTAAAAAAGAAAAACACATTGTCTTTTGGTTTAATAGGGTATGCCTCTGCAATTGAATGAACAAAGGAAATAGAAGCTCGCGGACCCTTTCTTTTGCGGTAGCTTTCCTTATTGTGCTCCGCTTCTGCATAAAAACCTGCATCCATTTCGATACCTACCGTTGGAATATGGAACTTATCGTTAATATAAATAGGGACACGCCCTTTTCCACATCCTATATCGATAAATACTGGATTTTTAGGTAACTCATACTGCTGAAATAGTTGGTCAAGTCCTGTATATGGGGTAGGTTCATAGCGATGGTAATGGGCAAGTTTTGGAAAACCATATTGATCGCCTACCGTATTAATATGCAAATATTTATCAAATTGTTGATCATTCATAACTTTGTAGGACTCCCTCGAAAAATGAATGCTTTATTTTAGCATGTGAAGCGCTAAAAACCATACCCTAAAGTTTCGGATATGGTTTATTTTTTATATGCCTCTTCGATTGAAACGGAAAACAAATGTAAGTGCTAGAAGTAATACAATACATAAAACACCTGACGTAATGGTTGTATTCTTATCAATCCCTGATGGTTGTACCACTTGTTCATTACCTTTGTTGGGACCTATCTTGCCACCTACTTGCCCTTGCTTATGAATGTCTCCATCTTGATTACCCTCCACATTCATTTGCGGGGGTCCTTGGGGCATTTGTGATGGATCAAAGTCTTCTGGTAATTGAGAGTCAAATTTAAACGCAAAATCCTCCGGAAATGGTTCTCCCCCCTGCATATTCGCTTCTATGACTAATTCACCTGAGAGTTGCTTTAAAATAGACGCTGACCGTTGTTTAGCAAATTCAGGTAGGCTATTCTCTCCTTGTACACCCTCTAGAAATTGTGCTGTTGTTGAAAACTTAGTTGGATCCGCTTCTACATACGTTGTCAGCATAGCAGATAATCCATTCGTTATATTCTGGAAATATTCCTCTGTTAAATACTTTTTCGCTAGTTCTTCCAAATAGTTTTCATAGACCTTACGATATTCGTCATTTGAAAGAAGCACGTTTAATAAAGGACGCTCTTCTAACGTCACACCAAACACTGGATCCTTTATGCTAAAATTAATAGCACTATCAGACATTAAGTTGGATGACATATCCATGAGCATATCCATGTTCATAGTACCTTGTGGAAGACCTCCATTTTGTTGTGAACCATCCTGTGGCGTGCCATCATCTTGATTAAGATTATCTTGACCAATATTCCAACCGTCTTGATCATTTATCGGCGGTGGTGTATCGTTAGCTGGAAATTGTTGTTTTTGTTGGATGGTATCCTTGTTAACTATAGAATCAGCTGAATCCATACTCTCCATTTCAAATGTTTCATCATTATCAATTGATTTGTTTAAAATATTTGCACCACCAGCCGTTTTTATATCTCCACCAAGGCCTCCAAATGACATATTATAATCCCATGGAATAATTGAGAATACACCCTTATCCTCATACAAATAGTAATTGTGCTTCAATCTCCCTTGATAGCTATCTAAATTTACAATAGCAGTGTTGACAGCAAAATATCGAAGCATTTCATCGACATCGATATATTTCTCAATATCACCGTCATTATTAATAGCATCTAGCATTTCAACTAATTTTGACTTATCACTATTTCCCTCATTTGTTTTTAAGTTTATTCCCTTATAATCTGAGATATTGTCACTAATATATTGCAAATCACTGCCTACACCGTCTGGCTTGAAGAGGAAACCACTATTTGAACCGTAGTTATTTGCGAGAAAAGTTTCATCCACTGCTTCTACACCTAAATATAAACCACGTTCCTCACCATTAACTGTAATGTACATATACGAATGTGCCGGAGTTGGTAGCCCCATTTTTTCCATTAATTCATATGAAATGTATTCACGCATTAATGTTGAATCACTATAGTTATTGTTTAAATTCATTTTTTTTAAGCCAAATAGGCTCTTTGTATGATCATAGTAGTCAAAGTCAATTTTTAAACTATAACGATCTGAATCGCTATTAACAACTGAACTCAGTGAGATATTGCCTTTTGTACGAATAGCTACGTTTTCAACTCTTTTCCCATTCACAGTGATATTTGCTTGCTTAAATTCCTCTTCCTCAGCATTTTCAAGCATATCTTCCCAATCTTCTTCAGCGATTTCAATGTCTACTGTTGTAACTTTATTCTTATTAAAAACAAGTGTTTCATAGGAAAATTCATTGCTTTTTGTTTTTATTCCTATATTCGGGAGTATTGCTAACATCACGATAAAGAGCGCGAGTAGAATTGCCATACATGAATAAACAACTCGGTTTTTAATCATAATGTGTTACCCCTTTCTCTTTATTTAAACATACTTTACTTACTAAGCTGTAAAGTTGCCATCATAGCTAAGCATTACTGCTGATTTAACACCAGGCACTTTAGTAATTAATGCCATCATTTGGGCATCGTTTTGTTTAATGCGAACCTCATATGTTGTTTCAATTTCATAATCTTGAATAATCGATTTTGATTTTAATGCATATTTTTTAGATTCCGTTGAAATAATATGTTCTACTTCTTCACAAGCAATGTCTTCTTCAAATTTCACAACTAATAAGTAGGGATTTTCAATAGTAATTTTGTTTACGAACACTAGTAATACTAGACCGATTAAAATGGCACCCACAATAACAAGTGGAATGAAGCCAGCACCGCATAAAATACCTGAAACTATTGCCCAGAAAATATACACTAAATCCATAGGATCTTTAATGGGTGTACGGAAACGCACAATGGATAATGCACCGACCATACCTAGAGATAATAAAACATTCGAGCTTATTCCCATAATGACCAGTGAAGTTGCCATGGTCATAATTAACAGTGAGATATTAAAAGAATGAGAATATATAACCCCATTGAATGTTTTTTTGTATACAGCATAAATAAATAATCCTACAAAGAAAGCTACCACTAATCCAATAATAGAATCCGTTAAAGAGAACGACGTGGTCTTTTCTAAAAAGCTAGATTTAAATATGTCGCTAAAATTTACTTTGTCCATTGTCACTTGCTCCTTTTTCAGTAATTAGCCAAACATACGGCTAAGTTGATATTTTGAATATGCTTCAGCACGTGTATCAACGGCTTGCAGCATAAATTTAATAATGTCAGGCAAATATTCATCATACTTCACCTCTAAAATAACGAGGTTTGGTTCAAGTACATCCACCATAGGGAGGTTTTGATTAAACATATCTGTATTGCGCATGCTCGACTGTACTTTACTATCAAATGTCACTCGTACATTGCCATACGGGAATGTATATGCTTCACGCTCATAATCGACAACGGTCATGGGCTTTAATTGGTTATATTTTATTTCATGGAATAGGTCACGGATTAAAACTCGATTATCTGTTTCCATCCATTCAACATCATTTACACGTATTTTTTCAAACTCATTTCTTGTCACCGAGCATTTCGATTTATATGTTAAATTGTTGCGTTTACTTTTACGTTCTAGATTCACTATATCTAATGATTTGCCATAAATACGTACTCGGTATTTATCACGATTTAAAAACCCCTCCTTCTTTTCAATAAGGACTTTGTTCATGAAGTTATCAAAATACGTACTCCTAATAAAATATTTACCATTTAAATCCGCATTGACATCTAACTTCATGACATGTTTTAGTTTGCTTTTTAAAATTGCGTAATCTGTATAAGAAATGGCATGCTTAATTTCTTTACGGCCATTGGGGTTAAAGGAAGTTTGTTCCGACATGCTTAACACTCCTTACATTAATAATTTGTTTTCGATATCATACTGCTCTAATTTTTCTGCAATCCATGTTGAATATTGTTCATCAATACGTGATTCAAGCACGGTTGCAAATATTTCATCCTTCACGTTTTCAAATATTGCTTCTTCAGCAGGCACCTTAGCTGTCACCTTTATCACGTGATAGCCCTCTGCAGATTGCACAATATCGCTAACACCATTCACTTCAAGTACAAATGCCGCTTCTTCAAAAGCCTCATCCATTTGACCTTTGCTTATGTAGCCTAAATTTCCACCATCTTCACTTGTTACAGTATCTATAGAATAGTCTTTAGCAAGTGTTGTGAAATCCTCGCCGGCTTGTACTTTTTTCAGTACCTCTTGAGCTGTGACCTCATCCTCCAATAAAATATGACGCACCTCAACTTGCTCTTCCTGACCATAACTATCCTTGTTGTCTTTGAAATATTGCTCTACCTCTTCATCAGTAATTTCTATACTTGCTGAAATAACCTTTTTTCCCAACTGATATGTGCGGATATTATCTTTTACAGCGGCCTCTGTTAAACCATTTGACTTTAATACTTCTTTAAATGTATCTCCATCACCATAGGATTGAATAAGCTCCTCATACTCACTTTGAATCACTTCATCTGGTACCGTTATATTTTGCTTTGCTGCTTCAAGTTCAATGATTTTATGTGATATTAAAGTTTCGAGTACTTCCGCTCCATATTGAATACGTAGCTCCTGATCTAAATCCTTTTGTGAAATCTTGATTCCATCCACTTTTGCAACATAGTTACTACCGCTTTTACTATCTGAACAGCCTGTTGACAATATGGTTAATGCTACTAGAGCCAACATTAGGAATTTCCTTTTCATGGTTGAGTTTTCCATGCCCTCCTCCTTCACTTATATTGCTATTTCTTATATTTCCCACTATAGGGAGCCAATGTGTCAGCAAGATGTCAAAACGATCTTTTCTTAAATTTGTTTACAATTTTTGATTTTTCTATTTTGGTTTACAATAAAAAAGTTATTTGCAGATTCACTTATCATGAATCCACAAATAACGTTTATCGTACTTTTATCAGTGTTATTTCAAAGGTTGTACCATTATCGCTGCTCTCAATTAAACGCAGGTCACCATCAACAGACTGCGCCATCATTTTACTTAGAGGCAGGCCCAGACCTAAACCTCGTACCGTATATTTTTTATTTTCCCCTCTGTAAAAACGCTCAAAAATGAAGGCCTGATCCTCTTTCGGAATGCCTACACCTGTATCCTGTACTGTTACCTTCACTGCTGAATCTGTTTCCTGCAGCCTAATCATAATGACCCCTTCTTGCATTGCCTGTATCGCATTTGTCAAAAGGTTCGTTAAAATTTGTTGAAAACGCACAATATCTACATGCACGTAAATAGGCTTATCAAGTAATATAGCATCTACTTGTACAGTGTCTTCCTCCTGCATCACTTCCCATTGTGTTACAGCATCCTTCACTAAACGATTAATATCAGCCTTCACCAACTTCACAGGAATTGCGTCAACTGCAAAAGTATTAAAGGCAAGTAAATCCCCTACCATAGTTTTCATCTTCGTCGTCTCTATGAGCGCCATTTTAATAAACTCATCTGCATCCTTCCCTGTGATAATGCCATCCTTAACAGCTTGCAGCAAGCCACTAATAGATGTAACAGGTGTTTTTAGCTCATGCGTGACTCCCGCAAGGAGCTCTGTGCGCGTTTTTTCTAATTGTTCAAGTTTTGTTGCCATCTCCTTAAAAGAAGCAACCAGTTCATATACTTCTTCTTCCTTAATATGAATTGGCAAATCAATTTTATAATTGCCTTCTTGGACTTGCCTTGCTGCAACTGCGACTTTCTTAATTGGACGAGCCAATCTTCTTGTTAAAAAATATATCGCCAGCCAGCCAAGCAGAGCCATACCCACTATTAAAATAGCTAATTGTCCATACGCTTGATTAACCTTCGTCAGATTATTTTTTTTCTCTAACACAAGTACCCAGCCGACAACACGTTCATTCTGCTCAATTTTCTTGCGCACTACATATTGAACGGTTGCACCTTTCCCTTCACCCGCTGTAAACTTTTTCACACCTTCTTGTCCATCTAGTACGTCCCCTATATTTTTACTACTTCCTGGGGGAATCAATCGATTGCTCGTTATAATGTTTCCCTCTGTGTCTAAGATATACAGTATGGGATCAATATCACTCATGTTGAAACGCTCACGATCACCTATAAAATCCGGATTAGTCGGCCCTCCTGCCCAACCAATTTGTCTACTTGTATCAGTCAACCTATAAACGTATTCATCTGCAAGAAACTCCATCATTTCTAATCGTGTTTCCAATGCTGTATGGCGAATCCAAAAGGCAAAGATAAGTGAAATAATAGCCAAACCAACAAAGAGTGTTAGTAAATAGCGACTTGTCCAATAGTTAAGTAAAGAGATTCGTTTATTTTTTGTGAACACTTAATTGATACCCCAATCCACGCAATGTTTTAATTTCGCCCTCTGATTCATCCCAGTTTACAAGTGCTTTACGTAGTCGTTTTACTGCTAAATCAACAGCTCTATCGCTTCCTTCATATTCCCAGCCCCATACTTGTTCAATAAGCTGATCACGTGTGAATGTTTGATTCGGATGCTCTGCTAAAAATAGAAGCACCGATAAATCCCTCGGTGTTAACACAATTTCTTGCCCATTAAGAACAACCTGATGCGCCTGCATATCAATTTCAAGCTGTCCAAATTGCTTCTTTACAGTAGTTTCATTTTTACTTTCAGATCTCCTTAGTACAGCTTTAATTCGGGCCACTACTTCATCTGCTATAAAAGGTTTTGCAATATAATCGTCTGCCCCTTGATGAAAACCATCTAAACGGTAATTCACATCACTTAACGCTGTTAACATAATCACTGGACAAGCGCTAACCGCTCTAATTTCCTTTAAAATAAGCCAGCCATTTTTCTCCGGTAACATAATGTCTAATAATACTAAATCGGGCTGATACTCCTTATATAATTCCATCGCTTGCCTACCATTAAAACACTGCTCAACATCATAGCCAACCTTCTTCAAATACACCTTTAGTACTTGGCTAATTGCAAACTCATCTTCAATTACTAAAATTTTCGCCATTCATTCTCCACCTTGTTCATAGCTCGTTCTAGTTTTTGTTGATTATAGCATTCAATTATGTCAGGTCCATGTCAAGCGACATAATGGTTAACGCTGAACCCTTTCGCCCTATAAAGAATATCTCAAATTTATAGGCTATCTATTGACAATGACTTCCTATGCCACTTATCATTGATTGCGAATGATAATCATTGATAATTCATTCAAATAGTAGATTTTTTCTATTTTAAAGAAAATGATTAGGGGGGTAATAGCATGATTATTGTTACAAATCGTATTCAAGTAAAACCCGGCTTTGCAGCGAAAATGGCACCTAACTTTACAAAACCAGGTCCTCTTCAAAAGTTCGAAGGTTTTCATAAAGTAGAGGTACTCATTTCAACAGATGATCCTACATATGACGAAATGAGCGTCAATATGTATTGGGAAACAAAGGAACATTTCCAAGCTTGGAGAAATAGTGATGCCTTTGCAGCAGCACACCATCGTCCTGAACCAGGATCTGAAGGTGCAAAGCCTGAAAATAGTCCGCTCATTGGCAGTAAAATTGTTATTGCTGAGCTTGCTTCTTCAATCGAAGCTTCACACTAATCGCTTATTCGAATCCTGTTAAATCATCTTCTGATTCTATCTAAAAAACCCTGCATATTTGTCTAAATATGCAGGGTTTTTTTATTGGATAATACCAGAACGTCCATTATAGAAATAGCATAACTAATACGTAACCAAGCACAGATAAACAAACAGAACCTATCAATCCTGCTATAAATGCTTTAATGCCTAATTGTTTAAAGGTTTTTATATCTACGTTTAAGCCCAATCCAGCCATCGCCATAGCAATTAGAAGATAAGCGCAGCCCACGATAGACTGAGCAACAGCAGGCGGTACAATACTAAGTGAATTAAAGGCACTCATCACTAAAAACCCTAAGATAAACCATGGAATTATTGAAAGAGAAAATGCCTTTTTATCTTGTCCTTTCTCCCGTCTTTGATACAAGATTCCAATGATGATTGCTACTGGTACAAGCAATGCTACACGAGTAAGCTTGACAATTACCGCCATATCAACCGCTTCATTTCCACCAGCAGCAGCTGCTGCTATGACATGGGCAATTTCGTGCAATGTACCACCTGCAAAAATACCATATTGCGTCGGTGATAATCCAAATAACGAGTACAGCAAGGTGTAAACAAGTGTAAATACTGTACCAAGTAATGCTACAATCGCAGCACCTACCGCTGTTTCTTTTTCATTTGCTTTAATTTGTGGTGCGATGGCCACAACTGCAGCAGCACCACAAATAGCTGTTCCACATGCTGTTAAAATACCGAGCTTTTTTTCTACATGAGATATCTTTGTTAACCCATATACAACCACCAATGCAAATACTAAATTTATAAATGCGATGAGAAATACACTTGCCCCTGCATGATAAATATCCATTAAATTCAAGCGCATACCAAGTAGAATAATACCAAATCGTAATAACTTTTTACTCGAGAAGGCAATGCCTGTCTGCCATGAATCTGGTACATTGAAAGTTGCCCTCCAAGCCATCCCTATGATTATCGCTATGACAAGCTGCCCCAAAATAGAGAAGAAAGGAAAAGTTGATATATATTTTGCAACTAAGGCAATTCCAAGTGTCAATATTATGCCCTTTATAAAAGGTGGTGTTAGAAATTTCTTAATCCCCTGTTGTCTATCCATGCTGGTCACTTCTTTCATCCTTTATAATGATTACTTTATTAAAAAGTTAATCATCAGTAAAATACATATATATAATCATAATTATTAATATTTCTAATCATAAGGGGAGGACGTACTATGCAGTATGATGCGTTAAAAACACTTATCACACTAGTGGAAGTAAAAAATTTTACGAAAACCTCGGAAATTTTACACATATCTCAACCAAGTGTCAGTTTGCATATAAAAAATCTAGAACAAGAGTTCCAAACAACTTTATTTATACGCTCACCAAAGTCCGTACAGATTACACCTACTGGTGAAATACTCTATAAACGAGCAAAGCAAATAATGGCGATTGCTGAAACAGCGAAGGAAGATATTTTAACCTTTCATCATGCCATTCATGGTACTCTCGTAATCGGCGCTAGCTTCACCATTGGAGAATATATTTTACCGCCCATTTTAGCCAGCATACAGCAACAATTTCCTCAACTAGAACTACAAGTTATTATTGGCAATACCAATGAAATCATTCAGTGCGCAAAGTTATTACAAGTCGATATTGGGCTCATTGAAGGACAGGCACACGAGAATGAGCTCATTATCAAGCCATTTATGCAGGATGAGTTGTTTATTGTCGGTGCCCGAAACCACTCTCTTGTGAAGCAATCGAACATTACTGTTGCAGATTTACAGCAGCAAAATTGGGTCGCACGAGAAACTGGTTCCGGCACACGCAATTATTTGGATCATCTATTCAGAACAAATGGTCTCCAAGTGCAATCTCTACTGACTATCAGTAGCAATCAAGGCGTGAAAGAAAGTGTAATGCAAGGGCTAGGTCTATCCTTACTATCTCGCTGTGTTATTGAACGTGAACTCAAAAATGGCGACATTGCACTTTTGCCATTTGAAGGACAACATTTCATGCGAACATTCTCTTATCTGTACGCACCTACCATGAAAAATAATCGAAATGTTGAAACACTCATTGAATTTATAACGAAGAAAGGCTAAAAATTGAAAAAAGCTTAGCTGGCTATTTCTAGTCGCTAAGCTTTTTTTAGGTTCTTCGATTGATCCTTTTACGGTCCTGTTTATTTTCAATCATCTCCACAAATTTTGTAGCCGCTCGAGATAATGGCACACTTTTTAGATAACACATACCAATACTACGTTTCGGAATACTTTCCTTTAATGTTAACTCATAAAGTAGTCCTCTCTGTAAGTAATCCTTTGAAAATTCCTTTGTTACACAAGCTATCCCTAAATTACTACGTGCAAATTCAAGTACGAGATCATGTGAGCCAAGTTCAAATTCAGGTGCGATTTGAATACCTTTAGCAAATAAATAGTTCTCCACATACTTCCGTGAATTCGATTTTTTCTCAAGAAAGATAAGTGGAAACTTCATTAAATCCTCATAACTTATGCTCTTTTTCTCGAGAGTTCTGTACTTCTCACCACACACGAATATATCTTGTACCTCTGTGCAAAATGATAATTGTAATGTCGGATCTTCTATCGGAAAATTACACAGTCCTACATCCGCCTCCCCTGATTTAATATAGTTACAAATTTCAGAAGTCGTGCCATTAAACATTTGCAATTTTATATTTGGATACATTGTGTGGAATGCTTCCAGATAGGGCATCAAGAAGAAACGAGAAATAGTATCGCCTACACCTATTTTCAATTGCCCTGTTGTTAAATTTTTAAATTCAAGAAGCTTTTCTTCTCCAGCATCTAAAAGACCTAAAGCCGAATTTGTATATTCATAAAGAAGGCTTCCTTCTGTGGTTAAAGTTACCCCTTTAGGTGTGCGATTAAAAAGACGTGTACCAAGCTCCTTCTCCAACTGCATCATTGCTTGGCTAACTGCCGGCTGTGTCATATATAAATCTCTGGCAGCACTAGAAAAGCTATTATTTTTAGCTACCACACTGAAAACACGATATAAATCTAATTTGCCAATCATATAAGCACTCCTTATAACTATTATACGAACTATTAATTTTACTTATATCATTATACAGGGGTATAGTAAAATCATGTTAATTTATATATATACTTATATATATTTAGAGGAGAGATTATTTTGGAACGTGTAGTTGGTACAGTCGTAAGAGGTCTTCGTGGTCCAATCATTAACGAAGGCGACAATATTGAACAAATCGTTGTTGATACTGTGTTAAATGCAGCAAAAATTGAAGGCTATTCAATTGAAGATCGTGATATCGTAACAGTAACAGAATCTGTTGTAGCTCGTGCACAAGGTAACTATGCATCGATCAATGACATAGCAGCGGACGTAGCTGCCAAATTCGGTGATGATACTGTCGGTGTTATTTTCCCAATTCTTAGCCGTAACCGTTTTGCTAACTGTCTACGAGGTATCGCAAAAGGTGTTAAAAAAGTAGTGTTGATGTTAAGCTATCCATCTGATGAAGTTGGTAATCACTTAGTTGATATCGATGAACTAGATGTAAAAGGTATTAACCCATGGACAGATACTTTAACAGAAGCAGAGTTCCGCGAACACTTCGGCTATAAAAAACACACATTTACTGGTGTAGATTATATTGAATACTATAAAGAATTAATCGAAGCTGAAGGCGCTGCTTGTGAAGTTATCTTTTCAAACAACCCAAAAACCATTTTAGATTATACAAAGAGCGTATTGACTTGTGATATTCACACACGCTTCCGTACAAAACGTATTTTAGTGGCAAACGGCGCTGAAAAAGTTTATAGTCTTGATAATATTTTATGTGAATCAAACAACGGTTCTGGCTTCAATGCAGAATACGGCTTACTTGGTTCAAACAAAGCGACTGAAGAAAGTGTAAAGCTATTCCCACACACTTGCCAGCCAATCGTTGATGGCATCCAAGCACAAATCAAAGAAGCTACTGGAAAAACAGTTGAAGTAATGATTTATGGCGATGGTGCATTCAAAGATCCAGTAGGTAAAATTTGGGAGCTTGCAGACCCTGTTGTCTCACCTGCCTTCACAGCTGGCTTAGACGGTACACCAAACGAAGTAAAACTTAAATACTTAGCAGATAACGATTTTGCTGATCTTCGTGGAGAAGAATTAAAAGCGGCAATCTCTGCGTATATCCAAAACAAAGATGAAGATTTAACTGGTCAAATGGCAGCTCAAGGTACAACACCTCGTAAACTAACAGACCTTATTGGTTCTTTATCTGACTTAACTTCCGGTTCGGGCGACAAAGGTACACCAATGATCTATATTCAAGGTTACTTTGATAACTATACAAAATAATATGATATAAAAAAATGAACTCCCGCTTATGTTAGCGAGAGTTCAATTTTTATGGACATAATGTACGTGCTATATTTTCAAAATAGCGTACACCGTAGATAAGTGCGTCCTCATCAATTTTAAAGCGTGGATGATGCAACGGATAAGCTACACCAAAATCTACATTATGCACGCCTATGAATTGCATGGAAGAAGGTACAACCTCTGAAAAATCTGCAAAATCCTCTGTTCCAAACATCGGTTCAGGTAACTCTCTGACGCCCTCTTCTCCTACAATATCACCAGCTACTCGACGTGATAACACTGTAAGCTCCTTATCATTTGTCACAGAAGGACAACCAAGCTCCCATTTAATCTCCGCTGTCGCTCCATGCATCGATGCAATACCATTAACAATTTTCACTAAATGTTCACGGGCATCTACACGTACCTTCGCATCTAATGAACGAATTGTCCCTCCAAGTTCTGCCGTTTCAGCAATAATATTTAAAGCCGTGCCACAATGGAATTTGGCAACCGTTAAGACAGGTGCATGGATGCTTGGCACTTTCCGCGATACAATGGTTTGCAATGCCATGACAATCTCTGAGCCAATTAATAACGGATCAATCGCTACCTCAGGAGTCGAAGCATGTCCACCTCTTCCAAAAATCTTAATCTCAAAATCATCTGCCGCTGCCGTAAACTTTCCATCCTTCATCGCAAACTGACCGACTTCATAATCTGGGCTTACATGAAGTGCAAATGCGTAATCTACATTATCTATTATACCTATACTAACAAGCTGCGCTGCCCCACCTGGTGTTACCTCCTCAGCATGCTGGAAAACAAAACGTATTTCACCATTGAAGTCTGTTCCACGCTCGGCTAATGCCTTTGCTGCACCAAGCAGCATGGCTGGATGCGCATCATGTCCGCAGGCATGCATCACGCCTGGATTTTTTGATTTAAAGGGTAAATCAGTTTCTTCCTCTATCGGCAATGCATCGATGTCCGCTCGTAATAAAATGGTATGCCCCTTACCAGCTGTTTTCACACCCCTTAAAAATGCACAGACACTCGTTTCAGTTAAACGTTTCACCTCTAAATGCGGAAACGTTATTAATTGATTATAAATATATTGTGCTGTTCGATGCTCTTGATGTGACAGCTCTGGATGCATATGCAAATGTTGTCGCCAGGCAATCACCTGTTGTTCTAACGTACTAATTTCTATCATCAGCCATTCCTCCTATCACTTTTCAGTACATAATCAGTAGAACTATATCAAGTCAAAATGGTCCGTAATTCATGACATGTGCAATTACTAATAAAATAATTGCCAGACCTGTTTGTATAAGGAAGTATGGAAAAACCCATTTTACCCATTTTGAAAATGGTATACCCGCTATGGCTAAGCCTGCCAACAAAACACCACTTGTAGGAATAACCATGTTCGAAATACCGTCCCCAAATTGGAAGGCCAATACCGCTGTCTGTCTTGTCACGCCTATTAAATCTGCTAAAGGTGTCATAATTGGCATCGTTAAAGCCGCTTGGCCGCTTCCCGATGGCACTAAGAAATTCAAACAAAGCTGCAGTAAGAACATTCCCACTGCATTAATAGAAGCGGGTAGAACACTTACCGCATTTGCAACAAAATGTAGTATTGTATCAATTAGCCCCCCCGTAGTAGTAATGACTAAAATCGTTTGAGCAAAGCCTATGATTAAAGCGCCCTCTACCATATCTCTTGCACCAGTAATAAAACCTTCAGCCATTTTATTTGGGCTAAGTTTACAAATTATTGCCATAATAATACCGCTTAAAAGAAAAATCCCACCAATTTCACTGATATACCATTGAAATTTAATCACGCCAACAACTAATGCAACAAAGTTTGCTAATAAGACAAGCAACGCCAATAAGTGACGCCCATTCATTTTAAAATTCAAATCGATTTCAATACTTTCTTCTCGCTTATATTTCCCGTAAATACCTTTAGAAGGATCATGTTTAACTCGTTTCGCATGCCTAGATATATATATTACCGTTAAAATATAAAACACAAAGAATACAATAATTCGATAAGACATTCCTGAATACATTGGTAATTCAGCAATCATTTGAGCGACCCCAATGTTAAATGGATTGGTAATCCCTGATGTAAAACCAGTTGCTAATGTGCCTAGCATAACGATAGCAAATCCTGTGATTGCATCCATACCAAGTGCCATCGTTAACGGAATAATGATGGCAATATACACTAATGTGTCCTCAGCTGAACCAATTAAAGTTCCTAAACTAGCAAAGATTAATATGAGAATAGGAATTAACACGTACTCCTGTTTCCCAAATTTAGAAGCCATTACTTTAATAAATGAATCAATTGCTCCTGTTTTTTGCATGATACCCAGTGCTCCACCAAATAAAAATACAAACAAAATAATGGAAGCACCTTCAAGCATACCTAAATGAACACTATTAAACATTTCAAGAAAACCAACAGGACTTGAATCGATATAGTGGAATGATTCTGGGTCTACTACCATCCGTCCATTACTCTCCACACGATCATACTGACCGGCCGGAATAATGTAAGTAAGTATTGTCATTAGCAAAATGATAATAAACATTAATACAAATGCATTGATTCCTTTAATTCTTGGCTCTTCTACTATTTTATTTTCTTGCAGGTTTGCCATATACTTTCCCCCTAACAAGCAGTATTAAAAGTATTCTCGCGACTCTGTTTCAAATAATCAGGTATTTATTCAATGCTTTCCACAAGTAGAATTTTGCTATTCACATAACCCCTAAAAACTGACTATTGCTATTTAACTACTAAATAGTATTTATCGTAGAGAACCTTATACACCCCTCACTTTTCCGTACAACGGAAATATATTCCGACAAACGGAAATCTTATATGTAAAAATATAAAAAAATAAAACTAATTTGTCAATATTTTTTGATAATTCTGTCTAATAAAATTAACTTCTAAGAAAGAAGATGCCCTTTAGCAAACACAGTTCGAAATAATTTCATTTAAGGCAAGCGAACCAAGCCCCTTTCTCCTATAAAAAATAGTAGTACAAACCAAGGCCATGGTTTGTACTACTATCGTTGTGAGTATGTTTTAAATATAGAATGTATAATCCTCTGGAATAACACGCTTTAAAAATTTCTTTGTACGGTCCTCTTTCGGACTGACGAAAATATCGTGTGGACTGCCTTCCTCTACAACTACGCCGCCATCCATAAAGATAACGCGGTTTGCCACATCTTTAGCAAAGCCCATCTCATGTGTGACCACAAGCATTGTCGTACCTTCTGTGGCAATGTTTTTCATGACAGTTAGCACTTCTCCTACTAGCTCTGGGTCAAGTGCAGAAGTCGGTTCATCAAATAAAATAATATCTGGGTTTAATGCCACGGCACGTGCAATACCAACACGTTGCTGTTGTCCGCCTGATAGCTGACTTGGGTATGCATTATATTTTTCTGATAGCCCCACTTTATCGAGCGCCTTTTTCCCAATTTCAATCGCTTCAGCTTTGGCTACTTTGCGACCGATAATAAGCCCTTCCGTGACGTTCTCTAACGCAGTTTTATTAGTGAAAAGATTATAATTTTGGAATACAAAAGCTACACGTTGTCGAATCGCATGGACATCCTTCTTTTTTACATTTTGAAAATCGACATCAATATCACCAAACGTCGCATGCCCTTGGTCAGCTTTTTCTAAAAAGTTTATGCAACGCAGTAAAGTTGTTTTGCCTGAACCACTTGGGCCTAGAATAACCACCACATCTCCCTTATCAATTGATAGGTCGACACCCTTTAAAATTTCATTGTCGCCAAATGATTTGTGAATATTTTTTATCTCTAACATGCTGATTCACCCCTTAGGCACTCGCCACTTTGAATTTACTTAAATGTTTTTCATATCGTTTAAAGATGTATTCAACTGTACTACATAAAATTAAGTACACAATGAAAATATCGATGTATGCTTCTACATAATTGTAGCCAACATTGGCTGCGACTTTTGCCTTCAATGTAATTTCTGGTAAAGACATCGCATACCCTAGTGATGTTGCTTTTATGAGATTAACTGTTGCTGTACAAATATTCGGCATGGCCACTACTAGTGCCTGTGGAATAATAATACGGCGATATGCTTGGAATGTTGTTAAACCAACTGCATGTGCTGCCTCTAATTGACCTTTTTCAATGGTAGCCAATGCAGAGCGAAATACCTCTATTAAAATCGCTGTCGTACTAAAAGCAAAAACGATAAACGCATACCAAATAGGATTGATTTTATAGATATCATAAGCAATATTATATTTTTCAAAAATAATTTTCAGTAATAAAGGAACGCTACTATAAATGATAAAAATTTGAATAATGATTGGTGTACCTCGAACAAAGGATACATAGATTTTCGCTAAATGATGAATGACAGGAATTTTATTAATTCGTGTCAATGCGAGTAAAAAACCTAGTGGTAAAGCAACGAGTAAAGCAACAATCGTCACAAGAAGCGCGATAGGCACACCTGATAATGCTACAAAAAATGTTTCAATCAAAAATTGATATTTCATGAGTACGCCTCCTTACGTTGTTTCCAATGTCCTTTTACCCTTGCTAAAAACCTTTTCTAACATAGTAAAAAATCTTTCAATAATAATAGACAGCACCCAATAAACGATTGCTAGTGCTATATATATTTCAAGAGCATGTGCATTAATATTGCCCGCAATAATTAAATTTGCCTTCCCTACAATGTCGATTAAACCAATTGTGTATGCAAGGGCACCCTCCTGTAATAACGCAATCATGCCATTTCCAAAGTTCGGCAATGCTATGACAAGTGCCTGTGGAAAAATAATACGGCGATATGCCTGAAATGGCGTTAACCCTACACTAACAGCCGCTTCAAATTGCCCTTTATTAATGGCCAAATAGGCAGAGCGAATAACCTCTGACATGATTGCTGCGAACTGCAATGTGAAAGTTACAACGACAAAAATGGCTGTTTCAATCGAATGGAGATTTAAGCCAAAGTTTTCTGCTAAAGCAGGCACGCCATAATACACGAGGAATAATAAGACAATAGATGGCGTACACCGCATAATAGTTGTATATAAATTTGCGAATATTTGTAATACCTTTAGTGAACTCAACTTTGCAGCTGCTAATAGCAAGCCAAACAATGTGCCCAGTACAATGGAAGACCCTGCAACTAAAAAGGTAACTTTTAAAAACGGCAATAATATGGGTATTGCGTTCCAAATATACGATGCATCAAAATACTTATCCATTTCCTCACCAACTTTTATAAATGATTAACTAAAAGGCATCCACTTCTGAATCTTGCCTTCATGTTCCTTTTATTAAGAAAGACTGCTGAGTTTACTGACTCAACAGCCTTTAAATAATTAATTATCGATTTACGTTTTCTAACACTTCAAATAAATCACGGCCATAAAACTTTGTGCTTAATTCACTTGTTTTCTTTTGCTCTTTAATTTGTGCTACAGCTTTATCAAATGCATCTGCAAATTCTTGTTCTTTTTTATTGAACAAAGGCCATGTTTTAATTACTGCGAATTCGTTGTAAACTACTTCATCTTTTAAATTATGATAAGGGCCATTTTCTGCTGATACTTGTTGTTTGAACGGACCTTCGATCATCACACCACCGTCCACACGTCCTTCATTTACCCATTGCACGACATCGACAGTGAAAGCATCTCCAGCTTGCAATTTTACTTCATTGTTCGGATTTGCTTTATTGTACTCATCAATAATTGTATACTGTGCATTGTTTGCAGCAATTGGCGCTAATGAATAACCCTTTGTTGCAAAGTCAGCCAATGTTTTTATGCCTTCGTCTTCTTTACGTAACACTAAACCTGCACTACTTAACCCTAAAAACTCTTTAGGGAAAATAAACTTCTCTGTTCGTTCCTGTGTAAAGAATGCATTTTTCACTCCTACTTGGTATTTCCCTTGCTCAACACCAATTAGTAAATCATCACTTGTAGTGCCTACATATTCAAACTCGTATTCTGGTAATAATTCATCTACTAGCTTCATTACTTCCACATCATAACCAGTTGGATTCCCATTATCGTCAATATAACTTATAGGCTTGGATGCTTGATCGTAAGCAACCTTTACTGTACGAACCTTATCGCCATTCTCTGTATCTTTTTTGGAAGTTTCTCCTGCGTTACATCCAGCTAAAATAGCAATTGAAGCTAATCCGATTGCAGCAAATTGGAGTACTTTGTTCTTTCCTTTAAACATATCTCATTTCCCCTTATTGTGGATTTTCATGTGATTTCTGTTGCTCAATAGCAGCTGTTGCTAATTTGATAATTGTCATATCATCCATCGGTGGATTATGTAATCCCGCACGCACATTTCGATAATAGCGTTGCAATGGATTTGTAAGTTGTAAACTTTTTGCACCTACAACACGCATTGCCTTATCCACTATATCTATAGCAATATTCGTCACCGTGTGCTTCGCAACTGCCATTTCATTCGTTAACGTATTACGTCTAGCTGGATCATCATAAGCCTCGGCTACGCCATAAAGTACAAAGCGTGCTTGATGGAGCTTCAGTTCAATATCACCTAAAAGCTGTTGCACATTTGGTAATGTACTGATTGGCGCATTTAAACTATTTGGTTGGTGATGATTAGCAAAATGCAGGGCATAGTCCCTTGCAGCCTGCGCGATGCCTAAATATGTTGCTGGAATATGTAATATCCAGCCGTTAATCTTGCCACCACTTGGATGGTTCGGCAATTCCACTAAATACTCCTTAGGGACAACAACATCCTTTAACACTAAATCATGACTACTTGTGCCACGCATCGCAGACATTTCCCAGTTTTCTTCAATGGAAATCCCTTGCACACCTTTATGAATGAGGAAGAAACCGATTTGTTCCTTTTCCTCAATCCAAGCAGAAGTTAAGAAGTAATCGAGCACAGGTGATGCTGTTGTAAATATTTTGCGTCCATTTAATAGCCAACCATCAGTTGTCGATACAGCATTTGTTCCTGGACGACCACCACGAGTTGGACTGCCAGTTGCTACTTCACTAACAGCTCTGTTCACGATAGCGCCCTTTTTTACTTCCAGTGCAAATGCTTCCAGTAAGTTATCTGACCATAATTTCTTTTCATATATTTCACCGACAACACCTAATGTCCAGCCCAAAGAAAGTGATGCGTTTTCGTCATAACTAGCTAAAGTTTCTTGAATGAGTACCATATCGTAAACGGATAAACCTTCGCCGCCATATTCTTTCGGTAATGTGTATTTGGGATAACCAATTTGTGAAAGCAGCTTATGTGCTTCAAAAGGAAAACGAGATTGTTCATCGACCTCTACAGCCTCAGCTTTAATTGACTCTACAATCGATGCTAGCTCCTCTAACCAGTGACGCTGTTGCTTTGTTTTAATAAATAAATCCTTCAAAAAATCTCCTTCTTCCTAAATTATATAAAACATATATATTTACTAAGAATTAATGTTGTAAAAAAAACCTCTAACTATATGTAATAGTGAGATCATGAGCGGAACTGAATTTTCTGATTCATTGACATTATGATACTTTCAACATGTTAAATTGTCAATGATTAATTACAAGTTTTTTTGTAAGTATTATAGGTTTTAAATTTTATTTATTACAATACTGAAATTCCTTTGAGCGCAAATTTGATACCTGAGTGTAGCTCATTTCTATGGCGTTTAAATACTTCCATAAAGAATCCGTTGGAGGACATTGCACAAGACTAATTCTGTACACTTCAAAATCCCTAAACGATTACCCGGGGAATATTGGCTTTGTGATACTTGTTTCTTATTTTATGCACCCTGCTGTATTCACAACATATGCTAAAACTAAAGAAAGAGGTGTGTGTATGACCAATAATATAAATCCATCGCCAAGTATTACCTCTATTCAGCATATGGCTCCTCAAATTATTCAAACAAAATTTGGTGATATTAACGGGGATGGTTTTTTTGAAACAGTATTTTTAATGGGGACTAAAACGCCTGATAGTCCACTTTGGCGTAATCTAACGCTTGCTATTTTTTACGGACAAACACGCCAATTTGAACAAATGATGCTGAAGGAAAATGTGGGCTATAATCCTACTATTTTTCTAGGTGATTTTACTGGTAATCATATAGAAGATATTTTAGTTATTTCTGATACGGGTGGTAGTGGTGGCATTATCAATGGTGAAATCTTTTCATCAATTAATGGAAAAGTGCGCTCTATTTTTGACACAGAATCTTTTAATACTACGCTAAAGTATACGGTAAATTATGAAAACAACTATAAAGCCTCCGTCCAAAGCATGAACCCCAAGAAACTATACATTCTCGATTTACAATATAAAGGACAGGAATATTTAGATGAAATTTATAATAAAGATGGCACATTGAAACAACCGATTGAAGGATGGGTTGATCCAATTAACGGATTGTATCCAATTGATTTTGACCGCGACGGCACATATGAAATTTTAGCTTTTCAGGCGATAGCAGGCCGATACCATGCCGACGGTTTAGGTTATATTGAAAATGTTCTAAAATGGAATGGTAGAGAATTTGTCGTTGAAAGACAAACAGCGTCAATTTATGGCAAGGATTTAACATAAAAAAGTTCTTTTCAAATAGAAGTATCTATATGAAACCGTTGCTTTCCGCTACGGCGGACGCTTTTCGCGGGCATGGCTTCAGTCTCCTCGTCGCTACGTTCCTGCGGGGCCTTTTCGCTCATGCTTTTCCCGCAGAAGTCGCCGACTGCGCTCCAATCAACTAGTGTACGTCTATAAATGATTGAGGTGATGATATAAATAATGGACGACATCAATTTGAAAATGCTGGCAATTGATCAAATGGTGCCTGAAGATCATTTAGTACGCAAATTGGAAGCCGCTATTGATTTTAATAATCTATCCATCAGTAGCATCTCAGGTCTCGAAAATACTTAATGTTTACAGTCTTTTTTCTTTTAAACATAGTAGTATCTATATGAAGCCGTTGCTTTCCGATACGCTTGGAAAATCCAAAAATATCAGAAAATAGTTGAACGTACCGTACTACTCTCATTAATAGGGGCTATTTGTAACTAAATTTCTGATAAAATTTCAAAAGGTATTCGCAATGTGATCATTTCCGAATACCTTTTGTCGTCAATCTGAAAAAACGGCTTCTTTATGAGCTGTTTTTTTATATTATTTTTCAACTAATGCAAAATAATTATTTTCGTGATCAGCAAAATTAAAAACTCTACCCATTGGCATCATGACTAAATCACCGACTTTTATTCCCTTTGTCTGGAAATCCTGATACATCTCTGTTAGATTATCCGCGTAAAACATGATAGAAGGTGTCTCTAAATTTAATTCCGGCTGCATTTTTGCAATCACTTCTTTATTGTGAAGAACGAAGCTCGTTTGCGCTTTCTTAGATGGCGCAATTTCAATCCATCGCATCCCCGCTTCTTCCTGTTCAGCTACTACGATAAACCCGATTTTCTCTGTCCAAAACTTTACGGCTGCATCTTGATCATTTACATATAACATGACTTGTCCGATTTGTTGAATCATAAAAAAACCCCTCCTCTTTTGAACAATAGTATACAGCAATCTGCTAGTTATCCTTCACATAAAAAGCTTAAATCATTCAGTTTTTTTCATCATTTATTCTTTTTATCACTACTTCATGTTGAATCTACCAAAATTACTCTGATATGAAAATAATTGTTTTAAAACCATTTCAGCTTGTTTTTAGGATGACTTCTGTCATTTATGTATCTCTTTCTCAAAATGCTTATCTTCTCTATTATATTTTTGATAAAATGAGTTAGTCATATTTATTTCCTTCTAAGGAAAAGAATAGAACAATACATCATAATAGTGAGGAACAAACAAGTGAAACTACTAAGTCTAAGGAAAAAGCTCATCTTTTCGTTTTTGGCTATGCTTATTATTCCAACATTACTTGTAGGCATCTTTTCTTATCATAGTGCTGGTAAACAAATTTTGAAGGAACAGCAAGCAAGCACCGCTGAAAGCATTCGCATGCTCAATACTAATATTACGAACACCATTGAACCGAAAGTGGAAGACGTTCAATATTTTACAGAAAAGCTCAATCAATCTTATTTACAAGAAGATAGGAATTCCGAGCTTAAATCGCTATTACGCGAATATGTCCATATGCACCCAGAGGTCGAACTCGTCTACATAGGCACTGATGATGGAAAACTATTGGACGAGCCGGCTCAGGACTACCCTAGTGATTTCGACCCTCGAACAAGACCTTGGTATAAACAAGCATTAGAAAACAAAGGCCAAGTAGCTATCACTGCACCCTATGTCACACAAACTTCAGGTGACATTGTTATTACCATTACACAGGCTTTACAGGACGGCTCAGGTGTAATCGGATTGGATCTCAATATTTCTACATTAAGCAACATCACGAATGATATTCGCATTGGAGAAACTGGGTATGCTTCTCTTTTAGATAGCAACAAAATTTATATTGCCCAGCCCGATAAAGAAAGTGGTATGGAAGCTACCGAAAACTATATCGCAAAGATTTATGAAAAAGAGAGCGGTGCTATCGTTGAAAATAATCGTCAGCTACAATTTACGACAAATAAGCTAACAGGTTGGAAAGTTGTTGGTACAATGTTTTCTGCTGAGGCAACGAAAGCTGCTGCCTCAACCTTTAATATCAATTTAATCATCATTGTTGTTTCAATTGCTGTTGGTGTTGTTTTTATGCTTTACATGATACAAAGCATTGTCAAACCGATTAATCGACTAAAAGAAAGTGCCTTAAAAATTAGCGAAGGCGATCTCACAGAGTTTATTGATATTCATTCAAAAGACGAAATTGGACAGCTTAGTCAAGCATTTATTTCGATGAAGGTTAGCCTAAAAAAGCTAATTCGTAACGTTGATCAAAGCGCCAATCATGTACAAGTCTCAGCTCAAGGGTTATCTGCAAATGCTGAACAAAATATCGATTCTTCACAACAAGTTACACAAGCCATGCAACAGGTGGCTATTAGCGCAGAAAAGCAAACAACGGGTATTGATCAAAATGCAATTTCAATTGAGGAAATTGCAAAAGGAATTGTTGAAGTAGCAGATAGCTCTATGCTGGTTTCAGATCTTTCTAATCATGCTATTCAGCAAGCAGAAGAAGGTGGTAAATCTGTAGAACGCACCGTTAACCAAATGATTTCTATTAATGAATCTGTTGCACAATCCGACTACATGATCAAATCTCTCTACGACCGAACAAAAGAAATTGGTTCTATTTTAGAGATTATTAGTGCTATTTCAGACCAAACAAATCTACTTGCACTTAATGCAGCCATTGAAGCTGCACGAGCAGGAGAACATGGTAAAGGTTTTGCTGTAGTTGCCGATGAAGTACGGAAATTAGCTGAACAATCACGTCAATCAGCTGAACAAATTTCATCCATGATTACCGGGATTCAACAAGATACGGCGAAGTCTGTTCAAACAATGATAAAAGCTTCTACAGATGTTCAGGACGGTTTGAAGCTTTCTCAAGATACGAGTGAAAAATTCGCGAGCATAATAGAAAGTTTACGTAATATTACACCGAAAATGGAGGATATATCTGCTTCTGCTCAGGAAATGTCTGCGGTAGTCGAAGAAGTAACGGCAACTGCTATAGAGCTGACAGACCACGCTAAACATAACGCTGCTGCTTCAGAGGAAGTCGCTGCTTCAACTGAGCAAACATTGTCCTCTATGCAAGAAATGGCTACGGCAGCAAGATCACTTCTCGATATGTCGGACGAATTACAAGCCTTTGTAAAACGCTTTAAATACTAAGGACAAATGTCCAAAGCGCTCGTCTAAATGCGACAAGTGCCAGCGAGCTCGAGACACAAAAGAGTGCCCCCACTATACCTAGAGGGAATAACGCTTTAACCTTGACGACAGCTTTGCCTTAAGCTATCCACTGAAAAAAATTGTTTCTTAAACAAAAAGAAAGCACGATGTTGAGGATCTTTCCCCTCTTCATCGTGCTTTTCAAATCATGCGTAATGATGATTAATTTCTATCTTCATGACTAAGTTGCCATTCAATTCCAAACTTATCAGTTAAAGAGCCATAGCATTTACTCCAAAATGTTTCTTGTAATTCCATACTGACCTTACCGCCCTCTTTAAGCCCTTCATAGGCTGATCGTAACTGAGCTTCATCATTAGAAACAATTGCTAATGTCACATTGTTTCCAACTGTAAACGGCGAGCCTGGAAAAGTATCTGAAAACATTACATTACTACCCAAAATCGAAAGTCGCGTATGCATAACAAGATCCTTTGCTTCCTCTGGCAATTGATAATCTGGATTCTGTGGTGAGTCACCGAATGTCATAATTTCTGCCTTGTCCGTTTTAAAAACTTTCTCATAAAAAGATACAGCTTCACGACAATTTCCATTAAAAATTAAATACACCTCTACTGCCATTTCCAACACTCCTTTGTCATTTAGAAACAATTCTATTGTACATGGATGATAAACCATAAGCCAAATCTTACGTTAAAACTTTTCTGCACTTTCTTAAAAATAAGTAGTAAATCTTCATAAAATTCTTTTTTTTCTATAACAAAAAGTATTTTTAATGCTCTATAATTGGTCCTTTTCATGTCTCTAAAGTAGATTATTAAGTTATTTTGATAAAAACTTTGACATTTCCTTAAAAATGATGTAAATTACCAAATGACGAACGATTTAAAATAATTCTTTAAAAATATTCGTATTTTAGGAGTGTATATAATGGATAACGTATTTGACTATGAGGATATTCAACTAATTCCCGCAAAATGCATCGTAGAAAGCCGTTCAGAATGTGATACTTCTGTTATGCTAGGTGACCACACATTTAAGCTACCTGTTGTACCTGCAAACATGCAAACAATCATCGATGAAAGTATTGCTGTGAAACTTGCTGAAAACGGTTACTTTTATATCATGCATCGCTTCAACCCAGAAAAACGAGCTGATTTCATTAAAGATATGCAAGGTCGTGGTTTAATTGCTTCAATTAGTGTCGGTGTGAAAGAAGAAGAATATTCATTTGTAGAAGAGTTAGCTACTACAGGTTTAGTACCTGAATTTATCACAATTGATATTGCACATGGTCACTCAAATGCTGTTATTAGAATGATTCAGCATATTAAAAAGCTTTTACCAAATAGCTTTGTCATCGCTGGCAATGTTGGTACACCTGAAGCTGTACGTGAACTTGAAAACGCTGGTGCAGATGCTACAAAAGTGGGCATTGGACCTGGTAAAGTTTGTATTACAAAAATCAAAACAGGCTTCGGTACAGGAGGCTGGCAGCTAGCAGCACTGCGTTGGTGTGCAAAGGCAGCGACAAAACCAATAATCGCTGACGGTGGTATTCGGACAAATGGCGATATTGCAAAATCAGTACGTTTTGGTGCTTCAATGGTGATGATCGGCTCCCTTTTTGCAGGTCATGAGGAATCACCAGGCGAAACAATAGAAATCGACGGTAAATTAGTGAAAGAATACTTTGGCTCTGCTTCAGAATTCCAAAAAGGTGAGAAGAAAAATGTTGAAGGCAAAAAAATGTACGTAGAACATAAAGGTAGCCTAAAAGATACTTTAATTGAAATGCAACAAGACCTTCAATCATCTATTTCTTATGCAGGTGGCAAGCAGCTAGATGCAATTCGAAATGTAGATTATGTAATTGTAAAAAACTCAATCTTTAACGGTGATAAAGTATACTAACATTAATAAAAGTTAAGCCCAAACAAGAATTTTATTTCTCGTTTGGGCTATTTTATTTTTACTGATAAAAAGGAAAATATTCTACATATTTATTTTTCTGAATTTTCAATATATTATTTTCTATTATACTATTTTATACTATAATTAAATGAAAGTATTAATACGTACTTTGGCTCTTTGAAAAGAACGGAGGGTATGTCCATGTTGAAATCAGTGCGAAATAAGCTAGTTGGGTTGGCCATAATCGTTATATTAATCCCTACGGTACTTGTAGGAACTGTCAATTATTTTGTCGCGAAAAATGAAATTGACAAAGTAGGGCAGCTTAGTCTTAAAAACGGGACTTTAGGACTGATGGAATTGATTGCAACATTGGATGAACAAGTTCAACAGGGTAATTTAACGTTAGAACAGGCGCAGGAACAAGCAAGGACGCAGATTGTCGGCAAAAAAACAGAAGAGAACAAAAGATCAATTGATAACCCAGTTAAATACGGTGAAAACTTCTACTTTTATGTCTTGAAAGATGATGGGATGATGGAAGCTCATCCATCACTTGAAGGTGACAATGTTACTGACCTCCAAACAAAAGACGGTCGTTATTTTGTACGGGAACAGATTGCTGAGGCAAACAAGGGTGGTGGGTACGTACGTTATGATTGGGCATTACCGTCAAACCCTGATGTAGTTGCACCTAAGATTACATATGTAGCAAAGGACGAGCATTGGGGATGGATTATTGCTGCTGGTACCTATGAAATGGATTTCAACGAAGGCGCTACAAATGTTCTCTATTACACACTTGGTATGACATTACTCGCGACAATCATGGGTGTTACCCTCTTTTGGTTCTTCTCGGGTAGAATGACTTCGTACATACGACGTATTATGGTGATGACCTCTGATATTGCAAAAGGAAAGTTGACTGGCGAGGATATTCCGATTATCACAAATGATGAATTAGCGGTTCTTGCTAATAACGTTAATGATATGAAGTATAGTTTAAATGAGATGGTTAGCAATACCAAGGACAGCTCTACACAAATGAGAATGTCCTCTGAAATGCTCAGCGCTATCACAGAAGAAACGACTGCCTCAGCCGACGAAATCCACCAAGCTATCATAGAAATTTCTAGAGGTGCGGTTATTCAGGCTGAGGAAGCAGAAATGGCAAGTAGTAAAGTGGATACGTTATCTTCCCTTATTTCCAATGCGACAGATAAATATGCTGAAATTACACAAAAAACGAGTATCATTAACAAATCACAGGAAAATGGACGACAAAAAGTAGCAATGCTACAACAAAATTCTAATGAGTTTACTCAGGTTATTGAAGAGCTAAGGGAAAATTTTTCTAGTTTGATGGGGCAAATGCAGGAAATTCAGAATGTAGTACAGACAATCACATCTATTTCTGAACAGACTAATCTGTTAGCGTTAAATGCAAGCATCGAAGCTGCTCGCGCGGGCGAACACGGTAAAGGCTTTGCAGTAGTCGCTGAAGAGGTTCGACATTTATCAGAAGATACAAACGAAGCAACGAATCGTGTGAGAAATTTATTGAAACGAATTGAGTTAGATACAGCGAATTCCGATGCCAAGATGATGCATACGCTCCAACTTTCTCAAGGTCAGGTTACATCCATTAGTGAAGTACAAAATGCCTTTACATTTTTATCGGATTCAATTGAGGGTATTACTAGTCACCTCGTTTCCCTTGATCAGGGTATGATTGAAATGGCAGAAAATCGACTTATCGTTGTAAACGCTATTAATGAGATTGCTAGTGTAGCTACACAATCAGCAGCTGCCACTGAACAAATAAACGCTTCTATTGATGAACAAAAGTCTGCAATCACTTCGATTATGCATTCTTCTGTGGAGCTTCACACAGAAGCAGAGAGAATGCACGAATTAGTGGATCGTTTTAGTTAATTAAAGTCTATTCATTTAAATATCCACCCTATAAGATAAGCACCCTTGCAATGTCTACCTTATAGGGTACTTTAGTTTTAGCTTTATGTTATCTAAAGTTGGAAGAGTACTTAAAATAAAGTGCATGCTTCTCATTAAAGTACCTTGTTTATTAAAATGCTCATTCCATTTACATTGGTATCAGGATTATATAGCATGAAAGATCCTAAATGTACCATACGTCATATTGCAGTCAATGGCGCATGGATTCATAACCTTCATCGTCCCTATCCACATTTTGTTCCATTGCATTATTTTCACCTGCGACTCTTTCGACCTCAGTCGTTTCCTACTAGCTCCTTCGTAAATTTCAATACATCCTCTTCCAACATATTGCTTCTTAAACGTCTTTTCTCCTTTTCTTTTTTTGCCCATGAACTGCAGTTACAGCATCATTATTTTCTAAACAGGTCGAGAATAATCAGCTAAGTACGTATGCTGCCTATTCAAAGGAAGAAGTATGTATTCCAATGAACATTTAAAAGGGATTATAAAAAAAAGGCCACGAAAGATTCGCAGCACTTTTCTTTACATATTGTCATTACGCGGTTTTTACAGCTTATTAATAACAGCCGTTAACGTTTCCTTTAGTTCTGCATCGTGATTAGAAAGATCTACAAGATTCCCTAAACGCTCACGCAATACAGGACGTTCAATTACTAGCTTCTCGTCGAGGACTTGCACTAGTAATTCAATAATAAGGCGATCACGAACGTTTAACGCTTCTTCTAGACGCTCTGGTGTAATTTTCGCATCTGATTTTGCTGATTTTGCCATTTTAAAAACCCCTTTTTTATATATTCATGCACATCTATTTTAGCATACAGCCTAATTTTTTTAAAAACTTTCTTTTAAGATTAAGCAATTGGAATTTACAGTATTGCTAATTTAGAATTTACAATAAAATGTTATATTCAATAAATCAAAGCATAAATACGCAAAATTATCACTATTTTTCCACAAAAAAGTATTCTCTTTTTTCTAGGCTTTTCATATTCTATAAAATAATTATTTTTAAATAAGAAGATTGGAATGAGGGATTAGATGAATCAAAAAAACAATACGTATCTTCAACTAATTAAAACTATACCTAAAACTTTACAGTTATTTTTAAATGTATGCCTTGTGCTACTTGCGCTCATTTTATCCTTCTTGCTTATAAAAGAGCTGATTGAATTCCTAAAAATTTTAATTGCCGATGACGGCGGTGACTACAAGCTTTTCCTCGCAAATATTTTAATCTTTTTTTTGTATTTTGAATTTATAACAATGATTATTAAATATTTTAAAGAGGATTATCATTTTCCATTGAGATATTTCATTTATATAGGTATCACTGCCATGATCCGATTAATCATTGTGGAACATGATCATCCTCTAAACACATTAATGTATTCACTAGTTATTTTAATATTAATTATTAGTTATTTTATTATTAATATTACGCCATTAGAGAGGCCTGTTCGTTCTTCCTCACTCTTTATGAAAAAAGAATAACTAACACTGTATTTAGGGGAGCCATAAAGAATAATGGTTTCTCCTAAAATGCTGTGACAAAGATTGGCTTTCCATAGACGAAAAAGAACTGATTTAACGCTATTGTTCATTACTCACTTTTACTTTACCCCGCATGAATAATTCCTTTATCGTTACAATACCCATCACAAGGGATGAAAGTTCTGCAATATCGTGAAGGCGCATACCACCAATTAATTTTCCATCTGTCCACAATCATCCATAATAATAATGACTGGATTATTGTGCTGGTTTTGCACAAAGAACTTCGTCAATTGTTCCTTTGATTGCTGTGAAGCATCCGACATTCCTGGATAAGCACCCACCACAATATCTACAAATTTTGTAAATGCCTCTTCTTTCAGTTTCTCAACATACCTCATTTAATTCCCCCTGTCCATTAGATGTGTATGGTATTAAAGCAATTTAATTTTCGTACAATTCTTCACATTAATTTCTGTTATGATTAATAACATATATTACCACATAACAAATAACTGGAACATGACAGAGAAATGGCCTCGGAAATTTTATGTGTTTTGTACGTCTGACATTAAATTTTAGAACTTCTAAAATGGTCTCATTGTTTATAGAGCTGAATACATTGTTGGGGGGAGATGACAAGGATGAATCTGATTGATGTCTATATTTATGAAGTGACGAGAAGGCTACCCAAAAAAATCCGTGATGATATACGGCTAGAGCTAAAATCAAAAATAGAAGACTCGTTACCGGATAATTATTCCGAATTGGAAGTAAAAGATGTTCTCTTAAAGCTTGGAGACCCCGCTGAACTCGCAGCTAGTTATCAAGATATTTCCAAGCATCTAATCGGGCCACTTGTATATGACACTTATATTAGAACCATCAAATTAGTTATACCATGGGCAATTTTTATTACTACTCTGGTGCAAATTATTGAAAGCATTGTGTTTTACACAGGGGAGGGGGCACTACTTTCTACCATCATTAAAACAATTTCCATAACAATTGCCACCATTATATCCGTACTATTTCATGTTCTATTTTGGGTAACCATTGCCTTTATTGTTATTGAACGTACAGGCAACTTTGACAACTTTAAGGTTCATATGCCCTTTTTAAAAGATCAACAACAATGGACGCCTGATGATTTAAAAAAAGTTAAAATCATTGCTAATGACAAGAACATTCCGCTAAATGATATTGTATTTAGCTTTTTAGGAATAGCTATTTTTTCTGTAGTTTATTTTAAAGCGAATCATCTCATTGGCATTTACACTTCGGATGAGCGAACTGGTTTGAAGTTCGTCATGCCAATATTCAATCAAAACACCTTACTTTCTTATGAACCGTTCATTCTGTTTTGTATTGTGCTCAGTATTGGATTAACATTTTATAAATGGAAAGTTAGACAATGGACCATTCCACTTGCTGTCATAAATGCTTTCCTTCAAGTTGTAACTACGATTGTTTTTATCCTAATGGCTAGGCAACCCGACTTAATACACGGTCCCGCCATCCCTTATATAGCTGCTATTATGGAGACAACAGCTTCAAAAGTTGCATTTTCTATCGATCGAATATTGTTAGTGATTATTGCGATCTCCATTGTAGCAAATAGTATTGATATAGTTAATCGCTTTAAGAAAGCTAAAATTAAACCTTAATAAAATAATGTGATTTCTTCTCAAATATAACCCGATTTACATTTTTTAACTATACACTACTAATTCTCACCTACTCTGCTCATTGTCCCTTTATTTATAGCAAACTAATTGACTAGTATAATATACCTTTGATTCGTTAAAATACCGTTATTCTCTAATGTTTTGTATAATAATAAGATTGAGAGTATTTTTAATTATTATGATAATCTACACTTCATCAATATTCAAATCAGAATAAGGGGAAATAACTATGACAATTCTTCTTGTAGATGACAACTCCGTCAATCTATTTGTAATTGAAAAAATATTAAAAAATGCGGGTTATGATAACTGTGTTTCTTTATCATCAGCTTATGAGCTTTTTGAGTATTTACAGTTGGATGCTGAAAATCCAACTGGTAATTCAGTAGATTTGATTTTATTAGACATTATGATGCCAGAAATTGACGGTATCGAAGCCTGCAAACGTATTAAACAAAATGAAAGATTAAAAGACATTCAAATTATTTTTGTTACGGCACTTGAAGATAAAAACAAACTGGCACAAGCATTAGATATAGGTGGCGTAGATTACATTACAAAACCGATTAATAAGATAGAACTACTTGCTAGAATTCGAGTCGCCTTACGCTTGAAAGCTGAATTAGACTGGCACACTTTACATGAAAAAAAAATACAATACGAATTGGATTTAGCTACGCATGTTCAAAGAAGCTTATTAAGCCCTCCTTTAAAGGAAGAGGACATTAAAATTGAAGTTTCTTATCTACCATCCTCTAATTTAGCAGGAGATATGTATTATTGGCATAAAATAAATGATCATCGCTATTCCATCATTTTGCTTGATATGATGGGGCATGGTATATCTGCTGCGCTTGTTTGTATGTTTATCTCCTCTGTGCTCAGAGAAGCAGTTAAACAGCTAGTCGAGCCCGAGCTAGTCATTAAAGAATTAAATCGATATATGGCACTTTTACAGGATGGAAAAGATGAAAATTTATTTTATTTTACAGCCATTTACTTAGTCATTGATACAGAGAATAAAACCATTGAATATGTAAACGCTGGTCATCCTTATGGGTATGCACTTGTTGACGAAAAAACACTAGTTCCCTTAAGTAAAGGTAGTTGTGCGGTCGGCTTCTTTGATGAAATAGAGGTGCAAAAGCAACTTATTGAATATCAGGAGGATGTACAAATTATTTTGTATACTGATGGCGTTCTTGAGGCTATGGGCCCCTGTGAAATAGAATCGGAAGAGCATTTGCGCACCTTAACATCTTCAAAGTGGGATTATTCTCAGTGCCTTATAGATAATCTTCTACCAAAGGAAAAACAATTGAATCAACCAGATGATATGTGTGTCTTAATGATTCAAGCTCAATAACCTATAATGCAGAACAATAAAAGGGGAGATCTCAAATCGAGACCTCCTCTTTGCTATTAATATAACTTCTGATAAATCCGTTCATTTCCTACGATTTCTTTATACTTTGAATTAATCCCTTCACAGCGGAGTGTTTCCTTATCCCCTAAACATAAAAATCCATCCGGGCTTAGGCTATCGTAAAATAGCCTATGAACTTGGCTTTGTAAGCCCGGTGAAAAGTAAATTAACACATTGCGGCACATAATGACATGAAACTCATTAAACGACTGGTCTGTTACTAAATTATGCTGTGCGAAAATAATATTTTTTAGTAAAGAAGGATGAAAGTAAGCATATTGATAATCGGTACTATAGTATTCTGAAAAAGCATCAATGCCCCCTGCAAGCATATAGTTTTTTGTGTATGCTTGCATTTTTTGAATAGGAAAAGCACCTTGTCTAGCTTTTTCTAAAACATGCTCATTCATATCCGTTGCATAAATCACGCTTTTTTCAAGTAAACCCTCTTCTTGTAACAAAATAGCCATTGAGTACACTTCTTCACCTGTTGCACACCCTGCATGCCATATTCGAATTTCAGTGTAATTCCTTAAGTACGGTATCACTTCTTTACGGAAGGCTTTAAAAAAGCTAGGATTCCTAAACATCTCTGTTACATTAATTGAGAAATCATTTAGAAGTTGCTCTAAGAAACCCTCTTCATGAATTACTTTTTCAAGTAAACGAGAAACCGTTGGAATATTACTAATCCTCATCCTGTTATAAATTCGTCGTGATATAGAGGAACGATTATATTGACGAAAATCAAAACCTGATAAACGGTAGACCGCTTCGAGTAATAAATCAATTTCCATATTTATATGTTGATTGGTCTCCAAGCTTAGCTCTGAGTTGTTGTGAAAGTCATTTGGCATACCTATTAACTCCTTTTGGAAACTAGCCATACTCGTAATACAGATACTAATTGGTCTAAATTCAATGGCTTACTAATATAATCAGAAGCGCCTGCCTCTAAAGATTTATCTCGATCATTCCTCATGGCTTTCGCAGTTAAAGCTATTATTGGTAAATCCGTAAGCTTCATTTGCTTACGAATGATAGACATCGTTTCATATCCATCCATATTCGGCATCATAATGTCCATGAGAATTAAATCAATTTTGGCATTAGTTTGCATAACATCTAAGCATTCTAAGCCATCTTTTGCGACGAGAATATTCATACCTCTTTTTTCAAGCGCCGTTTTTAATGCATAAATATTACGATAATCATCGTCGACAATTAATATATTTTTATCATGAAAAACATCCACTTCATTTTGGGCATCCTGATAGCTTTCATCAAATGTTTCTTCTATTACTTCTATTTTCTCATTAACTACGGTTGTAGCCATAACCTCGGCAAAAGTAAGGTTAGAACATGTCTCCTCGTTGATGCCATTCGGTAAACTTGGCAGAGTAAGCGTAAAGCTACTGCCTTTCCCCTCTTCACTTTGTAAGGACACCCATCCTCCAAGTAATTTGGCGAATTCTTTACAAATAGATAAACCTAGACCAGTTCCGCCATACTTACGCACAGTAGCACCGTCTGCCTGCTGGAATGATTCAAAGATTAGTTGATGTTTGTCCTTCGGAATACCTATACCGGTATCTGACACAGTGATTTCCAGCCATTCATTACTAATCTCTTGCATATTATTTGTTAACTGTTCATTTGCAAGTTGTTCAATACTTAGATTTACAGAACCTTCTTCCGTGAATTTAAAAGCATTGGATAATAAATTCTTTAAAATTTGCAAAAATCTCTTCTCATCCGTAAAGAAAACATCCACTACATTTTCAGCTATTGTCATTTGAAAATCTAGCTTCTTTTTGTGTGCGACTGGCGAGAAAATTTGCTCTAATTGTAGTGGCACTTCACTTACATTTACTTCTCCAAATATTATATCTAATTTTCCAGCTTCAACTTTTGATAGATCCAATATGTCATTAATTAATGCAAGTAAGTCTTCCCCCGAGGAATGGATTACACTAGCAAATTCTGCTTCCTCCTCTGTTAGACTGTTACGACTATTTTCAGCTAACATTTCAGATAAAATTAAAATACTATTCAGTGGTGTTCTCAATTCGTGAGACATATTGGCTAAAAATTCGGACTTATAATTAGAATTAAGTAAAAGCTGCTCAGCACTTTCTTCTAAATCTCTTTTGGCTATTTCTAGTTCTCTTGATTTTGTTTCTGCATCTTTCGTTCTTTCTTCCAGCTGTTCATTAATCATTGTAAGTTCTTCTGTCTGCATTTGTAATTCTTCCGATTGCGTTTGTAGCTCTTCGGATTGTACCTGTAATTCTTCTGTCATCGCTCTCGAGTCATTTAATAAACGGACGATTTCCATGCGACCTAAAATACTATTCACAGTTAGTCCAAAAGTTTCAACGATTTGTTTTACTAATTCCTGTTGTAACTTTGTGTAGTTGGTCATTGTCGCCAATTCAACAATAGCTATGACCTCCTCTTCAAATATAATCGGAATCATAAAGATGCTCTTAGGAGGTGCTTCTCCTAAGCCTGTTCCAATTACTCGATAATCATTAGGAATATCGTTATAAATATATATCTGTTTGTCAGAAGCACATTGTCCAATTAAACCCTGTCCTATTTTGAAACGTTCCATTCCAATATTATCGCTTGCGTCTGCAAACGCAGCCCTTTTCACAAAATGGATTTCATTATTATTCATTTCACGCACATAAAATGCACCAAGTGAGGATTGTGTCTTTTGCGCTATTTCTGACAGGAAGATTTCCGCTAATTGCGTAATTGCGGATATCCCTTGATATTTTGTGACAATTTCAGCAACGTTGGACTGCAACCATTCCCGTTTCTCAAGTGTATCTAAAAGCTCATTGGTTGCATCGGCAAGAGCGTTAATCTCATCGTTTGTTTTTACATGGATTCTTCCTTTATGCTTGCCCTTTGAAGCAGCAATTACTTTAATTGCCTCTGTAACTTCTGTTATTGTTTTTACAATGGAACGAGAAATTCCACTAGCGATTACAATAGCAATAACCGAAACAAGTACCAATAACCCGAATAACCCGCTTGTTAAATTACTATTTTTTTTATCCAATTGGTTTGCTTTGGTTTGAGTCAAAACATTTTCAGCTGTACGGAACGATGCAAATTGCTTGCGCATCGTCTCCATATCCTTACGACCAATATCCACTTTAAAAAATTCCCTTAGCTCTGCTGTGTTATTATCTTTTTTTAGCTTAATTGTTGTATCACCTGATGTAGCAACCCAATGCTCTATCGTGGCCTTTATTTCTTCTAACTTCTCTTGTTGATTTGGTTTATCATCTAATAGTTGATGAAGCTCATTAAAATCAACCTTCCAATTTTTCGAAGCATTGTCGTATGGTTCTAAGTAACTTAATTCACCTGTAATAATATATCCCCGTTGACTGGATTCCATATCCAATATATATTTTTCAATACTATTTGTTAGCGCTTGTACCTGTGAATCATACTTTATAATAAAATTTCTTTCCTTTTGTAGCGATGTAATTTGATTATTTAATATGATAACCGACGCAAGTAAACAAAGAATGATAACTATATAGCCTATAGTAATCTTAGAACGAATACCTAATTTTAATTTACTATACATGTAATTCCTTCCTTTTATCCCGTATTAACGGTCAGTAAGATACTCTCCTCAAGTGGAGAGCACAACTGTCCGTAAAAACCCGATTGGTTCAACTATCTATCAGCGGGGATAAAACTCCCACTGATTTAAGTTTCACTTTATCCCGTATTAACGGTCAGTAAGATTCTCTCCTCAAGTGGAGAGCACAACTGTCCGTAAAAACCCGATTGGTTCAACTATCTATCAGCGGGGATAGAACTCCCACTGATTGAAGTTTCACTTTACCCCGTATTAACGGTCAGTAACATGCTCTCCTCAAGTGGAGAGCACAACTGTCCGTAAAAACCCGATTGGTTCAACTATCTATCAGCGGGGATAAAACTCCCACTGATTTAAGTTTCACTTTATCCCGTATTAACGGTCAGTAACATGCTCTCCTCAAGTGGAGAGCACAACTGTCCGTAAAAACCCGAGTGGTTCAACTATCTATCAGCGGGGATAGAACTCCCACTGATTGAAGTTTCACTTTATCCCGTATTAACGGTCAGTAACATGCTCTCCTCAAGTGGACAGAACAACTGTCCGTAAAAACCCGAGTGGTTTAACTATCAATCAGTGGGGGAAAAACCACTGATTGAAGTTTCACTTTATTTGTCTTGTAACTATCTTATCAGTATAATAGGCGAAACAAAAATAACAAAATAACTTCTCCTTGCGCATTTTATGTATTGAACGAAGTGTTGTAGAAATTCATATACTTCTATGATGCACTATCTTGAAAATAAGGGGAGAAAAGATGTGGATGTATTTGTAAGTCCGGGGGATTCATTTTGGCATTTCAGTGAAGTATTTAAAATTCCCCTCCAACTCATTATTGATTCCAACCGACATATTAACCCACAAATACTTCAGGTTGGACAACGCATTCGAATTCCAGGATTTGTTACAACCGATTATCAAATCCAACAAGGGAACACTTTATGGCAAATTGCTCAAAATCGAAATCTTCCTATCCAGGCCATTCTACTTGTCAATCCCAATCTTAATCCTAATCGTCTGCAAATCGGCCAGACCATTCACGTCCCTCAGAGGATTACCTGGAGGCTCGTAAATGGCAAACAAGATTATGACTATAACATTATGATGAGCGATCTGAAAAAACTACAAATCGCCTATCCGTTCATCCAAAGTTCTTCCATTGGCAATTCTGTATTAGCACGAGAAATTCCTGAGATTTTAGTCGGGAATGGCTCTAAACGAGTTCATTATAATGGCTCATTTCATGCGAATGAGTGGATTACTACTCCTATCATTTTGACATTTCTAAATGATTACTTGCTCTCTCTGACAAACCAAACTACAATTCGTGGACTTTCTACCTCTCCTCTATACCAGCAAACATCGCTATCCATTGTTCCGATGGTTAATCCGGATGGCGTCCATTTAGTACTAAATGGGCCGCCAGACGATGAATTAGGAAAAAAACTAATAGGTTGGAATAATGGCAGTTCCGACTTTTCTGGCTGGAAGGCGAATATAAATGGTGTCGATTTGAACGACCAGTTTCCCGCCCAGTGGGAATTAGAAAGTGCGCGCAATCCGAAAACGCCAGGTCCCCGTGATTACGGAGGTAAAAGTCCCCTTTCCGAACCTGAGTCCATTGCGATGGCCGAGTTGACAAGAAAACGTGATTTTGCAAGAGTCTTGGCTTTTCATACTCAGGGAAGAGTCATCTTTTGGGGATTTGAAAATCTTGAACCACCTGAGTCTGAAGTATTGGTGAATGAGTTTAGTCGAGTAAGTGGCTATGAGCCTGTTCAATCAGCTGGCAGCTATGCAGGCTATAAGGATTGGTTCATTCAAGATTGGCGACGACCCGGTTTTACCGTGGAATTAGGTAGCGGTACAAATCCACTGCCATTAAACCAGTTTGATGAAATCTATCAAGAAGCATTAGGGATCTTTCTTGCAGGGTTGTATTTATAGTTGTAAACGAATAATTCGGCTTTATATTAGTCAAAAATCCGATAATCTTTAGGTTAAGGTAACCTTTGTTTATCGGATTTACTTTTTCAGTAGTCGTTATAGAAAGTCCGTGAGATGCAGTGTACTACAGAAATTTTACAGTCGAAACCTTCGTACAATTTCCGTACCATGTCCCAGTTTGCTGGATTCGAATATTTCTCCCCCGTGTGCAACGGTTAATTGTTTCGCAATACTCATCTTCAAGCCAGATCCGCTCGTTTTCTCTCGAAGTGTACGCCCAATCGTCTGAAATTCTTCTTGCGACCAGTGGATAGAGAGCAGATTTAAGCACATGAGCATAGCCCTTTATGGAGGATAAGGGTGTTATCAAATCACGGGAAACGCCGACTATCCATTCCTCTCGTCTGAAGAACACCCTATAGTTGAACCATTACCTCAGCCAAATGCCTAAGTAGTTAATTTAGCTATACCGGCAAAAATTTCACTGGATGTATATCCTGTGGAATTTTTTTATTCCTTGTAACACCGTACATAGCTAGACGACGAAAGTTGCATCAATATTTTTTTAGTCCATTTCATAAAACCTTTGTGGGTGCTCAAATTTATTTCCAGAATTTTTTCATTTATTACTTTGACAGGCAGAGTAATCTTTGCTAATATTACTCTACCAGATAGAACAATATTATCTAAGTAGGTGACTTATGGTTCGAAGTGATATCATCCGCGGACACTTGGATTCAATTATTTTGCGGCTAATTTCAGAGAAAGATCGATATGGCTATGAAATATCTCAAGAAATTAGTCTCCGTACAAATAATCGTTTTCAAATTAAAGAAGCAACTTTATACGCAATTTTTCAGCGTTTAGAGAAAAGAGAAATTATTGAAGCCTATTATGGTGATATTTCTCATGGAGGCAAACGAAAGTATTACCGTATTACCCCATTAGGTAAAGCCTATTTAAACGAGCTAGTAAAAGAATGGATGGAAGTGAAGGAAATTATCGATTTATTTATGGAGGGCTTAGAATGAAAAAGATAAAAAATCATATTGATGAGTTGTTTAAAGATATTCCTCGTAATAATGAGACAGAAATGGTGAAACAAGAAATTATTCAAAACCTTGAAGAAAAAGTATTTTATTTGATGGAGCAAGGAAAAGAAGAAGATGACGCGATTAATAAAGCCATCGTTGAGTTCGGAGATATTGAAGATTTAAGAAATGAATTAGGTGTGAAAAAACCAGAAACTAAAAACATGGCTAAATTAAATTTAGAATTTTCGGTTTGGGGCAGTTCTTTAATTATTGCTTTATTTCTTTTTATCAATCTTTACTATACACCAAATACAATTTGGGCAATCTACCCAATCTTCGCAATATTATGGTGGCCTCTATCCATGTACTTCGTTTGGTCACGTAAGAAATGGAGGGAGTAATTATGAAACATTATATTAGTTTTTCCGTAGCAGGTAGCCTGATGACCATGATATTTTTAGCAATGGTGAATTATATAACATCACCACAAACGATTTGGTTTATTTATCCTTGTTTACTTCTTTTACTATGGCCGATCACTATATATTTTATGTCAAAGAAATTATACAAACAGTATTCTGTATTCTGTAGTATTATGGTCATCGCTTTCCTGACAATCGAAAATTATTTATTTTCACCTAATCATTTATGGATTATGTATGCCTTTTACCCAATATTATGGTGGCCCATCCTCATGTTTTTAGAGGAAAAAGCAAAATCGTTGAAAGTCGCACTTTTTGGCTGTGCGAGCACCATCATTTATTATTTTATCTTAAATCTTGTCATGTCCCCTCAATATCCATGGGCTATTTATCCAGCATTTTTAGTCATATGGTGGCCCTTGGCTCTATATCATGCTCAGAAAAAAACATTCGTTGCGTTCTCTATTTACGCTAGCATACTCATCAGCATCTTTTTTATTACAGTAAATGCAGTTTCCTCACCAGGAACAATATGGTCTATTTATCCAATCTTTTTAGTGATGTGGTGGCCACTAAGTATGTACTTTTACGTCTATAAAAGAAAGATGTATAAAGCTACAACTTTTCCGAAAAGGGTATAGCTTGTACTAAAAATGCAATCGCCAATATTTTCAGCTTGATATTAGCGATTGCATGTTACTTTATTTATTTTTGTATGTTCTTGCAATTCCAATTTAATGACACAGGAAATCATCGTCCGATAAACTTCTTCAACTATATCAGTATTTACATCATTTTCATGTGCAGTCTTTCTTTTTCAATTACTGCCTCGATTCTATGTGTAAGAGAAAAGATTATTAACGTCATGTTCATTGTATATAATGATAGACCTAACTTTCCCCAGGAAATACTTCCCCAAAGATAATAAAAATTCTTATTCATCTTTACTCCCATTTGCTGTAAAATTACTTACTTTTATCTACAGTTTATATCGTTTGCCCAAAAGTGAAACTTCAATCGAGCTTTTACAGTCCGTTCATCGACCGCCTCGTTCACTCGGGATCAAGAGACTAAAGTATATTGGCAGTACGATAAATTAATTATATACTTACTATATAATTTAAATTGTAAATATTTTAACGGGCTGTGATCAAATGTCAAATAATAGTCAAATGAAACATGTGGAAATCATTATGAAAGAAATGCTTGAAATACAACAAAAATCTATGATGTTTGTCAACCTTCTCTCAGAAGGTGAGTCTCTATCTCAGAACCAGCTGATACTTCTTCTTCAGCTAAAAATCAATGGTGGCATGAAAGCAACTGAAATAGCTGATTTTTTCACTGTAACACCTGGAGCTATTACATCGATGTGCGATAAATTGGAGAAATTAAACTTAGTGCAACGGATTAGAGAAAGCAAAGACAGACGTGTCGTGAAAATGGTGTTAACGGCTGATGGGGAAGTGAAGGTACAAGAAATATTCTTGAAATTACCACAAGAAAAACTAATTGATATTGCCAAAGTGCTAATTGATGTTAATCAGTTAATGAAAAAAATTTTTTAGGATTTCATTTTTATGAAATCCTCTGACTGTAGACAAACTCAAAAAAAATTTGAGTTTGTCTACAGTCTTTTTTCTTTTAAACATAGAAGATCTATATGAACATGTTGCTTTCCGCTACGGCGGACGCTTTTCGCGGGCATGGCGTCGGTCTCCTCGTCACTATGCTCCTGCGTGGCCTTCAGCTCATGCTTTTCCCGCAGAAGTCGCCGCCTGCGCTCCAATCAACGAGCCTACGTCTATAAATGATTGTTAAAAGCTTATTTTCAGAATTTGAGACAATTTTTAGTTCTTGACAAAATAAAGCTACATATAATTTAATTAATATATGTTTTAATAATTAAAATATATATTAATTAAATTATAATGAGGTGATTATCCATGACAAACGAACAAGTTCAGAAGTTACGCACCATAACCCTTACAAGTGGCAGTATTAAAGAATTAGCCCCAAACTGTGAGCAGTTAAATATCCGCGGTGCTGTTGCTTTACATCAAGAAGTACGCTTAAAAACAATCTCTACTCACGGACATAGTTCTTTCCATTCTCGCGTTGAAGCACACGTTTTAAAAAATACAGGATCTTGTGTCATCAAGGATTTTTGTGAAATAAATGAAATGACGAATGCTGGAAATTTAAAGATGAGAAATGGGCAAGTACAGAAGATTAACAGTTCGGGGAAGCTAACAATCGAACAAAAATTACAAGCAGAACATTTTAATGCAACTGGCCTTGTTAAAGCGAAAGAAATACACGCAAAACAATTTCAGTTAAAAATGTCTGGCCGAAGTGAAATCAATCAGCTTATCGCTGATGAAATTTATGTTGAAAAAGATAGACTATCTCTGTCTTTCTTAAAGAAAAAATTAGTTTGCAAAAGTATACAAGGGAGAACCTTGGAACTTTCTAACACTGATGCGGAAATTGTTGAAGGGGATGTCGTGGTAATTGAAGATAATTGTATTATACAAACACTTTATTACAAACAAGACTATTCAATCTCTCCGAATGCTAAAGTGCAGCAAATCATCAGGAGTGAAAATTAGATGAAAATGATTCGGTCATTTTTTTGCTTGCTCGCAACATTAGTGTTATCGGTCCTCTACGGAGGGTTGATTTTAAGTGCAGTATTATCAATACTAGCCGGTATTTTAAGAACAGTGGGCTTTGACCAATTAAAAATGAGTATTTGGCAAGGCGTTGACCTTCCAGTTATTTTAAGTATTCCTTTATCACTTGTTGTTTCTTTCTTACTTTTCATTATTTCGCTTTATGTAAAACGCTCCCTTGTATTTTGCTGTTCACAGCTTAAATTTTAAAAAGCTAGTAAGCACAGCGTTTAGTTTTATAAAGTAAATGCACTTCTACTTCTAACTAAAAACGTTACACGTTATGGGAAATATAATATTTGTAAAAATTCACTAAACCCTTGCGCGCTAGGTTGCTGTTCACTTTCTGAGCGTCAATAAACACGGTTGTCGCATATAGGATTAAGACTTTCTAAACTAAAAAGTACTGCAGGTGTTGAAAACTGACCTTGTAAAATTACGCAAAATTGATACTTTTCAATAGGCCACTCCTTTGCTAACTTTATCAATAAATAAAAAACCGATAAAAAAGGTAAGAAAGGTCTATTACTATGAACATTACAAAAAGTACGAAAAGTTATACAAATACACGCGTTTTTGATTTGATTCAAACGGCCATGTTAATTGCACTAGTATTCGTTGCAACGCTCTTTATAAATATTAAATTACCTATTACTGCAAACGGTGGTTTGGTTCATCTTGGAACGGCGATGCTCTTTATCACATCCATCTTATTTGGTCCTAAAAAAGGAGCAATGGCTGGCGCCTTTGGGATGGGCTTATTCGATTTAATATCTGGATGGACATTATGGGCACCTTTTACTTTTTTAACGCGTGGTTTGCAAGGCTATATAGTTGGGAAAATTGCCTGGTCTCAGGGTCGACAAGGTAATAGTATTACGTTCAATCTCATCGCTACCATTATTTCAGTTCCCTTTATGTTAGCTGGTTATTATATTTGTGAACGTGTGCTATTTGGGAATTGGATCATACCAGCAGCCTCTATTCCTGGTAACCTCGTTCAAAATATTGTAGGCATCTGTGCTGCCATTCCTGTTTGTATTGTACTGAAAAAAATTAATGTTTTTAAATAATTTCTAGAAAACACCGAAAATATTGTAAAGGCCGATTTTCTACACATTCAGAAAATCTGCTTTTATATTTTAAAAAAATTAGC